>NZ_JARACR010000071.1:0-2478 GCF_028765505.1 Aliivibrio sp. A6 | reverse complement strand
AAGAAAAGACGTCATTGAATCTATTTAATGTCGACTTTATGCATTACATCCCCAATTTGAATACTGTTAAGCAATTGTGGTTGATCGATAGTTAGCTCAGCATTTTGCTCATACACACGAGCAACGGTTAGTGTAATTTCTGTTTTAGATACTTTATTACGCGGCAAACCGTTCTGATCAATAAATGAGCCTGTATGCCAAAGTTCTAATTTATCGCCTTTCTTAACGCCGTGAATGCGACCTAGATCCATCGATATACGATTATTATTGATGCTGACAATTTGAGGTAGCGTCATTTTACATGCGAATTGGTTTTCCAAATCAAGCATCATATCTCGGTTAACTCTAAGCACCATTTCACCGAAAGCTGAAGTCCAAAAACGAGCACTTTGAGTATCAACTTCACTGGTTTTAGGAAAGTCCCACTGTGCGACTTCACGGTAATTATTGTTATAAACGGTTTGGCCTGTTTTGCCATCTAATACAGCAACTTCAATGGCAAATTGTCTATTTATCGTGTCTTTTTTAAGTAAGTTTTGCTCAACAGTCGCACTTAAATCGGTGATATTTCCTGAGAAAATGTATTGTGCGCCATGATCATCAGCAATCATTTTGACAACGTCTGGTTGACGCTTATCAATACGAATATGAGAATTACCAACAGAAACAAAGCTTTGTGATTCTTTATCGAGTTGGCGTGAAAAGACCGTACTTAGATCTTCACCTAATTGATATACCTTACCCATTACTGCTTGTTGCGGTGAGTCGATTGTGATCTCACTGGTCATAAAGGTTTTCTTATATTGCCCAATATGGCAACTGTTTGCCGAAGGGTAGATATCAATTCGAGTCGTGATATAGATCTTACCGTTTTTCTTCTTCTCTTTTATTACTTCAATACTGCGAATTTCACTTCCACTGAACTGATAGTGCTTTTCATCATTTTCTAAAAAGGTTTTTAAATCTTTTAAGCGGCTAATATCAGCCCCTGAAAACAGCATCGCTTGGTAAGCGGCATCTTCTAGTGCATGTGATCTTGCCGCACTTTTGCTAGTTAATACACTTGCAGAGCCAGTTACTTCAAACCATTCAGCTTTTGAAGGTAGCGCGTAACTCATTGTTAATATTGAGGTAAGTAATAATAATATATTTTTCATTGCTGATATCTGCCAAATGGGTATGAAATTTGCTAACTAATATTTGTTGATTGATAAAAGTACTTACAAATTGCGTTTCATAAACTATTGCAAGTTTTGTTCCTAGTTTGAATTTGACGCTTAACCAATAAGTATATTAAAACATTATCTGGAGATAATAGAATGAGAGTATTAGTTGTAATCCTGCTATCAATGGTGATGAGTGCGTGCGCCTACTCACCAATTTATAATGGTAAAGAACCTTATAATGGCAGTCCTTTTATGTTGGCGGATACGCCGAGACATACAATGGATTACTTCATTGAAAGTTTAACTGAGCAGTTAGTAACATCAAATACGACGTTATCAGCTCGTTCACCAATTGCCATTACGTCTTTTGTTGATTTACAACAAATGGATCAAACAAACTGGTTAGGCAATTCAGTAACTGAGAGCTTTATTTTCCAGCTTCAGCGCCGTGGCTTTAAAGTTATTGATTATAAAACAACGGGCAATATCCGAGTTACTCAACAAGGTGATTTTGCTTTTAGCCGTGATTGGAAAGAATTAGTTCAAGAGCAGCAAGTTGATTACGTACTAACGGGTACAATGCTTCGTCAAGATGGCGGGGTGTTAATTAACGCTCGTGTTATTGGTATGCAAACTCGAGTTGTTGTCGCATCGGCACAAGGGTTCCTTCCGGCGGATAGAATTGGCCGTGATTTAGACACACTAAATACAGTGCGTATGGAAGATGGTGTGATTATTCGTTCTGATGTTCAAAAAGCAGAGCGTCATACCATTATCCTACGTCCATAGGAGAAGCAGATATGAAACATTGGTTTTTATTAGCTCTATTAGTATTAGTTGGTTGCCAACCAATTGGTGTCATGCGTGAAAGTGATCACTTGACCGCGGTCGGTTACGCTAGCATTAGTGAGCAAGCTGGAAAAAATATGGATGAAAAACGTATGCGTGCAATGCGTGCTTCTAAGGTTGATGCTTATAGAGAGTTAGCTGAGCAAGTGTATGGTATGCGTATCAGCGGCAAAGTTGAGATGAATGATCAACAGCTAGGAGAGGAAACAACCTCAGCTGGTGTTGATGGTATTATCCGCGGAGCTGAAGTGGTAAGAACTTACCCCGTTGGTGACAGTTATGTAACTGAATTAAAATTAGATTTGAAAAAGATGGAGCGCATGAAAAACCAAGGCCAGGTTTATGATGTACCGTCAACCCAACGAAGAACAACGTTATTTTAATTAATGGTGATAAACACGGTTAGTTAGAAACTCTCATTCGACATAACGTTATTGCCCTTAGTGCTTAAAGTGCTGAGGGC
>NZ_JARACR010000070.1:0-2658 GCF_028765505.1 Aliivibrio sp. A6 | reverse complement strand
ACTACTATGCAATTATACTTAAATTTGACGCCTTAAAACGAGAAACACCCGACAACCTGAGATGCCGAGTGTAGTAAATCGTGTTGATGCGATTGTTAGGTGTATTCCTCAGTACTATCTAGAAGAGTCTTAATTATTGATACTGGACTTTGCCCATGAAACATAATGCGTAAAAATACACCATCCATCAAGGGTAATTCTGTACGTCCATTACTAATGAATACTACATTGCCTTTGTACTTATACGGCCTATTACCAGTTTTATCTAAACGTCCTCGTTCTTTATTAGTTGCAAATCGAGTTGACAAACCAGATTTTTTACACTCATTCAATAACGATTCAATGCATATTCCCATACATACTTGTTTTCGTCCGAACAGAATATCAAATTTATATTCATCTGGAATATCGCGACTAAAAATAGGGAGAGCTAAAGGCAGTTTCATACAATCAATTAATAGCGCTCTTGGGCAATCAGGAGACCCTCCCATTCCATCGAACCAAGTATTAAATATAATGTGACCTTTTGAATATGCATCTTCTGATGCATAAATACCTAAAAATAAACAATTATCAATAACGTCAATTGCCCAACCTTTAGTATTGGCTTGCTCTAAAGTATTAACAAGACGCTCATCCCAAGTCTTTATGGGGAAAAAAGGCGCTGGAATATTAATTTCTTGATTCGTGTCAGGGTCGACGCTTTTCCCGGAACGAAGGACAGATGTAACGTGAGCCATTCTACTCGCTTGACGTGACATTCGTTGCATCTGCTTAACTGTTTTCTCGCCTTCTTGATTAACGAAATCATATAAAGCTTTATCACATTGAGATTGCATATAGAATTTCATAAAGTTGCCAATTTTAGCATTCATAGCCCCCTCTTTAACTTCAGCAATCGTTAGTCCACTTCCTGGCTCGTATATAAGCAGGTCTCCCACTTGTATAAATGACGTCAAATCTGAAATTAATGATACCGCATTTTGCTTTTCTTGAATGAACTCCTTTGAAGCAAAAACAACAGATTCAAAATTACTATTATATAGGTCAGGCTGGGATATATATTTAAAAAAATGTCTTGCATGAGCTAGTTGATGCCCTAATAGCTGCCAAGCTATTGCATCAGCGATCCCCCTAAGTAGGAGTTCTTTCGGATAATCAAGTTTTTCTTCACTTTGAACAATTGCAACTATATCATCCTGAGCAGACATCATGCCTTGATTAGCTGAACGATAAAATTCCTCTCTTAGTTCTTCATTATCTTTAAATTCGTCAAAATTAGCTATCTTATCCCAAAGGTGATGTGAGCCTTGGCAAGCTTTTATATAAAGAGGTCTAATTAATTCCTCATACACTAAAGGGAATGTTATAGGGCTAAGAGTTTTAACTAAATCATATTTTATTTTTTTCCGTTTCTTTTTACCCAACTTAACACCCTCTTTAAACTGATGATTGCCACAAAACACCTAACGCCTGCATAACACGTTTGCTACCATACAGACCTAGCTGAATTTTAACGCCTTAATCACTGAAACTAAAGGCAAAATGACAACGCCGAGTGTAGCAAATCGTGTTGATGCATTTGTTACACGATCTTTGTCAACGCTTCCATTAACTTGGTAAAGAATTGATTTACCAAGACTTACTGTAAACTGAGTTTAATTAGACTGGCTCAATTAAGCGAGCAAAATATCACTTCAACGGCAATAACTGTGAAACGAAACAATCCCTTTTTCTTACGCCATTTGTACAATTTGGTTTCAGCAAGTTTGGAACTGATAAACCAAATGTCCTAACCACAATTGGGATTGAAAATGCTGAGAGAAAAACACTGATGCAGGATAAAATGAGGCATAGCCAAAGAACAATTGAAGCGTAAATTAGCTTCTGAAACGCCTGAATTTAAGGCAATAATAGTTCAATGCCGAACCTGATGAAACGGAAACTAAAAGGCAACAAAGAAAAAGGAAATCCACCCTACTTTCACGCCTAAAAAACTAACGGCTCAATCGCTGAACTGAGCCAAAAAACTGCGATCTTAGAGTTCGTGTAACGCCTGCATAACACGTTTGCTACGATACAGACTTACCTGAATTTTACCGCCTTAATCACTGAAACTAAAGGCAAACTGACAACGCCGAATGTAGCAAATCGTGTTGATGCATTTGTTATATGCTTAACTCATGAAGCTGAGAGATCGTTCTAAAATTGGAGTGACTTTCTTTTTCCAAACCTCGAGAGCTAAACCAAACCGCATTTAAACCAGCCTCTATCGCTGAAATAACGTCTTTTTCAAGTGAATCACCAACCATTGTAAGTTGACTAGGTTCAACTCCTAACTTATTCGTTATTCTTTGATAAAATTCAGAACTACCTTTTGATAAACCAATATTTGACTTACAGAAATAGCCTGAAATGAATTGAGACAACCCTACTCGTTCAAATGCCAATTCAATATCCTGAGCACTGGAATCATCTGCACCAGTTGCCACATAAAGCAAATGTCCTTTCTGGGATAGCGAAGCTAACATTTCCAACGCACCATCTACGGCTTGAACTGTTTCCCAAGCACACATTTTTCCTTGAGCATTTGGAAAGTCGACCATTAAAGTGTCACCCCAATCGAACAGATAAGCTTTTTTCATAATGCCTCCTTGC
>NZ_JARACR010000007.1:0-134076 GCF_028765505.1 Aliivibrio sp. A6 | reverse complement strand
TGAGAAGGTTACAACCACACTGTCTTCTGCAATGTTCGTACCTTCTGGCAGCGTAATTGTTGCCGTAATACCCGTGTCTTTTTCATCGGCATTGATAATGTCATCTTCGCCGGAATCGATAAGAACCGTTGGTGCAACATCACCGCCGTTGTCGCCTTCGCCATCACCAGGCGCCACTAAATCAACGTCTGCCGTATCACTGCCCGTAGCTGACTCATTGCCAGCGACATCAACAGCAATCGCGTCAACCTTCACTGGCGTACCATCTACGATGGCACTTGCTGGAATAGAAACCACAACTTTGCCACTCTCATCGAACGTTGCATCCGACAGTTTGATTGTTTGTGGCTCACCGCCATTAATTGAAATAACTAGGCTGTCTGCGGTCAGATCTGTACCTTCAGGTAGCTCAATACTCGCCGTAACACCCGTGTCTTTTTCCGCTGCATTGATGATGTCATCTTCGCCAGAATCGATAAGAACCGTTGGTGCTACATCACCGCCGTTGTCGCCTTCGCCATCACCAGGGGCAACCAAATCCACGCCTGCCGTATCGCTGCCCGTCGCTGACTCATTGCCTGCCGCGTCAACAACGATCGCACTCACTTCTGTTGTTTGACCATCCACTATCGCTGCCGCTGGGATCGTTACGCTGAACTTACCGTCGGTGACGGTAATCTCTGACAGTTTAATGGTGTCTGTTGTGCCATCTGAGAAGGTTACAACCACACTGTCTTCAGCAATGTTCGTACCTTCTGGCAGCGTGATTGTTGCCGTAACACCCGCGTCTTTTTCATCGGCATTGATGATGTCATCATCGCCGGAATCGATAAGAACCGTTGGTGCAACATCACTACCGTTGTCACCTTCGCCATCACCAGGCGCCGTCGTATCCAGCTCAAACTCTACTTCACTAGACCTTGGGCCTTTATCACCGCTTGGATCTGTAATATCAGCTACGTATTCATAGCTTCCATCTGGGGTCGGAGTTGGTACAGTGATTTCTACCTTGCCATTTGTAATATCATCTTCAGTAATTAGATGCTCGCCAACCACCTTCCCGTCACCATCATGTAACTCAACTTTGTCACCTTCTTCGGTGCCTATTGGTAGAGTTACTTCTACTTGAATACCGTTTTCTGCACGTTCTTCATTAATCACGCCATTTTCATCAACTTCTTGAATAGATAAAGTCGGCGCGGTTTTAACTAAGCCATTACTTGAATCTGGAATTTGAAACTCTCCAGTCTCTCTATATGCCTTATATTGCTCTAATAATGTTAAACTTTGTGTTTTCGATAGCCCAACAGACTCTAATGAAGAAGTATCAAAACTTGTTTCAGCAATAGTACTTTTTCCAATACGTTCAATCTCTGTTGATGTAGTCAAACTTGAACCGTTACCTTCACCGGCAGCGGGAGCATCTGCGATAAGACTAGGATCTTGGCCATCAACAATTGCACTTAGTATTGCATCAATGTCATCGCTTTCTTCTGGTAAATCAACACTGTTAACCACTAGGCTACCAGAAGAACCTTCAACAATAATTTCCCCGGGTAGCACCTTTTCACCTGGAGCAATTAGCTTTAAGTTACCATTTTTATCAATAACAATTATCTGCTCTGCGTTTGTTGATGTATTTTCAGCCATGACAAAATCCCCAAATCCATTTATTCACACTAATTATCTTTCAACTAACAACTAGTAATATATTGCAGTAAATTTATCATATTAATAACAATATCACCACAACATGAAAGCAGCGAAAAACCTGAAAATGGCGTAACAAAGTGGTCCTATTACTGATTTATTCTCATTTTTATGTACCGCATCACAAATGTGATACTCATGCCATAAAATTTGTAAATGTTATCGACAAAAAACAACAAAAAATTTTTTTTATAAAAATAAACTTAAATTACTCTCATTTATGAGACGGTATATATTTGCTTTTTTATTTTCATTTTTCAAAGCTCGTCAATTTTTTTTTATTTAACTTATGACAGAGTATTATTTACCATATTTCAATAGGTTAATTTTTGCTTTTTATATTTTAATAACGTAGCATTTCCAGTAAACAAACAACAACAAAACAAACCCATGACATTTCGTTATCGTTAAATTGTTTATACAATTACATATCGTCTTAATTTGTGGTTTATAAGAGTACGATAACAAGGAGAACAACTTTGAAATGGATGAAACTGGCAACTTACAGTAGCTTGCTTGTTTTGAGCGTATCGACTCAGGCTCAAACCTTAGAGCAAGCCATATCTCAAACGCTAACAACAAACCCAGAAGTAAAAAAAGCATATAACTCATATTTAAGTTTTGTTGCTGATAGTGAGAGTGTGTCAGGTAATTACCTACCGTCGATTGATTTAGATGCAGGCATCGGTTATGAGAATATTAATGATGCGGAGTCAGCAGGCGGCGATTCTACCGACTTAATAAGAAAAGATGCGACCCTATCCTTAACCCAATTAATTTGGGATGGTTCTAATACCATTAATGACATGGACCGGACAGAAGCTGAATCAGAATCTGCGCGTTTACAACTTATGTCTCTAGCTGAAAATAAAGCACTTGATGTATCACAAGTCTATTTAGATGCAGTAAAAGCCACTGAAATCTTAGCACTTTCAGAAAGCAATTTAGCTATCCATAAAAAGATATATAAAGACATTAAAAAAAGAGCTGCATCAGGTATCGGCTCAACAGCCGATGTATCTCAAGTAGAAGCTCGTATAGCTCGAGCTCATGGTAATTTACTTGCCGCTCAAAATAACCTATTTGATACACACACGGTGTTTACTCAAATTGTAGGTTCACCACCTCAAGCTCTAATCTACCCAAGAGCAGATGCTAATACGCTGCCTTTAAGTCAGCAAGAAGGTATCGAACGTGCTTTTGAATATCACCCAGTGATCTTGACTGCTCAATCTGATATTAAAGCGGCAAAATATCAATACGCTCAATCTAAGAGCACTAATTATCCAACATTCTCTTTTGAAGCGGCTCAAACATGGCGAGATGATGCTGGCGGTATAGAGGGTAATAGTGATGAGTTCTCTGCCATGATACGTATGCGCTATAACTTATATAATGGCGGAAGCGATAGTGCTCAGTCTGATAAAAGTGCTTACCAACTAAATATGGCAAAAGATCTTAGAGATAGTGCTTATCGTAATGTAGAAGAAGGATTCCGTCTTTCATGGAGTGCGCTTGATCTTACGTTACAACAAAAAGAATTTTTAGCCGATCACGTTGATGCAGCCTCAGATACTGTCATAGCGTATGAGAAGCAATACCGAATCGGTAAGCGAACGTTACTTGATCTATTAAACACAGAGAACGAATTATTTGAAGCGCGTAAGTCTTATTTAGATGCTCACTACGCAGAACAATTCGCTAAATACAGAGTGTTGCATGCAACAGGAACGCTTCTACCTTCATTACTCATAGATACACCAAAAGAATGGGACTCTAAACAATCTGAAGAAGAGGACAAATAAGCATGAAAACTTCAATTTACCCCGTACTTATTGCAAGCCTTTTCTTAACAGCCTGTGTATCAGGTGATAAAGATTACATGGAAACACCAAAATCAGATCAAATCGCAGATCTTAAAGATGATGATTATGATGGTGTTATTAATGCTCGAGATATTTGCCCGGGAACACCGCGTGGTGCGGAAATAGATAACGATGGTTGTGCTGAATATGTAGAACACTCTGATAAAAAAGATCTAAAGATCCTGTTTGCGAATGACTCTTCAGAGATCTCTCCAATCTTTAAAACAGAGATCCGAACCATGGCCGAGTTTCTTGGTGAATACCCTGATACCTCAATTCAGCTGCAGGGCTTTGCGAGTCAACAAGGAAACGCCGAATATAATATCCACTTATCAAAATTACGCGCTTCTGCTGTACGTATCGCATTAATCGAATACGGTGTAGACCCAGATAGAATTGAAACTGTCGGTTTTGGTGATACACAATTAACAGCAAAAGGAGATTCAGCAGTAAGCCACGCTCTAAATCGCCGAGTTGTTGCTAGCGTTGTTGGATTTAAAGGGGATGTAATTAACGAATGGAACATATTCACTCGTAAGAAAAAATAATATTCCGCTTCATACTCATCTGAATAAATTTTTAATTAAATAGAAAAAAGGCAGCCATTTCACTGGCTGCCTTTTCATTATGAGATAAATAATACTAGCTTGCTGCCTTCACTTTGCCTGTTTTCAATTCATTTAGAACCTGATTTTTAGGCCCATCAGCAATAATATGCCCCTTCTCCATAACAATAATACGATCAACAATATCTAGCATTGATGTTTTATGTGTTATCAGAATCAAGGTTTCAGACGGCTTTAAATGTGACAACTGGTTTTTAAACAGCATTTCTGAGCGATTATCCATACTGCTCGTCGGCTCATCCATTAATAGTACTGGAGGGCGACCTATTAACGCTCGAGCTATCGCAACGGATTGACGCTGGCCACCAGATAACAATAAACCACCTTCACCCACCTGGCGCTCTAAACCTGCTGGATCTTGTTGAGTAAATGCCGTAACTCCAGCACGGTTGGCTGCATCCATCATTTCAGCATCATCGGACAGCTCACGGCCCAACGTAATATTATCTCTGATGGAACCATAAAACAGAGTAATATCTTGCGGTACACAGCCTATATTACGTCTCACGTCCACGTGGTGAAGTTGGGAGATATCTGTATCATCTATTCGAACAGAACCTGCTGTCGCTTGATACAGGCCCATTATGAGACGTTCTAATGTTGTTTTTCCTGAGCCTATTCTTCCGATAATAGCAACTTTCTCTCCCGGATTAATCGTAAGGCTTATATCTCGAACTGCAGCTACCTGTGATTCTGGATAATTAAAACTTACTTTATCAAGTTCAATCTTCCCTTGTAAAACAGGTCGATGGATATAACGCTTATCTTCTTCTTGCTCATCTGGCATAGCCATTAACTCTTCGATGATAGTCATTGACGATTTAGCTTGGTTGTATCTTGTTGATAGCAAAGATATTTGCACTAATGGTCCTATTGCCTTACCACTCAACATTGTTGAAGCAATTAAAGCACCCATCGTTAAATCACCATTAGCAATAAGATAAACACCAACGATAATCATCCCTATATTTACTGCTTGTTGTACAAAGCCAGCCATATTTTGAATTGAATCTGTAATACGACGACTTTTGATACTCCAATTAGAAATATGAGTGACGGCTTCTTCCCATCGATACTGAAACTGACTTTGTGCATTAAATAGCTTTAATGTTTCTAGACCTACTAAACTTTCAATTAAATTCGCGTATTTCTGGGATGCCAGTCTTGAGCCTTCTTCAATTGTTTTCTTTAATGGTCCTTGTATGATTGCGGCATGAATAAGTAATAAAACAATACCAACAATAGGAACCAAAACAATTGGACCTGCTACTAAGTAAATAACGAATAAAAAGAGCAACGCAAAAGGTAAATCAATCAATGACGCTATTGTAGCGGACGTAAAAAACTCCCTTATTGATTCAAACTCTTGAAGATGCCTTGCAAAGGCTCCTACAGAGGGAGGTCTTGCCTCCATTCGGATCCCTAGTACTTTTTGAAACAACTTAGCAGAAATCAATACATCGGACTTTTTCCCGGCGACATCAATAAAGTAGCCTCGTACATACTTTAATATGAAGTCAAAAACAAAAACGACAAAAATACCAGAAGCTAAAACCCATAGTGATTCAAATGCCAAATTTGGCACCACTTTATCGTATACTAGACGGGTAAACATAGGTGTCGCGATAGCAAATATATTAATCAGGATAGATGCTATAAACACATCTCGATAAATATGTTTCGACTCAAATAGTGTACTCCAGAACCAATGTCCTTCGCGTTTTTTTAAGATCTCCGGTGAACGAGCATCATATCTAAATTGCTTTTTTAGTAAGAAATAACGCCCAATATATTGAGACTCTAATTCTTCAGTAGAAATAGAGATAGGCATCATGTCTGAATTTGCAGAGATAATTTCAGCTTGAGTGTTTTCAGCATCAAACCCAATCAAAACACAAGACTCACCTCCTTTAAGCAAAAGTACTGCAGGCAATACAAGCTTAGGTATTCTCAGTAATTCTGCTTGATTCTCTTTCGCAACTAAACCCGCTCTCTCTGCTGCTCGAGAAAAGAGAAAAGGCGTTAGCTTACCGTCTTGCAAAGGTAAACCATTAATCAAGGCTTCTGGTGAGTTAACTTGGCCGTAATAGCGACCGACATAACACAATGAATGCAATAAGGGATCTTTCATTCTATTTACCTTTTACTTTTTCATTGATAAAAAAGCCTTGGAAAACATCCACATTATGCTCTGAAAGCAACTCTAATTGCTCTTTATTTTCAACTCGTGATGCGATTGTTGTAATTCCTAAATTTTGTGCCGTTCTTGAAATTGACGCTAAAATGTAACGTTGTTTTTCATCATTTAACTGATGAGTAAATAAGTAATCTAACTTCACATATTTAGGTCTAAATACTTTAAGATATTCAAGTGATTCAAAATTTCGGCCAAAATTATCAACACCAAATTCGGCACCAAAAGAGCGAATAACATTACATAACAACGCCGTATGATCTTCATTTTCGATAAAAGACGTTTCTTGAATTTCAAAATGTAACAAAGAAGCAATCGACTTATTTTTTCTTAACGTATTAGTTAACCAACGAACAAAACTTGGATTCTCTATACTTCTATTCGCTAAGTTTATTGCAACAGGTTGTGTTATCTCTTCCGCAATAATTCGTTCGATCATGGTTCGAATAACGAATTGGTCAAACGGTGTTGTCTCGTTAAGCTGATCTAATGCAAGGAGATATTGATTAGCCGAGTAACGTTGATTGTCTTTTTCGATAGCAGAAAAAACTTCTTGATGAAAGACAGCCCCAAGATGAGTGGTAGCTAACTGCAATGTGAAATCAAATAAATGTTCATTAATCGCTTCATCCACAAACTGCTTCCATTGCTGTTTACCCATTAGTTCATGTGCGCTTTCATCTGCAATATAGCCGTAAGCTAACTCAGGATGCGAATGCGCTTGGGTTAATGCGTTATCCGCCAAAGATAATATATCTGTCGTTGTCTTTCTTGATTCATTAAACACAACCCCTAAGTCAGCATCAATCGGTGCAGTTGCGGTTGGATCACCCTTTATGTCTTGTGTATAAGCAATTATGTTATCTGCCGCTATTTTTAATTCTTCTTCTTCGATACTTGGAAAGATAAAACCAAATTCACAAGCGTTTACACGAGTCAAAATTACATTCGTTGATGGCAAAGTTACTTTCAATAAATCAGACAACTCTTTAACTTTAGCATCACCCGCTTCATAGCCTTCTTCTTCATAGACTTTATTAATAAAGTTAACTCTGAATAAGGCAACCCCTCCCTTTGCTGATTCTGCTAACCATGTATTTAATTGAGCCATAAAAAAAGCACGATTACCTAATCCAGAGATAGGATCAAGGTAAACCTTGTCTCTTAGTTTTTCAGCTTCTTTTGCTTGTGATTGAAAGCTTTGTGCTATTTGGGCAGACATTGAATTAATGCCATTAATAACCGCTTCAAGATCTTTTGTTTTCGGCTGTTGTAATTCACCACTAAAATTATTTTCAGCCACTTGTTTCATTTTAATGATGATAGATTGCAAAGGTGATAAAGCTCGCCTTACAACAATAGAAATAATAATAACCCCTAAGGCAATAACGATAAGAAAGGTCGTCGCAAGTTGCGTTAACGCATTCCAGAGTTGTTGATACGCATAACCAGGGTGAGTCACAATCTCGACTTCAGCTAATTGTAACCAACCACTCGTGATAATACGGCTTTCTGAAATGGTTCTAAATAAGTGTAAGTCAGAAAACCATTTAGGTACGCTATCTATAGTAATAGGGTAAACACGTACGATTTCATCATCAGTATTAAATAGAGTTAAACGTACCGCCGAATAATAACTACCATCAAATAGAGCATTAATTACCGACTCAGCAGACACTTTATCTTCATTTTCTAGGTATGGAGCAAGAGCTAAGCCAACTGTATTTATGGAGTTGTTCACCTCTGAACGCTGTTGATTTTCTAAAAAAGTTTGTGTATTGCGAAACTCTATTGCAAAGACAGAGATCATCAATAGTAAAAAGACAACTGTCATCCATGAAACTAGCTGTTTATATAATGTCATATCACTACTCATCATAATTTATAATTGGGTGGTTTAATCTCAGGCCTTCATTTCTTGCTCTTAAATCATTCCATAAACTTAATCGAGATGATTCTCCTGCCTGCTGTCCGTTTCCTTTACCTTTCATTAGCCATAGATGCTGACCATTAAAACTATAAATAGGTAATAGATCGGTTCGTTCTGTCGCTGGTTTAATTTCTTTATCTATATTATCTAAAATCAATGGTACTGATGAGGGGGTTGGATAATAAGCCAGTACCATGTGAAACTGATCAAGCTCCAATGCTTTAAGATAAATCAATCGCAATTTTTTATCTGGTACGCCTAACTCTAAAAGCGAAAAATATTTTGCTATCGTAAAATCTTCACAATCACCCGCGTTACTTCCTAAGAATTCAAGAGGCGTTGCCCAATAATCAGCCTTTCCCCATAAATCAATATCATTAACAAAATACAATTGATTAAAAAACTGATTAACTTCAGCTAATTGCTCTTTTTCTTTTTTTCCATCTAATTCTGAAATGAGTTCACGCCATGCATTCACTCGCCTTGCTGCCCTGTCGCCATATTCTTTTTTTACTGCTTTAATCCAAATATTATCTTGTTTTGTTAAAGCAATAGAAGTTAGAGAAAATATGGCAAAAGGGATAATGAATAACCATCTTGTTTTCACTATTTAATACACTCCCTATGTTGCACATTACTCTTTTAGCGCTGAACCTTTAACTTGAACTATTGGTTTTACTAAATAATCCAAAATTGTTCGTTTTCCTGTAATAATATCAACCGTAGTTGTCATTCCAGGAATAATATAAAACTGAGTTTTCTTTGCTAAGTCTTCTTGTGATGTTCTAACACGAACTAAATAAAAGCTATTGCCTTCTTCATCTTGAATCGTATCTGCGCTGATGTGTTCTAATGTCCCCTTTAATCCACCATAACGAGTAAAATCATACGCACTGAATTTTACAATCGCTGGTAAGCCAGGTCTTAAAAAAGCAATATCTTGTGGTGCAATTTTGGCTTCAATTAAAAGTGTATCTTCGGTTGGTACTATTTCAATAAGATCCATACCTGGCTGAATCACTCCACCCACCGTATTGATGTATATTTTTTTAATCGTTCCAGTTACAGGAGACAGCACAACCGTTCGATTCACTTTATCTTTTAACCCAACTTGAGATTCAGTCAATGCTGACAATTTATCTTGAGTCGTATTTAATTTTTCTTGTTGCTCTGAACGAAACTTAAGTGCTGCATCAATACGATTCAATACAGCCTCTTGAATCGCGGATGTTAAAACTGGAATTTTTAATTGCGTAGAAGTTAACTCACGTTTGGTATCGTTCACTTGTCTTTGAAGTTTCAATAACTCAATACGAGGTACAACCCCTTCATCAGCGAGAGGTTTAGTAATATCTAACTCTTTTTTTGCCAGCCCATAGCTTGCTTGCAAGTTTCTCGTACGAGCTTTAATTTCGACTAAATCTTGTTGCTTTTGATTTACTTGTTGATCGAATACATAAATACGGTTTTTTAAGTTATTCATGTCCGCTTTGTATTCAGCGATTTGGCGTTTGACTACAATTGGATTTTCTTTTGAAAACTCTTCATCAAACTTTAATTTGTCAGTTGAGATAATGACAGAGTCTTTCCAACGCTTTTTACTGTTCACATCTTGAATTAAAATACTGTCCATTGATGCAGATAATTGCATTGCACTTGCGGTAAGGTTAATCAGCTGTTTTTTTCTTTCTCTAAAATCAGAACGAAAACGAGTATCATCAATTAATAATAACTGTTGACCCTTAGTAACTTGATCACCTTCTTTAACCAACATTTCTTTGACTAACCCACCTTCGAGGTTTTGAACTACTTGCAACTGAGATGATGGGATAACTTTTCCTTGGCCAACAGTGACCTTATCTATTTCTGCCCAAGAAGCCCAAGCAACTGCGATGCAAAAGAAAACAACAATAATCCATAAGATAACTTTAGCGTTTGTTGGGGTATTAAGAAGTAGCGCTGCTGTTTTATCATCAACGAACTCAAGCTCTTCTTTATTAAGGCGGTTTAATCCCTTCTCATTCATTTCCAATTCCCTAGATTACAACGTCAATGAATAACATTTCGATTACATTAGAATATCGTATTTCATCGTAAGTCACTAAGGTTTATTAATTATATTTTGAAGTCTAAAGCATTATGAGGTATTCGGTGCTGTGAATTTACAGTGTAAATTGAATAGAGATGATATCTTCAATTTACACTGTAAATCATAGTAATGGGATATAGAGGGTTTACGATTTACACTGTAAATTAGTTAGCAAAGATTTAATAAGTTCTCTTAGTTGTAACTCTGCGTTTTTCTTTCCTATTAAGTTGCACTCTTCTAAAACTACTGACCACTGTTTTACTTGAAGAATCTTAGTTACCGCAAGCTTCTTCTGTGCCTCAGATAAAAGAGCAAGAGCAGATAGATGACTTAAAATGAAATAACGAAGCTCATATTGCAGCAACTCATACCCAAGTCCACCTAAAGCAAAAGTCTCCAGCTTTTTATTAATAAGAGGCGATAATTTCTCTTTAAATGATACGCCCTTCAAAAGACTAAGAACGTCGTTATAATCAAGGCTTGAAAATGTCGACATTAATTGTTCAGGAAACGAAGTAGTAAAATAATCATTTCCTATAGATATCCAAGAAAATGCACGGTGGCTTAATGGTTTTATTGCCAATAAGGAATGGGTTCCACTGGCTTTATCTTTCGATATTCCTAAACGTACAAAATGAAAATTTAGTTTATACCAAAAATGGTTTAACTCCGCAGTAGAGCCAAAACTAGTACTAAGATAATCGACACCTTTGGCTTTGTAATTATTTTCTATCGCATTAATAAATTTGGACCCAATACCACGCTGCTGATAACTCGGGTCGACAGCAATACGCATAACACGAATACTCGATTGAAATGCTGGTTCATCAATACATAATGTTTGAGTTAATGATATTGCTGCTAAATGACCTTTTGGGCGTCGCTTACCAAGTTGAGCTGCATTAATAATATCAAGATCTAACTCTCCCTCTTTAGAAAGCAAGGCGCAACAAACTAACTTATTAGTCGACTTTTCTATTCCAATCCAACAACGCAACGTGGGATCGGTTAATAATGAAATCCAATCATTTGGAGAGGTTTGATAATGAGCCGATACTAAAAGAGAAAAGAGAGATTGAGCAAGAGCATCTTGGTTCACTAATTGAGACACCGATATGCAACGATAATCAATAGTGGTCATTGGCGTATCAATTGATAAAGAGTTTGACTGTTCCTCGTGATTAAGTAGAAAAACAGAAGAAAGCCACGCTTCTAGTGGATCATTATTACTCCAACGAATTGGATGTTTCATTTCAAGCGAACGAGTGTTTGGTCTTTTCTTGTAAAGCTGTTTTTTAAATTTAACTTCAAAGCCACGTCCCGTCCCTTCATAACCATTAATCGTAGTAGAAAAAACCATACGTGAATATTGGTCTACGAATGAAAGTAGCATAGGTGCAGGAATTGCCGCGGCTTCATCTACGCACAATAAATCTAAAGCTTGTGGGTTTCTAAGTAATTCATCTGGAGCAATATAAATGATCTGAGACTCATTAATCATTAACTGATTTTTTTGACTCTCTACTTTTAAACCATTAAGAGACGCAACACGCTCTGCATGCTTAAATATTTCATCAATACTGTTTCGTAGTGGTGCTGTCACACCAATGATTAAAGAGCGCTCCATCGCTAGCTCTGCAATTGCAATACCAATGGCTGACGACTTACCTCTTCCACGATCGGCAGTCATAACAAGTGGTCGTTTTGAATGGCCAGTCACCACTTTTTGAATGGCTTTTACTGCGCGTTCTTGATCTGATGAGCGGTGAATACCTGCATCAGATTTAAACGCTTCATCTTTTAAGCGCGGAATTAAAGGTAATTCATAACTAGTCTCTGTTTCCTTTAAACTTACCATTTGCTCTATATATTGGGAAAACCATTGCTCAACAACAGTAGGAAGCGAAGAATCGTCAGTACGAATGAAAAATACTAGCCCTCCACCAATGACGGTTCCACAAACTGCGTTAATCGCATTCGCATTAAACTCATGGGAAATATCAATCACCAAACAATCGGTTTCTTGTCCTAACTTCTTTAATGCTGACTTAATAGGAAAAGCCGCATACGTCGAAATAGTCAAATCACCGTACAATTCAATTTTGGTAAATCGAGAACTTTGCTGAATAAAAAAAGAATCTAGTAATGACTCACACCATTGCTTTGAACCTTCAAGCAAAATGGGATAACGGATATAACCATTCGCAGCATAAGAAGATAGTGTATTTAGAAATGACAGTGCAGAAAGCATTGCAGAAAAGTCCATTAACATAAGAAGATATTATGCGTAAATTGTAGCATGAGATGAATATTTTCTATCTATTAAGAAAAGAAAGTATGACGATACAAATCGAGAAAAGGTATAATGCTTGCTATATTTAAGCCTTCATCATTTAGGAATGACCATGCATTTAAGTCAACTTACTCAACCAATTTACCAAAAGCTATATCAAGATATCGAACAATTTAGAAGTACCTTTGACTTAGCAGTAGAAGCACCTGAATCATTAGATGAAAAAAATGATCTTCTGCACACCTCTCTAGCAATTGAAGAACTGACAGAATTAGCAGAAGCAGACAGCAAGATTGAACAAGCTGATGCGATTGTCGATACGGTTTATGTATTAATGGGTCGTGCTGTACATTTGGGAACTAAGGATCTTGAAGATAATTTAAGTATTTCATATTTGGTTGATCTTCTATTAAACGTAGCAAAAAACTTAAATATCGATTTTGTACCTTGTTGGGATGAAGTGCATTCAAGCAACATGAGTAAAGTATGCAAAACAGAAGATGAATACCTGGCAACAAAAGCATTCTACGCAGAGCAAGGAATTGAATTGATGTCGACTGAAAAAGGCGGATTTATCATTGCCAAATGTGCAAAAAATGTAGAGCTAGACAGCAAAGTAATTAAGCAAGGTAAGGTTTTAAAATCAGTAAACTATCGCCCAGCGGATCTTGCACCACTAGTTTAATTTGAAACTAAAGATTCAAATATAAAAAAACGCCGGACTTAGTTAACTAAATCCGGCGTTTTTTATTAAAAAATGAATAGCAAATAAAACCTATTAAGATACTTTTTGGCTGATATAGGCAAGGATGTCTTCCATCAATGCGTCATCAACTTTTTTCAGGTTAAGTGTTAAAGCTGAGCCTTTACGTTTATATGATGCACGACCTTTTACCAATTCAGTGCTTAATGGCTTGGTCGCTTCCCTTTTTGGCAATAAATCTTCAACCCAAACCTCAATAAGTTCTGTCACTTCTTTAGTCATTCGACTAACGCCAAGCGCAGCAGAACGCGTCCAGACCGCTCCTTGTTCACCAGCACACTGCCCAAGTAAGGTTTTTTGATCTTCTTCAGAGAGCATATTATAGAGCTTATGAAGCTTAACTACGGTAGGGCGACCAATTTCGCTAACACTTGGGTACGCTTGAAGAAGCTCTAACGGTAATGTCGCCGCTTTTAATGCCCCACTCACTAATGCTTCACTACACTGACATACTTTAGCTAGCTCTTTTTGATCAGCAACATCGCCTCGAGAAAGCATTGCATGCATCTCTTTACCGCGTTCATACAGTGATAACGGTTTATGCGCATTGGCTACATCAGAAAGAAACTTAGCATGCTTAGTATTAATGCCTTCAGCTACGTAAATTAAGAAGTCCTGCTCTGCCAAAATACATGACATACGACGACGACTACCGTCAAGAACTTCAATTTTTCCACCTTCGACAATACGGCCCACTGCTGGATATTGCTGACCACGGTCACGAAGTGTGGTTAAAATATCAGATAAAGCATGCTCAGTTAGAAATGATTGCTCACGAGCATTTTCAGCAAAAACAACCGTAGAGTTACGTACGTCTTTTGCTGGAATTTTACGTAACTCAAAAGTCACCATATCTTCACCAGCAACCGCAAGTTCAATTACTTGAGCTTGCGATTTTGCTGCTTTTTGTGCTTCAACTGGTGTTGTTGCTCGGCGTTTATTTGTTTTTCCAAACAGCTTTGCGTTTAGATCAGAAGTTTTAATTGCCATGGATTAGTACTCCCCTTTATTTAACGAATTCCAGTGACTATGAAGAACACGCTCAAACTCTAATGCACTTTTCTTCACTGCATCTTGAGCAACAGCTAACGTTTTCTTACCACCTTCAAAGTCAGCCGCGGTTAAATCAAAAACAGTACTGTAAGTATCTGCACAAATTTCAAATGCACGACTTCTTGGAATCGTCGCCATCATCACTTGATCCGCCAATAAATAATTCATTTCAGTTAGTACCGAAACTTGTTTTTTATTATCATCTTCAAACATCGTTGGCATCAGGCGAACAAATTCTAGTCCATGCCAATCTTCAGGGAACATTTCATATACAGTTGGTAGATGCTGGAAAAAGTTAACTGTCGATGCCCAGTCTAAACGCTTTGCTGCACATGGAATTAACAGTGAATTCGATGCATACATTGCATTCCAAACTAATGGGTCAACATGTGGACCAGTGTCAATCATGATCACATCAAACTGATCTGCAATTGGGTCTATAACCTTTTCTTTTAATAACTTAACAATATCTAATGAACCATTTGTTGATAGATCTTGCCACGCTTCTGCATTAAACATCGCATCTTCAGGGAAAGCAGAAATAGTCTTCAAGTTCGGATATTGTGTATTTAGAAGTACATTTTTAGCCATAAACTGACCATCAATAACTTCATTTTCAGGGACATTATCCAGCATAATATCAACAGCTGAATAGATGGTATCTTGCTCTGAAACGCTAATTTGAGGGTTTAAGAAAAGACGTAGTGACCCTTGAGGATCCAAATCGATTAAACAAATACGGTAACGCTTTTCCAAATTTAGCGCCAAACAAGCAGCAAGATGTACTGCACTCATTGACTTACCAGTACCACCTTTTTGGTTTTGAACATTTACAACCCAAGGCTTATTACCTGCATTTTTTTTCTGTTCATGAAACGCAGGCATTCCAGCTGCATCCATCAACATATGCGCTTCTGTTAATGAGATAGAATAATGGTTAGCATTATTTTTAGTAAATTGGTGTCCCTCAGATTCTAATCGAGTAATTGCTTCATCCAATTTTCTTCTTGTTAACCCAGAACGAGTTTCCATCATAGCTTTCGACATTGGAGGGAAATGTTCGTTATTTCTTTCTTCAAGAACCAATTCAATACGATCAGACTGAACTTGTTGCGTCTGCTCGGCCAATGCAGCCAAATTGGCAATGGTTTTTTCTCTATTCATAATATTCGCCAGTAATGTAACTATAAAAAGAATTGTACAGCAATAAAGGTTTATATCAACAAATTGCTGAACATATATTTAATTATGTGATATTCATTAAAAAGAAAAAATAACTAACAAAGCTGTCATTTATGTTAAATTTAAAGACCAATTTATAGCGATAATTACCAAGAATAAATCAATTAGAAAAAGTGTTACAACGTCACCAATCGGTGATTTACAGTGTAAATTTTACGGAAGCGTGATATTCAATAGCTAAATTACGGCTTATGTACTTTCAATAAAAAAAAGCAAAAATAAAATAAGAAAAATGCGCTCAATAATTAACACATGGTTCAATACAAAATATACAAATTGAAGCATGATCAAGGGTAAAAATAGCAATAATAACGGTAATATAGACTGTAAATTGAAAACCTATAATAAGAAGCATGATCAAGAACTTCAAGATGACGGAAGCATGAAATGGGACACTTAACTTACAGAGAATGTATATTCAATAAGGCTTCATAGAAGATCGATACATCGAAATAAAAGTAGATCAAACAAATAAAGCAACTTGATCATTCTTCTGGATCTAAAATAAACCAACTGCAATTAAAAAAATGGATATTTACAACAGGTAATTTAATAAAAAAACCAAATAACAGCTCATTTAGATCTAATTCAAGATCAAAAAATAATTTATCTTCTTTTTTAAAGGCAAAATTAGCTTATAAGCGCTATAACTGTGGATAACTTGTGATTAGTTCATGATCATTCTTCAGTAAAATAGATGATCATTGATTCAGAAACACTATGATCATGCTTTTATCTTTTAATGATCATTGATCCATTCATATATTGATCATGCTTTCATTAAAGTCTTGATCATGCTTTCAAGTTTGTAATTTTTTACTTGTTTATAAACAATAGCTTGCGAGCAAATTATTGACCAGATCATAGATCAATATAATCATATAGATCAGTAATAATCATAAAGATCAGTTTAAAAGAATAATAATTTTTTCTTTCTTTAAAGATCCAATTCATTTAATCTATGCGAAAGAATGATTAAAATACAATGAATGTCAGTTGAAAATGAATCATATAAAAACTACAGATAACAAAAAGATCTATATCCCTCTTCCTAGAGATCACAAGGGGGGACACTTATTTGAAATACCAACAAATCTAGTTGATTGGATCGCCCAATACCAACATTTTAAAGGTGTCACAAAAAGTATCTTAGAATTAATGAATCTAATTTCATTAAAAGGTTTTTCTTCACCTGACGGTTTAGTTTCCACAACTGAAATCATTGAAGCAACAGATGGACATTTAACCAGAGCGGCTATTCAACAACGATTAAGAACAGCAGTAAGTATTGGTTTATTCGAACAATCCCCTGTTCGGTTTGAACAAGGGCTTGCTGGAAAAACCATGCTTCATAAATTTATTAATCCATCTCATTTAATTTCTACTTTAGGAATTACAAGCTTAAAATCTGAACAAAGTCATGAACAAGAAAAACAAAAACGTTCAAAAGCTCTAGCTCAAACACAAGTTAATCGCCAATTTTTAACAGAGCATGGATTAAGCATTCCACCAAGTATGCGTGATGAAGCCGATCAATTTGTCGTATCACCAACAAATTGGGCAGGTATTATAGATCAAGCTTTAGCGCCACCACGTACACGTAAAAATTATCAAAAAGCAATGGTTGCGATCTCTGGAACCAAAGCGATCATTGAAACTAGATCATCAAAAAACATAATGACAGTGGATGATCTTATGACACTGTTCGCTTTGTTTACGTTGACCGTTCAATACCACGATCATAACCAAGATGACTACCATATCCAAACTAAAACCATGGGGAATAAAACCCCAATTTATATTACGGATATTTTAACTTTACGTGGTAAAAAAGACTCCGGACCAGCCCGTGATTCTATTCGTGAAAGTATTGATCGTATTGAATTTACTGACTTTCAGTTACATGAATTAACTGGACGTTGGTTAAGTGAAAATATGCCTAAAGGATTTAAAAGTGATCGCTTTCGTTTCCTGGCAAGAACTATTACTGCGTCTGATGAAGCACCAAAAGAAGGCAAAGATGGTGAAATTAAGATCAAACCTAATTTGTATATCTTGGTATGGGAACCTTCATTTTATGATGAATTACTGACCAAAGATTACTTCTTTTTGTTTCCACCTGAGATTTTAAAGCAACATACATTGGTATTTCAGCTCTATAGCTTCTTCAGAAGCCGTCTAGCGCGTCGAATGACTGATAACCTACTCCTAAGCGAAATAAATCAAAAACTCGCTCGTAACGTCGATTGGAGACGCTTTTCTCTAGATCTTATTCGTGAGCTAAAGAAATTAGCGAAAGATAAAGTAACGGATGAATTATTTATTGTTAATTTATGGGGGTATCATTTGACGATCTCTATGCTAGATAACAATGAAAAATTGCCTGATTATCAAGTTGATATTCGTTGTGATCCAGAAGAAGTGATCCGTTATTCTCGTGCACGAACCACAAATGCGGGCAAACGTAACATGGCTCCAACAATGCCTAACCCATTACGTAATGAGATCATGCCTAAGCAAGAGCTTGATCAGCTTTCCACAATTATAGATGGTGAATTTGCCCCAATTAAACGAAATAGCCCAAATAAATCTGGTCGTTTAGGACGAAGAGTTAAGCTTCGTAAACATTCAGCAGAAATTAATGCGGATGAATTAACAATTACATTAACGAAATACACCTCAGAACAGGCTTTAGAGAGAAGTATTACTGCATTATCAGCAATGACAGGACACAGTTCTTCGTCTATCTCTGAAGAATGTAAAGAACTGCTTGAAAAGCTAGATTATTTACAAGTTGCTGGTGAAGTTCTACCTTATGAAACATTGAGTAAAACTATTGAGTTTTATAATAGCCAAGATCAAGGTAAACACTTATCTATTGAAAATTTGATCGCTGGACTTGCTGTTCGAAGAAAGATCTGTAAATTGGTTTTTCTACAGAACTATGATCAAGATGTATTGCGTGCTTTAGATGAAATGGCAGGGTAATTAAATCATTGACAACGTTATAGCTTTACTCTGACATAGTGATGACAAATGAATGTGGCTGAAGGTTATTATCTCTAACGAATAGACAACCTTTGTCCTTTACCAATCGAAAGATTGGCTCATATTGTTACACATCTTACTTTTATTGGTTTCAATAATCGTATTGGCGAGCCTAGTGCTCGCCGTTTTTTTATCTATCAATAAATCCTCATCACATTCCCCGTATCTTATGGGGCCATGATCATTCTTCCATTATGAAATAAGGCTTTAACGCGAAGAGTCCTCGTATTTTCTTTCATTTTTTATTACCCTAATACTCTAAATTCCACCTTAATATTTTAGAAGTAGGTAAGCATGATTGAACGTCAAGAAACAAAACAGCGCATGAGTCGTATCGTTAAGCATAACGGAACGGTTTATCTGTGTGGTCAAGTTTGTGCTGATGCAACCAAAGGCATAGCAGAGCAAACGCAAACCATGCTTGATAAAGTAGATCTACTACTAGATCAAGCAGGTAGCTCTCGTGAGCACATGTTATCAGCCACGATCTACATTAAAGATATGAAAGACTTTGCTGAAATGAATGCGGTTTGGGATGCATGGGTACCGGAAGGTCACGCTCCTGCACGCGCATGTGTTGAAGCAAGTATGGCTCGTGAAGCACTGCTTGTTGAAATATCAGTAGTAGCGGCTGAAAAATAATAAAAATAGATAATTAAAATAATAACTTACTTAGCAATATTATCTCTGGTTTGTTAGGTAACTTTGATATAAGGAAGTGTCATGCTCAATCATTCTGAACCTGCTTTTTATCTTGATGGTGTAAAGTATCAATCTCATCATTTTACTTTGCCACTTAATTACGATGATTACACATCTACCCCTGATCATGTTTCCGTTTATGTTCGAGAATTAGTAAAAGTAGAAAACAGCGATCTGGATCTTCCATATTTAGTTTATTTTCAAGGTGGGCCTGGTTTCCCTGCTGCTCGTCCACTCAGTAATTCTGGTTGGTTAAAGCGTGCCTTAGATCAATATCGTGTGATCTTATTGGATCAGCGTGGTACAGGATTAAGCTCTCCGATCACAACTCAAACGATCCAACACTTAGATCCGATAAAACAAGCAGAATATTTAAGCCACTTTCGAGCAGATAATATTGTTCGTGATGCTGAAGCGATTAGAAAGCATTTTAGCGTTGATAAATGGGCCATCATTGGCCAGAGTTTTGGTGGGTTCTGTTCACTTACTTACTTATCATTGTTCCCGGAAAGCTTACTGGCTTCGTATATTACTGGTGGAATTCCTTCTATCTCACGCAATATAGATGATGTTTACCATGCGACATACAAGCGAACACTAGATAAAAATAATGAATTCTTTGCTCGCTTTCCACGAGCGCAAGAGCTGTGTGATCGCATTGCGAACAGCTTACTAGATCACTCGGTTACTTTGCCTAATGGCCAGATCTTTACCGTTGAGCAATTTCAACAAATGGGGATCTGTTTTGGTATGGCGGGTGGACCTGAAGAGCTCTATTTCCAATTAGAAACAGCTTTTGTAGATGTAAATGGCCAACAAGAGTTAGGTTATGGCTTTTTGAATTATGTACTTTCACAACAAGCGCACTTAACTAATCCACTGTATGCGATTTTACATGAGGCGATTTATTGCCAGCATAACGCTTCAAAGTGGTCTGCACATCGAGTGAGAGAGAGTTACCCTCAATTTAACCACCAGAAAGGCGCTCCATTGCGCTTTACCGGTGAAATGGTCTATCCATGGTTCTTTGACCAACTTGAAACGTTAAAGCCTTTAAAAGCTGCTGCAGAGCTTTTGGCGGAAAAGTCTGATTGGCCAAATTTATACAATACTGAACAATTAGCAAAGAATACGGTTCCCGTGGCGGCAGCAACGTATGTCAATGATATGTTTGTTGAGTTTGATTTCTCTCGTGAAACATTGAAAGCAATTCCTAGTTCAAAAGCATGGATGACCAGTGAGTATGAGCACAATGGCTTGAGAGTCGATGGAGAGAAGATCTTATCAACTCTAATATCAATGGCTGAAGATATTAAAGCCATTCAATAAGTTTTTTATTGATCCAGAAGCATGATCAAGTAGGACTCGATCCCTTGATCATGCTTCTTATATTTAGTTTGTTTGCTTAAAATAATGATCCCAACTTTGACTTAATGAATCAAATTGAAACTCACAAAACTCTTTTCTATCCTTCAAATAATCGTTTTCGACTTCATCCAATAAATTACTTTGCTTTTTTGGATCACTACCATAAACAAGGCATAAGGTAGAGAAATAGCGCTGTAAATCAAAACTATGTTCATCAATGTACTCTCCGAAATCGTAGTAATCAGGTCTATCCTCTGACTCAAATGCAAACATATCTGCCGCACTTATCGCAATATCATCGCCATTATCTACATAATTTAATAATAAGATGGTTGCAAAGTTATCGGCTGCATCCTCTTCTTTCCCCAATATTGGAATATTTTGATCGGCAATATAAGCATGCCCTACCTCATGTAATAGAGTGTGCAGTAAGGTATCAATAGCTCCTAATTTAGGTGATTTATTAAAGCGTTCTTGATATTTATTTTTTGAGAAATAATCGAGTGATTCTTGATAAAACGAATAAGGGATCTGTATCGCATGAAAGTTAGGGTCATAGAGTGGCCCTTCCGTGCTTCCATATTGAATGGTGACTGTTTTATTAAATGGGAAATAGTCGTTAGAAAGCTCTATCAATGTGTCATTAATGCCACTTTCCTTTATCGTTTGCTGAATTGTGATTTCTTGCGGATTCAAAGGTTTTGAATATTGTATTGATATATTAGGATTTTCAGCAAAGCTACATAAACTGATGCCCATTAAAGCAATGAAGAGAGGGGAGCGGATAGCTGTTTTCATAGTTAGTCCATTAATCATGTCTTGAGTTAGTTGTAGCATAGTATAAGTAAATTAAGGATCCAGAAGAATACACCCTTGATCATGCTTCTGATTTGAACTCTATTTTCTTTATTAGAAGTAAGAATAAAGGAAGATCTGACAGAGGATTTACATGTTTTATCTTTTACTTTGTAAACTTTAGTTAGTTTATCTGTTTGGTTTATTTATGCATTTCTTAAAAGTATCTCCTTTCTTGTTGTCGTTATTTTTAGTGGGTTGTGGTTCTGATGACTCTTCGCCGACAGATCCCATCAATTATTGTGATACTACAATGGGTAGTACAGTAACTGAAAAAGGAGATTTAGTTACAACGAAGCCAAAAATTAGCTGCCAAGTATTGGTTAATCCTGATATTGGTTTTAGTGATTTTCACTCAATTTCTATTCATGATTATGAATACGGTGCTATTCCATCTTATCCAGAGACGAGCACAGTCTATTTTCGGTGGTATTGGTCTGAATTAGAAAAAAGTGACGGTGTTTATAATTTTGCTTTGATAGATAAGCAACTAAATGATGCTAAAGAGGCTGGAAAAAAATTGATGTTTCGAGTCATGGCCATGGGTGAGACTGATACAGGTGACAATTCAATACCTTTATGGTTTTCTGCTAAAGGAAAAAACGTAGTTGTGAATGAAGGGAAAACTGTATTTGTACCTGATTACACATCAAGTGATTTTCGTACTCAAATTCAAGATTTACTTGCCGCATTAAGCACTAAATATAATAATCCAGACGATATTACGAGTGTAGATATTGGCGTTATAGGTTCTTGGGCTGAATGGCATTTAGAGGAGGCTTATCCTAATGAGCCAGCTTTAGGAGCGCATTTAAACGATAATACTCTTTTTGAATCCCCATTAGTTTTTACTGAATATGTCACGATGCATCAATCTAGCTTTACTCGTGTTCCAACGGTGATGTTAATTGGCTCTGAAGATAAGAGAGAGACATTTTTAGCTAGTGCTGTAGCAAATTTCAGGGTGGAGGGCTGATTGTTTAGGAGATAAAGAAGGCTATTATGGTCCAGGTTGGAATCACATGGAAGATGGCTATCCTCATGCTCTTGATAACGCCAATGCTCACGATGCATGGAAACAAGCTCCCGTTCAATTTGAAACTTGTAACGATATGACATTGTGGAAGACAGATCATCATTTTACTGAAAAAGATGTTACTGAGGTATTTGATTATGCACTTAACCACCACGCGTCGTTAATTAATGCGAAATCAAAACCTATTCCTGATGAGTTTCAGCCTGCAGTTCAAGACGTTCTTAAAAAGCTAGGCTATCGTTTTGAGCTAACCTCTTTAACGCATTTTAAAGAGGTTAATTCATCAAGTACGATGACTATCACCTCTGAATGGAAAAACAGTGGTGTAGCACCTTCTTACTACCCATATCGACTTGCTTATCGCTTTGTTGATGCATCAGGGAAAGTAGAGATAACTCAAGAGACGTCAGGGAATGTTTTAGATTGGTTACCGGCAGAGACTAGAGTAGGAGATGCTCCAGTGATTACTATTGATGATCAAATAACCGTCCCTGCTTTAGCTGGTGAGTATGATTTACAAATTGCTTTAGTTAATGATCTTGGAGAGGCGAAAATCAAGCTCGCGATAGATATGCCACAGAAAGAAAATTGGTACACAATCTCTAATATTCAGGTGAATTAATAAAAGTAGGCCCGTATACAGATTGAATACGGGCTTATTTTATTTTTCAGACATAACATGATCTAACATTTCCATGCTTTGTTCAAAGTAAGGGTTATAAGTTAAACGTGCAAAAATCTTACCTTTTTCTTTAACTCCATAAGCAGAAAACCATACATCAGCGCCTTCTTCACAAGCAAATTCTTGTTCTTCTGTCTGCCCATTACTGCAAATTCTCACCGCTCCGTTTTTGCCATATTCAGGATTAATAGGTGAAAATAATAGCCCCATATGAGATCCATCGACTATTTTTAGATCTGGACGGTTCATGCTAAATGTAGTGGCATTATTTGCAGGAAATGTATTTTCCCCTTGCCACACTAAGTGATTTTTAACATTAGTGAATTGGTTTTTAAAAACAGAGGTTGCAAATGTAGTATCTATGACATGATCCCCCTCACTGGTTATCATAAATACGGGTTTGGTGTATTTTTTACCCTTAAGATCCTGCTGGACAACTTTCACCGTATCATAATAAACCGCTGCACCATGCATAGGGAGTGAGTTATAACGAATAGGGTTAGTTTCAGGATCTTGATCTGCCCACGTTACAAAATAGCTTGCGATTTTTGCAAACTTAACGGTGGATGATCCCGGCTTAAACGCCGGAGAAAACAAAAGTAATCCTGCGATATTATCGTCTTTAAGTGCTTCAGATGTAACAAGATTCGCCCCTGTCGAATAACCACCAAGCCACACTTTATCTGTTTGAGCTTTAAGTAATTGGGTATGGTGATGAACGACATTTTGCCAGTCTTCCAAACTAGGCAGCATGAGATCCGCCACTTTACTGCCATGCCCTGGAAGTAATATCGAGCGAACTAAATATCCTTGATCAGCTAGGTGCTGAGCAACATCAATAAAAGAAAAAGGGGAGTCACCCAAACCATGAACTAAAAGCACGCCTTTTCCGTTTGGCTTATTTGGCTTTATTTCAAAAGGTAAATTTACAGAAAGTTCTTTTTCTAGGTTATTACTTTTAAATATTCGATGTTCAGTTAACCATTGCTTGGTTTCATCCACGTATTGTTGAAAGCTACTTTGTGAGTAGTTAGGCAGAGAATCGGATGGAACATAATTAGCGTCTGTGGTGGATTGGCTGCATGCGCCTAATATTGTCAGAGATCCAATGACTGCAAAGCGCGAAAATAATGATGAAATCACGTAAATGGCCCGTTGAACGATAATAAGATGAGATTAGTATAATCTAGTAAGAATGAACAGAGTGTGAATACTTGCTAGGCATAATAGGTCTTGCATACATGCTTTCTAGACACATAAAAATAGCCCGATGTTAAGTCTGGCTACTTTTAACTGAAGAGCTTTCTAGAAGAGGGAAGTGTTATCCGACGATACCAATAAAATAAGGAATAATAAGCGCGTTAGCGAGATCGATAAAAAAGGCACAAACCAAAGGTACGATAATAAAAGCTTGATGTGAATTACCATACTTTTGCGCTACTGCTGACATGTTTGCCATCGCTGTTGGGGTCGATCCTAGTGATATACCTCCAAACCCTGCACAAACCACCGCTGCATCGTACGTTTTCCCCATAAGAGGGAAGACAACAAAAATGGCAATACATATTGCAATAAAGAACTGAGCAGCCAAAATAATAAAGATAGGACCAGCTAAGTCGACTAACGCCCATAATTGCATACTCATTAAAGACATCGATAAAAATGCCCCTAATGCCATATCTGCTATCAGAGCAACCGCAGGTTTACGAGCAGGCCAACGAGTACCAGTTAATCGAGGGTAAGAGGTTGGTATTAAATTAGAAATCAAAATACCGGCAAATAAGCAACTCACAAATAAAGGAAGATCCAACCCAAGCCCTGAAACCACTTCATTTAAGATAGCTCCTAAGATAATACAGATGTGAATCGCGAGCATAGCATCTAAGAAATCATAAGAAGTAATGTGAGTTTGTTTAGAATCTTGCTGAGTTCCAACATCAACCTTTTCGCCTTCATTCGCTTTTAAATTGTGTTTATTAATTAAATATTTTGCAATTGGTCCGCCCATTAAACTGGCAAGAATTAACCCAAAGGTTGCACTTGCTATGCCTATCTCCATAGCGGTATTTAAATCGAACTGCTCTCCAATTTTTGGAGCCCATGCGATAGCCGTTCCATGCCCACCAATTAAAGAGACTGATCCACTTAACAAACCAAAAACAGCGGGCTGATCAAGCAACAAAGCAAACCCTATCCCTGTGAGGTTTTGAATGAACATGTACCCAATGGTGATGGTTAATAAAATGATGAGAGGCTTACCCCCTTTAAACAGATCTTTTAGGCTGGCATTAATACCAATAGTGGTAAAGAAATAAACCAGTAAAAGATCACGAGTAGCTAAATCAAAAGAGATATCAATTTGTGTTGCGTAATGAAGAATGGCGAAAAGAACCGAAACAAGAATGCCGCCAGAAACGGGTTCTGGAATACTAAATTCTTTTAACCAGTAACTCATCTGTGTTAATCGACGGCCTAAGAAAAGAACGATGATCCCAAGTGTTATCGCTAAAAACGATTCGATGTGTAATACGCCGTCAACGAAGTTCATAAATAATCCTTTACTATGAAAATATTAGAAAGATTTATCATAACTGGGTTTGCTAACGGCTTTTCTTCTCTAAAGTAATTCCGTGAACTGTTTCTAATTTTTATCTTGAGCTTTTATACCATTCTGGATAAGTAGTTGTTCAGATAATTGCGTAGGAAAAATCGATTAGAGCAAGGCATAAATTGCAGTAACTAACGGATTTAATTGCAAAATTTATAACACAGATATAATCGATTTTAACAAGCAAGAATGATCAAATACTTATGTAGATTGGTATTAATCGCAATAATCATTCAATGGATGAATATATTAACGTTGATTAAAGAGTAAGTAGTCGTAGATATGAATGGTTTCTGACTGAGTAGGAACGTATTCATTTATTTGGATTAATTGTTGTTTGATCGTATTGACTCGAAAACCAACAACCAAAATAAGAATAAATGCGACGGTATAGATAATGCCATTAGTTGATATGTTCATGCTGCACCACCTTATTGAAAAACAATGATAATGACCGCTGAAATAACCATACTCTAATTATGGTTTTAATTCTGATAACTAGATTAAAAAAACAGCAATAAGTTGGATTTTTATACAAAAAAACAGCCACTGATAATCGAGTGGCTGTTTCATTATTTTTAGGACAATCGTTAAACTTAACGAGTCAAATACGCCGCAACAAAGCGCGTAATGTCTACCATATCTGATACTTTAATGAACTCTTCCGTAGTATGAACTTTCGCCATACCTGTAGAAAGGTTAACAGTTGTTAAGCCTTTTTCATTAAATACGTTTGCATCAGAGCCACCACCCGTAGATTTAGTGAATGGGCTAATGTTAATGCTTTCAAACGCTTCTTTAATACTCGCTACGTGTGCATTGTCGTCTGAAATTTTGTAAGCATTATAAGCACGCGTTGAGATAATCTCGATTTCAGCACCGTGTTTATCAGCCGCCGCTTTAAAGGTTGATTCCATGTGCTCAACTTGTTTAGCTAGCTTAACATCATCAAGAGAGCGAGCCTCACCTTCGATGTATAGCTCTGGCATAACGATGTTGGTTGCTTGACCACCACGAACCACACCAATGTTAGCTGTTGTTTCTTCATCAATGCGAGACAGTGTCATATTAGTAATGGCATCTGCAGCAACCGTTAGGGCATTGATGCCTTCTTCTGGTGCTAAACCTGCGTGCGCTGGACGACCTGTGATGGTTACTTTTAGGTTTTGTTGGCCAGGAGCTGAAGTGATGATAGTGCCAATAGGGCCACCTGAATCGAGTACGATAGCGTGGTTAGATTGAATATAGCTCATATCAAAGTTTTTAGAACCGTGTAAACCGCCTTCTTCATAGACAGTAAACGCTAACTCAATCGTTTTGTGTGCGTGGTTATTTTCTTTAATCACACGTACCGCTTCCATTACTGCAGCAATACCTGATTTATCATCACCGCCAAGGATAGTGTTACCTTTAGAGCGGATCACACCATCTTCAATGATTGGCTCAATACCGTTACCCGGAGTAACTGTGTCCATGTGAGAGCTAAATACAATGCTGCCCTCTAATGAGCCTTCTAATCTTGCGTAAATATTAAAGCCGTTTGATACGTGCTCTGGCACAGGTAATTTAGTAACGGTAAAGCCCAGTTCACCTAGTTGTTCTGCAAGTGCTTCTGCAATCGCTTTTTCATTTTTTGATTCGCTGTCGATCTGAATAATATCTAGGAAGTGATTTACTAAACGTTCTTGATTTACTTGAGTCATGACTTCTCTTCTTTCATTGATAGGGAATAATAAGATCACTCTAACTAAAGAAAGTGCAGAAAAAGATGCACTGAATCAATAAATCGTCCGACTTATCTAGCATAGCCATGCGTTATATCTTAATAACGAAAAGTTATAACACATAATTAATAGTTGATAACATTTTGCAACTTTCTAGATTCATATCACTCTGATAACTATATTAATAAGAAACCATAAAGAGGTTGCTATGAAATCACGATTAAAAATCACAACAGTTGCTCTATTGTTCGCTTCATTTTTTGCTGTTATAACAAGTTTCTTTTCTACCGCTGAAGACATGACTCAGCCAATGAAAGGAGAGTACGAAGTTGCCACTCTCGCAGGAGGATGCTTTTGGTGCACTGAATCTGATTTAGAAAAATTAGATGGAGTGGTGGATGTCGTTTCAGGCTATTCAGGGGGAGATCTTGAAAATCCAACCTATAAGCAAGTGTCATCAGGAAAATCAGGTCATATAGAAGTGATTCAAGTGACGTTTGATCCAAAGATTGTTAGCTATGAGCAAGTGCTTGATCAGCTATTTAGGCATATGGACCCAACGGATAACCAAGGTTCATTTGTTGATAGAGGACCACAATACCGACCAGCGATCTTCTTCCATAATGAAGATCAGCAAGTGATTGCTCAAGAGTTTATGAATGCGGTTGATGCAGCGAAAATTTATCCAAAGCCTTTAGCTACAGAGTTAATTGAGTTTAAAAAGTTTTGGCCAGCAGAAGATTACCATCAAGATTATTACAAACGTAATCCAATTCGTTATAAGTATTACCGTAATGGTTCAGGTCGTGATAAATATTTAGATTCGGTATTTGGTGAAGACAGAGAAGAAAATCCCAAAACATTACGTCAGTACATTGATGAGCAAAAAATGGCTCAAAACGTTAAGTCGTATGCCAAACCATCAGAGTCAGAAATTAAGAAGATGCTGACTGAACAACAATATTACGTAACACAAAAAGAAGGGACAGAACGTCCATTTGATAATGCGTATTGGGATAATAAAGCCGAGGGGATTTATGTTGATATCGTCAGTGGTGAGCCGTTATTTTCATCAACAGATAAATATAAATCAGGCACAGGTTGGCCAAGTTTTACCAAACCAATCAATAAAGCATACATAACTGAAGAAGATGATTTTTCATTATTCAGTAAACGTACCGAGATCCGCAGTAAATTTGCAGATTCACATTTAGGTCATGTATTTAGTGATGGACCTAAACCAACAGGCTTACGTTATTGTATGAACTCAGCAGCGATGCGTTTTGTTCCAAAAGCGGATTTAGAAAAAGAGGGTTATGGAGAATACTTGTACCTGTTTAATCAATCATCTTAAGATAGCTCCATAAAGAAAGCTCCATAGGTATCGTGCTTGTTGGGGCTTTTTTGTTTTCTATTTTTAGCCGTTTTACTTAATATAAAAATCATATCCATATGTTTATTATACCTTTTAATTAACGTTGGAAATATATTCTTGATCGAAGACTTCGTTATAAATCGAGTTCATGATGTAAATCTAATTTTTGATAGGTTTTATAAATCACAGCTATAAGTACAAGCGATTATCTCTTATTCTCTAAAGTGTTTATTCTATCCCCACAGTATTTTAGGGGTTAAATAGAGAGTATGGTCAAGAGTGCATTAGTCGTAGAAGGTGGAGCAATGCGTGGCATTTTTGCTAGCGGTGTTTTGGACACTTTTATGAAGAAAGAATTTATGCCTTATGATTTTGCCATTGGAGTCTCTGCTGGAGCATCGAATCTAATAGGGTATCTTTCTTATGCACCTCAACGTAGCTTTGATGTCATTACGAAACTTGCAACCCACAAGCGCTTTTTTAATCCCACACGATTTGCTCGCGGCGGTGATCTTGTTGATGTGAAATGGTTAATTGAGGAGTCGAACAGAAGACATCCCTTAATTTCAGAACGTTTATTTTCTTCTATTCCTATGTATGCGGCGGTAACTAATATTGACAGTGGTAACGCCGATTATTATCAAGTAAAAGAAAGCAATTTAAATAATGTTCTTGAAGCAACAACTGCTTTACCTATCGCTTATAAATCAACACCTTGCTTTTCTGGTGGTTGCTATACCGATGGTGGAGTAGCCGATTCTATTCCAGTAAAAGAGGCTTATCGTCGAGGTGCGAGAGATATTACGGTGATCTTATCTCACCCTTTAAGTTATGAGATGAAACCTGCACGTTCACCTTGGCTAATGACCAAGTTATTAGCTCGATACCCTCAAATAGCACAAGCAATGTTAGTGAGAGCCGAAAATTATAATCAATCACTGGAATTTATTCGTAATCCGCCTGAAGGAACGACGATTCGAGTGATAGCACCACCAGAAGACTTTGCAGTAAAACGACTTACGATGAAATCGACTGCACTCATTGAAGGTTACAAAATGGGGGAATCATCTGGCTTAAATCATTTATCTAGCCGTGATGGAACCTTTGGTTTAAATACTGAAAACTGTCATTTTTGCGTTTAATACTTTTAACAGTTTTTATTTACATTTTATCGCTTAACCATTGCACTAAAGGATTAATAAACATGACTAAAAAGCTAACCACAGCGGCAGGTTGTCCTGTTGCACATAACCAAAATGTTCAAACTGCGGGTAAACGTGGTCCTCAACTTCTGCAAGATGTTTGGTTTTTAGAAAAACTGGCGCATTTTGATCGTGAAGTGATCCCTGAGCGTCGTATGCACGCAAAAGGGTCTGGTGCTTACGGTACATTTACGGTTACTCATGACATCACAAAGTACACAAAAGCAAAATTGTTCTCTGAAATTGGTAAACAAACTGAGCTATTTGCACGTTTTACTACCGTAGCTGGTGAGCGTGGCGCAGCAGATGCAGAGCGTGATATCCGTGGTTTTGCGCTAAAATTCTACACAGAAGAAGGTAACTGGGATTTAGTGGGTAACAACACACCTGTATTCTTCTTACGTGATCCTCTAAAATTCCCTGATTTAAACCACGCGGTTAAACGTGATCCTCGCACAAATATGCGAAGCGCGAAAAATAACTGGGATTTCTGGACATCATTACCTGAAGCGCTTCACCAAGTAACTATTGTGATGAGTGATCGTGGTATTCCTGCTACTTACCGTCATATGCATGGTTTTGGTAGCCACACGTTTAGCTTTATCAATAGTGATAACGAGCGTTACTGGGTGAAATTCCACTTTGTATCTCAGCAAGGCATTAAAAACTTGTCAGATGCTGAAGCGGGTGCAGTGATTGGTAATGATCGTGAAAGTCATCAACGTGATTTGTTAGAAAGCATTGATAACCAAGATTTCCCTAAATGGACATTGAAAGTTCAGATCATGCCAGAAGCAGAAGCGGCGACGGTTTCTTACAACCCATTCGATTTAACCAAAGTATGGCCACATAAAGATTACCCATTAATTGAAGTGGGTGAATTTGAGCTAAACCGTAACCCACAAAACTTCTTCGCAGAAGTAGAGCAATCTGCATTTAACCCTGCAAACGTAGTACCGGGTATCAGCTTCTCTCCTGATAAAATGCTGCAAGGTCGTTTATTTGCGTATGGTGATGCACAACGTTACCGTTTAGGTGTAAACCACCAACACATCCCAGTGAACGCACCTCGTTGTCCTGTTCATAGTTATCACCGTGATGGTGCAATGCGTGTTGATGGCAACTTTGGTAGCACATTAGGCTATGAACCAAACAACGAAGGCCAATGGGCAGAGCAACCAGATTTTTCTGAGCCACCACTAAATTTAGATGGCGCAGCAGCACATTGGGATCACCGTGAAGATGAAGATTACTTCTCACAACCGGGCGATCTATTCCGTCTAATGACCGCTGAGAAACAAGCGATCCTGTTTGATAACACTGCGCGTAACTTAAACGGTGTACCAAAAGAAATTCAACTTCGTCATCTAAGACATTGTTATAAAGCCGATCCTGCTTATGGTGAAGGCATCGGTAAATTACTTGATATTGATGTGAGTGAATTTAACTCGTAATTTATTGTATTAAGTAACAATCAATCAAAGCGCTGAGTATTATATTCAGCGCTTTTTTTATGTCTGTTTACATTGTAAATACCAGTGGTTTCACCGGTAATATTATTATTGTTTTCTATTATATTTATATAAATGGTTAGAAAAACCACAAAAGGAGTCTGATGCGTTTGAGAAAGGCGTGAGTTGTCCTAAATGTGTTGATCAACACAGTGATGAGCAAAAGTCTCGTTTTCGTGAGCGTGAAAAGCAAGTACAGTTGGCCAATAAAAGAAGTAAACCGCACTTTATGCAGATGTGAACCATAAAGAATGAACTGGCTCGAAAGAATATAATGCGCTTTCATTCTGCTCATACTGAGATGCAAAGTAGATAACAAATGCGTAAATAAAGCATCGATTTATCCCTGTTCTTATCGCCAATTCATGAATTCTTGCTAGTTTTATAAACAAAAGTGAGGCGTTAACGTCTCGCTTTTATTGTTTATAAACAAGGATGAAATCATGACAAATAAAATAAAAATCAGCTCGCTCAGCATTGCTTTTATTGGTGCACTATCATCAATGGGAGCGCAAGCTCATGGTTGGGTTGAGTACCCTAGTGCAAGGCAAAACACCTGTTATTTAGATGGTGGTTTTTGGGATAACACCATTCCAAATCAGGCATGTCAGGCAGCGTATGATGAATCAGGTGCGTTTCCTTTTGTTCAACGTAATGAGGTTGCTGCCAATGTACCAAACTATAAAGACATGGCACATGTTCAAGCCATTGTTCGTGATGGTAACTTATGTTCAGCAGGCGATAATGCAAAAGCAGGTCTAAACGTAGGTTCTTCTCATTGGCAAAAAACGGCGATTACCTTAGATGAAAATAACCAGATTGAACTTATCTTTAATGCCACTGCACCTCATAACCCTTCTTACTGGCAATTCTATTTATCTAATTCTAATTACGATCCAACCGTTCCATTAACGTGGGGTGACTTAGATCTAATTGATACTGCAGGCAATGTGCCTGTAGGCGAAGATAAGAAATACCGTATTAATATTACTCTTCCTGCGGATAGAGCTGATTCGGCCGTCCTTTATACTCGCTGGCAGCGTGAAGATGCCGCTGGTGAAGGCTTTTATAACTGCAGCGATATTTCATTTGACGGAACGGGAACAACACCTCCAGGACCGACAGATCCAGTCGACCCACCGGCATCATATTCTGACTTAGGTTATTACATTAGCCAAGGATTTGGGCCTGTAGAATCAGGCGATACGGTTCGATTTAGAACGTTTGATACGACAGGTGCAGAAACAACAGACATCAGTTTAGCCATTACTGTGAACAATACGGCGACATGGTCTGCGGAACTGGCAGGACAATTTAACCAATTGAAAAATAAAGAATGGTTTATTGGTATTTGGCATCAAGAAATGAATCATTATATGTACGATACCAATAATATTTACGCAAACCGAGTTTTTGCACCAAGTGCAGATCTTAGTTATCAACTTTCTTTAATTAAAGCGGATACAACACCACCGGTAGAGCCGCCAGTTGAGCCATCAAACGCATGGCAAACAGGTTTAATCTATAACACTGGAGATGTTGTTAGCTATAACGATAAAGAATGGACAGCACAGTGGTGGACGAAAGGCGAAGAACCGGGAACGACGGGAGAATGGGGTGTTTGGCGTTAATATAAGGGCATATTAAAACGTGTTATCTTTTAAGCTCTAAAGTTCATTTAGGGCTTAAAGAAATATTCACACGGGCCAATATTATGAAATTAATTATAATGCAATGATCTGAACAGTGATTTGGATAAATACCTTCTTTTCGTCATTAAATATAGTTTTTATTGTGGTAGATAGTGAAATACATCTATGATAAAGGAAATTTCATTAATTTCTTTTTTATATTGTAGGCAAAAATGATTGAAACTTTTTTAAGTGATGACGAGCAACTTGTATCTACTACTGATCTTAAAGGTGTTATTACTTATTGTAATGAAGCGTTCTGTCGTATTGCGGAATACAGTAAGGAAGAACTTGAAGGTAAAAATCATAATATTATTCGTCATGAAGTAATGCCTAAAGCCGCGTTTGCAGATATGTGGAGAAACTTACAACAAGGAAAAGCATGGCGAGGAATAGTAAAAAATAAAGCAAAATCAGGTCGGTTTTATTGGGTAGATGCCTATGTTACGCCTATTTATGAACATGATACTGTAATTGGTTATCAGTCTGTGCGTGTGAAACCTAAACGTGAATGGGTTGTTATTGCTGAAAAAGCTTACGCGGATCTTTTAAAAGCAGAGAGCAGTGGACAAGGGTGGGCATTTTCAATAAATGATACTTTTCGTTATTTGTTATTACTAGGGGCATTGACCGTTCCCGTTTTATCGACATTATTCAATTTAAATGGAGTGATGGCATTGTTATGCAGCGCTCTTCCTATGTGTGTCGTAATCCTATTTTTTCGCCAAGAACTTATTGATACACCGCGCCAATTAAAAAAATTACATGAGAAATATGACAGTGTTAGCCGTCTTATTTTTTCTGGTAATAATAAGTTTTCAATTGCTGATTTTCATTTGAAATTATCCTCATCTCGAATTAGAACCGTCTTAGGTAGAATGACAGACTCAGCAAAACCGCTTCAAGAATTAGCTGATAACTTAAGCTCAACGGCAATATTGGTAACGCAGGAATTAGAACAGCAAACAAAAGATATTCATCAGGTTCGTGTAGCAACAGAGCAGGTTAAATCGTCAGCTGATGATGTATCACTTAGTACTAATGAGGCACATGAACTCATTAATATGACGATTAAGTCATGCGGGTTAACAAAAGAGAGTATTACTCAAACGAATGTAAATTTAGAGCAATTAACGATCCAAGCGAAATCTGCTACACAAATGACTGAGCAATTGAGTACACAAGCAAAAGAAGTCAATCAACTTATGGAAGAGATAGGTAGTATTGCTAATCAAACTAATCTTCTTGCGTTAAATGCAGCGATTGAATCAGCAAGATCGGGAGAGCAAGGAAGGGGTTTCGCAGTTGTTGCCGATGAAGTTAGAGCGTTATCTAGTCGTACTTCTAATGCAACAATTCAGATAAAAGAGAGTGTCACTTCCATGCTTTCGATGATTGCATCTTGGCAATTAGAGATTATGTCGAACCGACAGCAAACTGAACTATGCAATAAAATGGGAGAGGTGAGCATGCAACGATTATCTGAAGTTGATTCAATGATGCAATCAATGAATCAATTAATGATGTCAATAGAAAATGTAGCAGACCAACAACGTCAACTGTCTGGTGATGTGAATACTTATATTCAATCTATTGCTTCAACGGCAGAGCAAAATTTAAAGACCACTTATTCGGTAAATAGCACATCTAAGAAGTTAAAAAATCAAGTGAATGAATTTTATCAATTAGCACAGCGTTTTGAAGATAAGTAATATAAGCTAAAGCCTTAATGAGAGTTAAGGCTTTTTTATTGTGTATTAAAACATCATATTCCTCGACATTGTGATCAAGATCTCTGTATAATCCGCGCCTAGATTTTTTCATTCATCATACTTTCGTCCTTCATCTTGTGGCTCTCTATAGCCAAATCATGACTTGTCAGTAAACCCTAGGAATTATTTCGTTGATACAATCAAACAACATCACAATGCAATTTGGCGCAGAGCCTTTATTTGAAAATATTTCAGCAAAATTTGGCAACGGTAACCGTTATGGTTTGATCGGTGCGAACGGCTGCGGAAAATCAACGTTTATGAAGATTCTTAGTGGTGCATTAACTCCTAGTTCTGGCAACGTATCAATGACGCCGGGACAGAAATTAGGTGTATTAAGCCAAGATCAATTTGCGTTTGAACAATACAACGTAATTGATGTTGTGATCATGGGTGATAAAAAACTATGGGAAATCAAACAAGAACGTGACCGCATCTATTCATTGCCAGAAATGAGTGAAGAAGATGGCATGAAAGTAGCCGAGCTTGAAAGTGAATTCGCAGAAATGGACGGTTACAGTGCAGAGAGCCGCGCGGGTGATATCTTAATCCAAGCTGGTATTGATGAAGCGCTTCATTTTGGTTTAATGCAACAAGTGGCCCCAGGTTGGAAACTGCGTGTGTTATTAGCACAGGCTCTGTTCGCAAACCCAGATATCTTGTTACTTGATGAACCAACCAATAACTTGGACATTCATACGATTAACTGGTTAGCAGAAGAGCTAAACAAGCGTAAATGTACCATGATCATTATCTCGCACGACAGACACTTCTTAAACTCTGTATGTACGCACATGGCTGATATCGACTACGGTGAATTACGTATTTACCCAGGTAACTACGAGTATTTCTTAGAAGCATCAAGCTTGATCCGTGAGCAACTATTAGCGGGCAATGCGAAAAAAGAAGCAGAGATCAGTGAATTACAAGACTTCGTAAACCGTTTTGGTGCTAACGCATCGAAAGCAAAACAAGCAAGTTCTCGTGCAAAGAAAATGGACAAAATCACGCTAGATGAAGTGAAATCATCAAGCCGTATGAGCCCATCAATTAACTTTGGCGAAGGTAAAAAACTGCACCGTCAAGCACTAGAGCTTGAAAACCTAGGCCACGGCTTTGATGGTGAAGTTCTGTTTGAAGGCGGTAACTTATTACTAGAAGCGGGCACTCGCTTAGCTGTTATCGGTGAGAATGGTGTAGGTAAAACAACTTTCCTACGTTGCTTAGTTCAAGACTTACAACAAAACGAAGGTATTGTTAAGTGGTCTGAAAATGCGTCTTTTGGTTACTGCCCACAAGACAGCACGGCTGATTTTGACAACGATTTAAGCATCTTTGATTGGATTTCTCAGTGGCGTACCGTTAAGCACGATGACTTGATGGTTCGTGGTATTTTGGGTCGTTTACTGTTTACTGCTGACGACGCAAATAAAAAAGCGAAAAGCTGCTCAGGTGGTGAGAAAAACCGTCTATTGTTTGGCAAGTTAATGATGCAAGACATCAACGTACTTGTTATGGATGAACCAACCAACCACATGGATATGGAAGCGATTGAAGCACTTAACGAAGCATTAAAAGTGTACACAGGTACTTTAATTTTCGTAAGTCACGACCGTGAGTTCGTATCATCACTAGCAACTCATATTATTGATATTAATGAGAAAAAACTAGTGAGTTTCCAAGGTACTTATGACGAGTATTTAGACCACCAAGTTAAAATGCTACAGGTTAATATTGCTAAATAAGCGTATTTTAACTCGGTAGAATTAAACATAGATAAAAACGCGAGACTGGATATCAGCTCGCGTTTTTTGATCGAAGTCTATATGCTTTTGTTCCATTACGATTAATCTCTCTCTTTCACTTCTTATTTATTATTTGGAAATCATTTGTGTCAGTAATTAGCGTTAATAAAACCGCCCCAGCAAATACCGTCGTTGTACTCGATTTCGAAACCACAGGCTTATCACCAAACCAAGGCGATCGTGCAATAGAAATAGGTGCGGTTAAATTAGAAAACGGCGTGGTGGTTGATCGTTTTCAAGGTTTGATGAATCCGGGATTTAGAGTGAGTTCATTCATCGAAAATTACACCGGTATTTCAAATCGAATGTTAGTCGATGCTGCAAGTTGTAATGTAGTCATGGGTGAGTTTGCTGATTTTATTCAAGGCTGTAATTTAGTCGCACATAACGCCTCATTCGATAAGCGTTTTTTAGATGGTGAATTAGAACTAATCCAGCGCAGCTACGATGGTGATTTTGCTTGCTCATTACTGGTATCAAGACGACTTACTCAAGAAGCCTCATCACATAAACTGGGTGATCTGGTAGCGTACCATCAAATTGAAAACGAAGGCATATTTCACCGAGCGTTAGCCGATGCCGAGGTGACCGCCTCACTATGGTTAGTACAGCTAGAAGCATTAGAGCGTGATCATGGCATTATCAACCCAAGCTTTGATTTAATGATGAAAATAGGAAAAACGCCGAAAGGTTCGGTTGTTAATTTCTTAAAAAAGCACGTTCAGTAGAAAGATTAACGTTCTGTTTTAAAAATGACTAAGCCCCATTGAATGAAGGGATTCAATGGGGCTTTTTGTTATATATGACCATATGGTTCATTAATTATTTTTATCGTAATGACAAGGTTAACTTGTTTTACATCAGCGAGGGATAGGACCATATTTTATGGCGTTGAGAATTCGATAGTAAACGCACTGAGGTAAATAGACGTTAAGTCAAATAATTGCTACCAAGGTCTTAAAATGATGAAAATAAGCATTAATAGAAAAAGTATTATTGCTCTTTTTTAAATGTATGGTGCTACTATTCGTTTCGTTAAAAAGCCACTTAAAACAGCGTTAATTTACAGTTTAAGAGTGTTTACCATTGATGTGTTAACGGTTATCAATGGTAAACAATCTACCATATGTATGGAGCAACAAATGAGTGAGCAAATTCTCACACTATCACAACTAGGCTGGCGTCCTTATTTTCAACAGCAACTGACTCTAGATGACTTAACAGATCTGCAGACAGGTCGAGTTATTGAGCAGCATCGAAGCAGTATTATTGTTTTGAGTGAGCAAGGCCAAGCAAGCTTATTACCACCATCAGGGGATGATCGTGTTTGTGTCGGTGATTGGGTATTGTTTGATGAAAATCTACGAATTCAACGCGTACTAGATAGACAATCTCTGTTTGATCGTAAAGCGCCGGGATCAAAAGTTGCAACGCAATTAATCGCAGCAAACGTAGATAGCGTCATGATCGTGTGTTCGTTAAATAATGACTTTAATCTAAGTCGTATAGAACGTTACCTTGCTATTGCGAAAGAAGCCGAAGTAGAGCCAGTTGTGGTACTAACTAAAGCAGACTTATGTGATGATGCAGATGACAAGCAAGATCAAGTTCAAAAACTGAATCGAATGATGAGTGTTTACAGTGTAAATGCACTTGATTCGAATGATTTAGTTGCTCTACATAGCTACTGTAAAAATGGACAGACTATCGCTTTCCTTGGTTCATCTGGTGTTGGTAAATCAACATTGGTAAATGGTTTACTTGGCTTTGAAGCTCAAGAGACTGGCGATATACGTGAAGATGACAGTAAAGGCCGTCATACAACAACGTATCGAGCGCTTAAGCTAATGCCGCAAGGTGGTCTATTAATGGACACTCCTGGAATGCGTGAGCTTCAGTTAAGTGATTGCGAACAAGGCGTAAGTGCAACCTTTAGTGAGATAACTGATCTTGCTTATAACTGTCGCTTTGGTGATTGTACTCATACCTCTGAACCAGGTTGCGCAGTGCTAAAAGCGGTTGAATCAGGTGTTCTTGAAGAACGTCGCTTAGTCAGTTATCAAAAGTTGATGCGTGAACAAGCGATTAATGGCGCAAGTTTAGCTGAGCAGCGTGCAAAAGATAAAGCGTTTGGAAAAATGGTGCATGGCGCTATTGCTGATGCTCGTTCTCGTAAAAAAGGTTATGAGTCAGCAGCCTATTAATACGGTATTGTAAATAATAAATACATGAATACCCCCCGCCTTTGATTAGAAGCAGCTCTTACTTTTTAGTAAGGGCTGTTTTTTTATCTGTAACAGCATGTATAAAGGTAAAGTTAACTTAATCTTTATACAGAGTCAGGGAGTGACAAATGCTGAATGAAAAAACACTACTAACCATTGGTTCACTGTCTGAGCGAAGTGGAGTCGCACACTCTGCCTTGCGTTTTTATGAGACTAAAGGCCTTATAGCCTCAATTCGGACCTCAGGTAATCAACGTCGTTATCACCCCTCAATGCTTCGTCGAATTGCGCTTATTCAGGTTGCTCAACTTGTAGGCTTTACATTGGAAGAAATAGCTAAAGAGCTTGAAGACTTACCGATGAAAAAAACAGCCACAATCCAGGATTGGGAGAAAGTTGCCAGTAAGTGGCAAAAAGATCTCGATGCTAAGTTATATCAAATACAGTCCTTAAAAGAAAACTTAACGGGTTGTATTGGTTGTGGGTGCTTAAGTATGGAAAAGTGTCAGTTATTGAATCCTGATGACATTTTGCACGAAGAAGGCAGCGGAGCTCAGCGAATTTTATCGGAATAAAGTGGAGTCAGAGCGATAAAGATAGAAAGAGTCGATATTCATTATGGCAATTATTGCCTTGATAAGATAAAAACCGTACCATTCTGTGATTACCGATTAAGTCTACAAGAGAATACCAATATGAACCAAGAAGCAAGCATGATCACAAACCTAGAAGATCTAGAAACGTTTTTAATCTCTGTTGAAAATGGTGGTTTTGGTTTAACAAACGTTGCAGGCATTGCAATGGCAACAAACAATAAAGATGGCCGTCGCTTTGTTGCGGTACTGGATGATAAGCATCAATTACTACTGTCTCGTTGGGTAACAGAAGAAGTATTCCAAACAGGACAAGATTTAGTGCGTAATGGCCCAAGCCGCACCACGCATTAATTCAATTGTATTAGAGCTATTGTTTCTAATTAGGTTTAAAAGTAATTAGAAACAATAGAGATAAGTATCATGCAAATGAAAAAAGTAAATGTTACATCCTCCACAATCCATTCTTTGTCATCCCAACCAAGCATTTTAATTTTTCTTCCCATTATTCCGTGATCATTTGTGGTGTTGTTACATCCATTTGTTTGATGTACTTAGTGATAAAATAGGGTGGGATGAAAAATACCAGAAAATAAAAGGATTGATGAAAGAAGGTCGATGCGATTTCTTTCTCATGGTTTAGGTAGGCAAACAAAGCCAGCACATCCAAAAGAATATAAAGAGTGCTCAAAACAATGGAAATGAGTAAAACTAAACCGAGAATATCTCTACGGTAAACGGTTGGTATCGTCATTTTTATTCCCTCAAAAAATGTAATGTCGATCCAACTTACGCCTAATTCCTAGGTTGTTTTTTGAGCTACATCAAAGTTTAGTTTCTAGGTGTGGAAAGTAAGATTTACTATTTGATAATTAAAGAAAAGCCAAGGCAGCTTCTTCACTTTTTTATCTAATAAAGTATGGTTTTTTATTTTTTAATTCTGGCCGTAATAAAATCAACCGCCGCTTTTACTTTTGGGGTTGAGTAAGCCAATTTTTTATAGCTATATAAACGTAAAGATAGAAGAGCAAGTGAGATTCAATACAATTAACAAACAATGAATTAACAACTTGTTGTGGTTTAGTTTTCACTATGATTACAAACGAAAAAACATTACTATTTATAAGGCAAAAGTCTGGTTTCATAAAATGGAAGTGGTAGCATGATCTGGTATGTTATTTAAGGAATAGAAAAATGGTTACGACCACTCCAACGCGTTTTAAGGTGAAAGTGAACACTCATAAAGGAAGTTCTTATTGGACACTTAGCGGTTCCACAACCATTTTTGAAGATGCGGTTGTATTTACGATGGAATCCATGCCTGACTTCTTCAGGCAATCTCTTAATCAGGATTCTATTGAATTACTGCCTGTTGAGTAAAAACAAGAAATACAGCGTTGTAAACGCAAAGGACAATCATACATTTAATGGTTGTCTTTTTTTTGATAAAAGTTTGAATATAAAAATCTAAATGGAATTTTATTATTAGTTAATAAAACCATTAAATTAAGCAAATTTAATTAGAATATCTTTAATTAATACTATGATTAGTTATAAATAAATAGAATCAAGAGCGAGTTCTCATTCTACAAAAGAGAATCAATTGACACTTAAGTTTGAGACTTACGTATCAAATGGTGAAGTGAGCAGATGATATAAAGACCAAAATACACTTACAAAAAGTAGGTGTTAATAATGTCATTATGATTCTGGAGTAGTAGTATGCAAGACAATAATGCGCGATTTCCCACGATAGCTAAAATTCTCATTCTTAGACAATTTTTATGGGGTGCTGCCTTTTATGGTGCCTTTGTTCTCTTAACTAAATTCTTCCTTAATGATCTTAATTACAGTGAAGCCGACACTATCATGATGATGGGAGCGTTTGGTGCAGTTGGGCCTGTATTTTCAGCGGTTGGTGGTTTTTTAGCAGATAAATTTATTGGTGCGTTTCGTGCGGTTTATATTGGTTATGCAACCTATTTAGCGGGTTTTTTACTGCTAGGGGTGGGAGCAAGTCAATTGAATATTCCAATGAGTATTTTAGCCATCGCTTTAATTGGCTTTGCTCGAGGTTTATCGGCAACTTGTCCAACAGTATTGTTTGGTAACTCTTATTCAGAGACGAACCGCGAGGCTTTCCAGCAAGGTCTTACGGTTAACTATTCAATTAATAACCTTGGTTCTTTTTCTGCTAAATACCTTTTTCCTTTTTTAATCACTTATCTAGCATATCAAGGTGTTTTCTTCGTATCAGCTATCTTAATGGCACTGAATTTATTGATGTTTTATAAGTATCGTAAAGAGCTAGTGAGTGTGGGTAATGATCTCGATAAAGCGCCATTGTCACTGAAAACGTGGATAATGTTTTTTGCTGGCTCTGCGGCTATGCTAGGTCTAATCTTTTGGATTTTCTCGAATCTTGATACAGGAAAATACATTCTTTATACCTTAGGTTTTGGCGCTATTGGTTATTTTATTTATGAGATAACAAAAGCAACGCGCGCATTCCAATATAAAATGGTCGCAGTGCTGATCACCGTTTGTATCTTAATCGTGTTCTATTTCTTTTATGGTCAAATGTTTACCTCGATGAACATGTACGCCATTAATTTAATGGATGATACCTTACTTGGCTTTATTCCAATTCACCCTGAGTCGAACATGGCGTTCAACCCGTTATGGTGTTTTGTGCTTGGTGGACCAATGATCCAACTTTACGCATGGTTAGATCGTAAAGGCTACTCACCAACCATCCCAACCAAAATTGCAGGGGCATTTATGCTTACAACTATTGCGTTTGGTTTATTGGGGTTCTCGGCAGGTACGATGGGTGAAAATGGTAAAATTTCAGCGGATTGGATTTTATTTGTTCACTTTTTCCAATCAGGCGCGGAGCTTATCGTTGGAGCACTAGGCGCTGGGTTTATTTTTGAAATGGTGCCTCGTTACTTAGCGGCGTTCTCGATTGGATTACGTGCTGTGGCTATCTCATTAAGTGGTATTTTAGCGGCGGTAATAGCAACTAAAATCGCGTTGCCTAAAGATATCGTATTTACACCAGAAGTGGTTGAGACGGTATATACCAGTTACTTTTATATGCTAGCGCAAGTGGCGGCGTTCATGGCGGTTCTGACGTTAGGGTTATCTAAAGTGATTCAGAAATTAATTGCTCGTGGAGAAGCGTTAGAAGCAGAAGAGAAAGTTGAGGCGACAATGAAGCCAGAAGTTCAGAGCTAGAACCTCATTAAGAATCCAGCTTAAGATAGAAATAATAAAAGGGCGAATACCGCCCTTTTTATATGTCAGCTAAAACCGACCAACATAAGCTTTACCAATTAAGTTATTATCTTTTTTAGATAAATGGTGATTAATGTGCGAGATCGTGTCTGCTTTCACCTCACTTAATTTACCTTTTATTGGTAATAAGTTTGAGCCATGCGTACTATCAATCAATAGCTCATCATTGGTTAAGGTTTCTAATAGTTGTTTGATCTCCTCAAGTACCTCATAAGGGTCGAGCAGTTTAAAATCGCCCTTAGTGACTTGTCTAAACAGTGCCGTTCCTTCCATTGGAACCGTGGTTAATAAACCCAATAAATATGGATTCATTTGGTTAATTAATTGCGCGGTTTCTAACGCATGACGTTTAGATAGTTCAGGACTACCACCAAGGCCAATCATCACCATTGCAACCAGTTTAATGCCAGCTTCTACAATATTTTGACCTGCTGCGAGCATTTCTGCCGAGTTAACCCCTTTACGAACCGCTTTTAAAACCTCATCAGAGCCCGATTCAACGCCAAGGTAAGTCATGCTTAACCCAGCTTTTTTCAGTTGTTTGAATTCATCTAATGTTTTATCAAGCGTGCTTTGTGGCCCTGCGTAGGTACTTACATGTGTCAACTTTGGAAAAGCCGAATAAAGTTCAGATAAAATCTCTAACAGCATCTCTGTTGGTAATGAAATCGCATCACCATCACTTAAGAATACTTTTTCGACTTTATTTCCGAATGCCGCTTTCGCCATACGGATATCTTCTTTTAAGTCCTCAATAGGACGAACTCTATAACGAACATCTTTGTACATTGAGCAATAGGTACATTTATTGTAAGAACAACCAATCGTACATTGCAAAATATAAGCGTCAGCCTCTGGCGGCGGACGATAAATATCACCTTCGTATCTCATGAGTTACCTTCACAGTATTATTTTAGTGGTCAACTACAATTAGCCGCCAATACGACGGCTAATAATGGAGTGATTTAATTTTATTTAGACAGTTCAGCCGCCGTATCAACAAAAATACCTTGAATGTCTTTTGCTTCACGCTCTGTTTGTCCGCCATGTTTTAAAAATGCAGAGATAATAGCGGCTGTTTTTTGCTCTTTAGCACGCTCTAAAAAGTAACGTAACTCTAACTCTGCACCCGAGTCTTCATCTTTAATTGATGTTGCAATGATCTCTTTGTACATCACAATATCACGCACTTCTAATGTACTAATCACACCTAAAGTCATCGCTAAAAAGTTATCCATTTCTGCTTTAGGTACAAATTGAGTAATGATATTTAAGTTCTCAGCTTGTTGTGCTGTGAAATCGTTACCTAATAGAAGAGCTTGTAATGCTTTGTTTTTGCCCATTCTTCTTGCGAACTGAACCGCACCTTGGCCGCCAGTAGGAATATTTACGTGAACTTCTGGTTGAGCAAACGCTGCATCCTCAGTGCCGTAAGCAAGGTCACACGCCATAACAAACTCATTACCGCCCCCACGAGCCACGCCATCAACCAAAGCAACAGACACTTGTTTCATCGCCTTGATGTTCATGATCATGTGGTTGAACTCAATAGACGCTGCTTGACCGCCTTGCGTGCCGTTAATCACGTTCAGATCAAGATGCGCTAAAAAGAAGGTTTCATGCAGTGATTTAAACACCACCACTTTAGTTTCTCGGTCATCTTTTAAAGAAAGTACATATTCATTAATTTCGTTAATTAGATTGATGGTTAATACATTCACTGGTGGATTATTGATAGCTACTGTTGCGATACCATTTTGGTTAGTGATTGATAATGTTTTCATAATGTACTTCCTCTAAATCGCCTATTGGCTAGTTAAATATGGTTACGTTGAAAGGTCATCCTCTCCGTCAGTGAGATAACTATAAGCAATCCATTAGGTGAGAAAAATACCGTTAATGGCATAAGATTGATGCTAATATTGCACCAATGGTGTTTTTATTTATTCTCGTGAGGCTCAAATGGATTTTTCTAATCGCTTACTTTTATTGCTAGAAGTTACTGAACTTGGCTCTTTTACTAATGTTGCCGAGCAAAAGAACCTAGATCGCTCTGTCATATCAAAGCAGATCAGTCGCTTAGAAGAAGAGTTAGGGGTTCGCTTACTTAACCGCACCACGCGCTCGTTATCATTAACAGCAGCAGGTAATGAAATGGTGAGCCAAGCAAAACTGTTACGTGACTTGCTTAACAATACCCACCGTTTAGCGCAGAACTACCATTCAGAGCCAAGAGGGATATTAAAGATCACCAGCTCAATGATGTTTGGCCGTCAGTACGTTCAAGATGCGATCTCTGTTTTTCAGAAGCAATATCCTGATGTGAAATGCGAGCTAAGATTAGAAGACAGAGTGGTTGATATTGTGCAGGAAGGCTTTGATATTGGTTTTCGTATTGGTAGACCAAAGAACTCCAGTTTGATCTCTCGTAAGATTGCCCGAAGTCGTTTGTTAATTGTCGCATCGCCTGATTTCATTCAACAGCATGGGAAAATAGAGACGATTGAAAAATTAGAATCTCTACCCGCGACGATTTATGCGGCTCCCGGTTTATTTATTGATAAATTTACTTACCTTGATGAAAACAAGGTTGAACAGCAATTCCATTTGAATGTCGCGTATAAAGTAAATGATGTTGAAATGGTGGTAAAAAGCGCGGTAGCAGGTAATACGCTTGCTGTAGTCACAGCCCAAATGATTGAAAACGAAATTATTGAAGGCAAGCTTATCCCAATAATGACGCATTTGAACCTTGAAGATTTTGGCACTTTTTATGCTGTGTACCCACACCGAGATGCGCCTATCAAAACTAAGTTATTTATCGATGTTTTAAAATCAATTATTGGAGAGGATTCCCCGGTTTGGGAGAAAAATATACCGAACTTTGAGGTTATGTATTCTAGTAAGAAATAAACGTTTATGCAGAGCTTTAAGAGTAATGAGAAAGGGAAGTAGAGTAACGCTTTGTTATTAAATTTTTTATCACTTATCCATCATAAAGTTGCCTGAGGGATAAAATACCGCTCTCGAATAACCATCGGAGCGGTATATGTTATTTACTCTATTTGTTTTATTTATATTTTAAAGAAACGGATTTCTTCATTTAAGTTATTAACTAATAAAGCCATTTCACGGTTAGCATCAATGGTATTTTGCACACCAGATACATTATCACTTACCATTTTCTTTATTTCGTCAATATTTTGAGTCACTCTTTGGTTCACCACAAACTGTGCCTCTGATGACGTTGCAACAAAGGAATTGATATCAGAAAGTAAAGAGACTTTTGCAGAGATATCCGTGAACGCTTGTTCAATATCTTGTGAAATCACCGATAATTTATCGGTCAACTGTAAGTTGGTACCCATCGCATTCGTTGCTTTTGTTACACCCGCTTGAAGCGTCACAATAATGCGTTGGATATCTGCTGTGGAATCTTGAGTTTTTACCGCAAGTGCTCGAACTTCATCTGCAACCACAGAGAAGCCGCGTCCTTGTTCGCCAGCTCGTGCTGCTTCAATTGCCGCATTTAATGCCAGTAAGTTGGTTTGATCTGAAATATTACCAATTACATCTACAACCGAGCTGATGTTGTCAGATAATGTTTTCAACTCACCAAAGATAGATGCCGATTCTTGTACCGAGCCCGTTACTTGATCCACAATCGTTGATGATTGCTGTAGCGTTGCTAAGCTGCTTGATGAAAGCATTAATGTCGCACTTGTATTCTCTTCTGCTGACTGAGCATTGGTTGCAATTTCATTAGCTGTTGTAGCCATGTCATTGATCTCAATAGAAACTAAATCAATATGATTAAGCTCAGATTCAGAGCACTTAATATTATTTGCTGTGCTTGATGTAATACTTTGTTGGTGTGCAGACAATTGGGCCATAATGTCTGTTGTAGAGGTCATAACGTTCCAAATACGCTGTTGTAATTGGTGTAATGACGCTGAAATTAAATCAATTTCATTGCCCGTTTTTGGAATGTTGATTGCTTGGAAGTTACCATCTGCCATCTGTTTAATGCTATTCACAACCGTATCAATTTGTGACAATTCACGACGAACCACAATAAATTGAGCAGCAGTTAAAACGGTCCCAAGTGCAATCAATACGATAATTAAGGCATTACGGATCATGTCGGCGTTATCAACGGTTTTACCTTGGTTGGTAAAAATGTATCCGACTAAACCGTGGTTCAGCTGCGTTTTAAATAAGCTGTAAGTACTGCCTGCTGGAGAAACCAGTAACGTTGGCTCAGTTGTTACGTCTTTGTAGGTTGGCCTTACTTCAAATAGGTTTTTACCTAACCAATCTTGTGAGCTTTCATCAATAGCAACCACATAACCATCTTGCGTGGTAATAGCAAATTCAACCCCATTTTTTGGCATTAATACATTTAGGTTTGCAACAATAGCTAAAACACCAACAACTTCGCCATTCAATAAAATAGGTGCGCTAACGGTGAAGTCATATTCACCCGTATTGGATTTATAAGGTTGAGCAATATGAGCACTTTTTTTGCCATCAATGATAGCAGTAAACCATTCTCTTTGATCTGTGCGTGCGTTGAATCCTTTGTTCCATCCATTACTTGATGCAGCAAATGCACGACCATCAAGAGTTGTGATGATGATGTCTTTATAAGCAGAATTGGTGGCAACAATATTTTTTAAATCACTCAGAATGTGTTCTTCATCAAACCTTTTGTTTGGGTTGGTGTATACAGAGTAAGATAATGATTTTAAACTATTAATTAATCCTTCTGTGATGGTATTGTAACTGGCTGTGATCACATTCAACGCTAATACATTGGCGTGATCCATATTATCTTTTTTAAAGTCATCCAAAAATGGTTTAGAAATAACTAAAGTAAAAGCAAGCAAAATGCTAATAATAACAAAGAATAGAGCAACAATTTTTTTTATCATGATTTATGTTTATTCCAAATTAAATATAACTACTTAAAAACCGTATTGGTTAGTTCGATTTTTAGCGCGCGGAGCATACCTGCTTTTTATGAACAAAGAAACTAAATTGATATAGAATGGGATAATTATATATTTGAGATCGAAATCACAAAATAAATGCGACAAAAAATTGATAAACACACCATTTTTTGACGCTAAAAGGTGTATTTAGAGAGTATTACGTAGATAACAAGAATATGGATTAATTGATATTATTAACGGACTTATTAAAGGGTACGATATATTATTATTTCAACTGCACTCATTATTATTAGTACTGTGACTGCGTTTATCTTCAGGGTTTGGTTCTTTAATGATGCACGCTTGTGGCAGTACCACCGAATATCGCTGCTGGTCAATTCATCGATAAATTATCAATGAATCACCTACCTGAGCCTTCGTGACAGTTTGATATAAAGCAACAGAGATAAAATAATGGCACCACCACCGAACATTTTTTGTGTTTCTAACACTTCATTCAGTAAGGTAACACTGATCAGTAATGTCCAGATAGGCTCTAAGATCATAATCAGAGAGGCGGTTTCTATCTCTACCGAAAATTGCCCAAGGGTTTGGGCGAGATAACGAATGGCCGTTGCCACAATGGTTGAGATTAAAAACCAAAAAATAGCATGCTCTGTGAGTTCAAATGGCGCATGTGAATTGAATGATGCATATAAACAGCCGCTAATTCCCACAACAAACATTTGAACACAAATAGATAATAACGGTGTGATAGAACTAATAACACGCTTGTTTAATACAAAGTGTAATGACAATAAAAGAGAAGAGAGCATAAACCCAAGTTGGCTTGGTTCCATTTTCCAACCATTTCCTAGGGTTAATAACATCATACCAAAAATAGAAATAGGCAAGGCTAACCAAAAGGCTTTATTGGGTTTTTGACGAAATAAAACCCAGGCAATCAGAGGGGCAATTAGCATGGCTAAACTCATAATAAATGCGCCCTCTGCTAATGACGAAGTGATAGCAACAGCATACACCCAGACTTGCAGAGCAAGCGATAGCACTAAACCAACGCCAGTAAGCGCAACGCCTTGTTTGATGGTTAAGTTGCGAAGTTGTTTATAACAAAAAGGAAGAAGCACCAAACTTGCGAACAGAAATCGTGTGCCAATAAAAATATCACCGGGAATCGTCATGACGACCATTTTTGATGCACCCCAGCCAATAGCGGCAAGAATGGTAGCGATAACCAGATAAAGGATTCCACGCATAGACGTATACTCTGAATATAAAAAGAAGAAAGGCAATATTACGTGATATAAAAAATAACCCCACTTAAATAAGCAGGGTTATATCATTTATTTTTGGTGTTTCAATATTAAGGCAGTTACGCTTGATACTCAGGGTAATCTGTTAAGCCTTGCTCTGCACCGCCAAATAACGTATTTGGGTCATGTTGCGCTAGAGGGTAACCGTGTTTAATACGAGTCGGTAAATCAGGGTTAGAAATAAATGGACGCCCAAAGCTGACCATATTTGCTAAACCGCTGGTTAATGCGTGCTCGGCTTTCTCGGTATTGTAACGACCGGCATAAATAATAGTGCCTTTAAACGCATCACGAATCGCTTCTTTAAATTCTGCAGGTGTCTCAGGAGCATCATCCCAGTCTACTTCAGCAATATGCATATAAACCACATTGAGTTTATCTAACAACACAGCGGCAGCGGTGTAGGTTTCAATTGGGGTCTTATCAACCGTACCATTTAATGAAGTAAACGGAGCAAGACGAACGCCAACGCGATCATGACCAATAGCATCAGTCATTGCCTCAACCACTTCGCCTAAAAAGCGCAGACGATTTTCGATAGAGCCACCATATTCATCGGTACGATTATTGGCTTCAGAATCAATAAATTGGTTAATTAAATAGCCATTTGCAGCATGAAGCTCAATACCATCAAAACCGGCTTCTACTGCATTTAGTGCCGCTTGACGATACTCTGCAACAACATCAGTAATGTCTTGTTTTGTCATTTCACGAGGCTCAACTACATCTACAAAGCCCGGTGCGTCAGTGCCATTATCAATAAACACTTTTACGTTTTCTGCTTTTAGTGCAGACGATGAAATAGGCTGTTGCCCACTAATATTATCAGGGTGAGTAACACGGCCAACGTGCCAAAGTTGAGCAAAAATAGCACCACCTTTTGCGTGCACAGCGTCAGTGACTTTTTTCCAACCTGCTATTTGTTCTTGAGAGTAGATACCCGGAGTCCATGCATAACCTTGGCCCATCTCTGAAATTTGAGTACCCTCAGCAATGATAAGCCCCGCACTTGCGCGTTGTGCGTAATATTGCGCCATCATGTCGTTTGCCAAGTTACCTGGTTGGGTAGCACGAGAGCGAGTCATTGGTGGCATAACAATACGGTTTTTAAGCGTAAGGTTACCCAGTTGCATTGGTTGAAATAGTGCATTTGTCATGGTACTTCCCCTTGCCTAACTAACGGTTGTTATTTTGTATGGGAGTAAGATATACAAAAAAGAGAGTTACATGAAATTATGATTACTTATTATTTTAATAACAAAGTGTAATAATCCATTGTGGGAAGAGCAGATATTTGGAATACAGTCTGAATGTCGATGTGATTAATATAAGAGCTTTGGGTGCTGCGAGTAAACTAGGCTATCATTCATTACCTTCTAAATTTGATAGTTGTTCTTATGTCTACCTTTTCTTTTTCACTGATCCCGACAGGGGTTAGATTTATGTTTTTGTCTGCGCTTGGATTTGCGCTCATGTCAGCATGCGTAAAATACGTGAGCAATTACGGCATTCCAGTATTTGAAATTGTGGCAGCAAGGGCATTAGTTTCTTTGATCATTAGCTATGCCGATGTGAAGCGAAAAGGCATTTCGATATGGGGAAACAATAAGCCCTTACTTCTTGCTCGTGGAGCGGTAGGCACAGCAGCGCTCATTAACGTATTTGGCAAGCAATTAGTCTCTATTCCTAAGAAAAATAGTTCACTTAACTAAACGGGGCTATTTATACTGGTCAAATATGAATTTTTTATGATAAAAACTATTTTTTTATTCATATATGGCGTGATAGATAGTACCATTGCTATGTTTTAGCCAAATATGAATAAATTTATCAGTTTTTCTATTCATATATTCATTTTTGATAAGAAGGGGTTGTTATGGATACTAATGAAGCTCAAGTAAAGCTAACATTGCTATATAATGAAATGCAGGGGCTTATCGATGAGATCACTGAATTAAAAACAAACCCAAGCAGTAAACTCTGTCTTGATCATCAACATGCAGAGCTAGACAAAATACTTCTAGAGAAAAGAAAGCAATTGGGTATTTCAATTGAAGATCTTGAACTGCAAACAGATATTTCTTTTTCAACGATACAGCGGATCTTAAAAGATCCTCATAATGCCAAGTTATCTAATGTTCTTAGCATTTGTAATGAATTAGGAGTGAAGTTATGGATAGAAAAGTAAATGTCTACCTGTATAAGCAACTCGCAGGGATATTAACTCAAAAAGACAATTGCTTTACTTTTACTTATAGCGAGAGTTATCGAGGAAAACCACTGTCTTTAAGTTTTCCCCTAAAAGAGAAAAGCTTTACAGAAGAGCGCTTACATCCATTTTTTGCAAGCCTAGCCCCCGAAGGTTGGTTAAAAAAACGGTATTCAGAAATTCAAAAAATAGATGAAAACGATACGTTAGGCATGTTAATCCAAAATGGAAATAACTTAATTGGGGCAGTTCGTTTAGAGAGGTTTGAAGAATAATGTATCCAGAAGATAAATGTTTAATCAGCCTGACTCCTTTAACGGATAAGAACCAGTTTCAAGATGAATATACCAAAGCAGGAGTTAAATACTTAACGGCTGATCCAACAACAATAATGCGCCTACCTTTTACACGTAGTGGATTTATTACGGAGCAACCTAAAAAACAAAAAGGGATGAGTATTTCAGGGTATCAACCCAAGCTATCCCTTGTTATCAATGAACAACAATTTGAAGTCGTAGAAAACGAAGCGCAGTACATCCTTAAGCCATCACCAGAAGAGTTTCCTCATTTAGCGGAAAATGAGCACGCCACTATGCTCGTGATGAAAAATTTAGGCTTTGATATACCGGAGTTTGGGCTTGTTCGATTTAAAAAAGATGAGCAAGGTAATGAAGAGAAAGCATTTATCATTAAACGTTTTGATCGCAATGAAAACAAAGAGCCGATCCATCAAGAGCAATTAGATGCGGCAATGAATATTGCGGAAAAGTACGGAAAAATCAAAGATGATGGCGAGAACTATGTGAGTTATGAGCGGATCTGGGATTTCCTTTCTGAAAACTTAGATAATACGTTACAACTTAAAAAAGATTTTTTTCGCCGAGTATTTGTTGCTTATCTATTGGGTAATAACGATTTACACCTTAGAAACTTTGGAATACTTCGGCCTGAAGTTGCAGAAGATAGTTTAGCCCCTATTTATGATTATGTATCCGTTGCGCCATATAAAGAATACATCAGTGACCGAATGGCATTACCGCTGCTTAAACTAGAGGAAGGGGGAGAGGTGCAAAGCAATGGCTTTGAGAAGCACTCGCACTACACTGGTTATGATTTTATTCAGTTTGGTAACGCCATGAATCTAAGCAAAAAGATGACCACTAAGCTGATGGATGACGTACTAAAGCATAAGGATCGTATTTTAAATATATATCGAGAAAGTTTTATCTCTAAAGAGCAATATAGTGCAATAGAGAAGTGGATAATTTCGATAGCGTTTTATGCACAAGATCGTGATGAGTACATCCCTTAACTCAACAATACTGTGATCTTGAAAGTTATACCAATTCCATTAATTATCTGATCATTATTCCTGCGTAATAAATAGATCACCTAATTAGTGACATTGGTATTAATATTTTTATTGTCAGTGAGTTTTCCGATTGCTTATGGTTTCCGCCCATTAAGATAATAACTTCAGCGGCGATACAGACGTAATCACCAATATGAAGCTTATCGATCTCCCATCTTGGCTCCCATTGACGGCTGATTTTATCTCCGTGTAAATACCGAACAACAGAGTCTTCAAAACCGTTATCCCAGCAATCACTGTAATAGCTATGGGTACCTTTAATGTGAATGTTTTTGTTGGTTACGACTTCATGAAGTAACTGAAACTTTGACCAGTGCTTTTCTTGCATAATAAACCTTTAAACTTATATAAAAATAATGGGGTTGGCATTAATTTAAAATAAGTCAGTGGATTCTAGGCTGTTTCAGTAGGGGGATAAGCTTCATGATTATTGTCCTTACAGTTTGAGGGGATAATAACATATTTTCACATTTACTTGTGTTGTTTCGAATATTTCGAATATTGACTTTCTTTCGAATATTTCGAATATTTCGAATATTTCGGATACTGTAACAATTGTACAATTTGTACACATGAATATAAGAGAGAATAAACATGAATGCAGCGATAAAGTTGCCAAGTGCAGAAGAAATAGCATTGGCTAAGCTTGGTAGTCAGGAGTTATCAGCCGTCATTGAAACCAATGGGGAAGCTCAAAGGATCAACGTTGTTGATAAATTAGGTAAATCTCATGAAGTCACAATACCTGCGAGCGTATTAAATATGATGATAGAGGTACTAACTCAATTAGGGCAAGGTAACTCTGTTAGCATTACACCTATTCATGCAGAACTTACCACGCAAGAAGGGGCTGATATGTTAAATATGTCTCGCCCTACATTTATTAAGCTTCTTGATTCGCAAGAAATTCCGTTTAGTCGTACAGGTAATCGTAGAAAAGTCGCGTTTGCCGATATTATGGAATATAAGGATCGTCTAGAAGAACGTAGGCTTGCCTCACTTGCGGAATTGTCAGCATTAGATCAAGAACTGAATATGGATGTGTAATGAATTTCTAGCTTGTTTGCAAAAACAGAGGCTTCCAAGTTTTGTGTCAAAGTTAAAAAGCTTTAAGTTAATGCTGTAGTTTTAAATTATCGTTGTTTGGATTTAATTAAAAATGACAAAACAAAAAAGGCATTAGCAAATTTAACTCTGCTAATGCCTAGAATTTGTATGTTGATCTTTATTAACGTTTATTCAACGTCACAATCCATACAGCTTTGTAGAGCGATTTCGTGCTCAAATACCGCTACCTCGTTACCATCTTTTAGTAACTCAGCGATTTCATCTGCAACTTCTTTCTCATCGTCAGCTTCAATTTGACCTTCTAGCTCTTCTTCAGAGTAACCGTAGAAATTTAGCAATAAGTAATCACGAGCTTCTGCTTTAGTACAAGTCACGTTTACTGAAAGATCAGCTTCAACGTTACCTTGTTCGATAATTGCAGCTAATTGCGCTTGAACATCGTCTTTCATTGTTGCTGTTAACCAACCAAGGTCAGTATTCACTTTGGTTTTTTTACAGTTAAAACAAGGCAGTTCGTGAAAGTAGTATTGAAAATTAGTCATAGGTAATTTCTCTTTGAGTGTTGTATAGCAAGATTATGCGTATTTTTGAGGAAAATACTATCTTAATAGGTTATTGCCCCGAAACTAATTTTCTACAGACTCAAAGATAAGTAGGTGAGCTTTTAGGGCGTTAATCCAAAGATGCCGATACTTTACTGTGACACTCTTATTGTCACTAAAGGATAAATACGCCATAATTGTGACACCTTTATCCAGAAAAGTGTCACAATTAAAAGGGTATCTGTCATGAGCTAAATACAATGGTTCATTACTTTCCGCTCTAACCTGTTGACAGAGTTTGGCTAAGAGTGAACTTTATTACATGCATTTTTAAGGGTTCCGCATAGTACAGACAAAATCCCTCTTTTTAGCTTTTCTTGTTCGTTCTCTATATATTCTTCCAATGTCCCAACTATTTCGTTTAAATTAAGCCAGTAAGATGAGTCGATACTGTTAATTCGTTCATATATATATTGTTCGAAAGCATTAATATTATGAATGTCCCATCGGAGAATACAATCTTTGAAAAATTCACCTGATATGAACTGTAAAAACTCCAAGTTATTGAATTGCTGTTTGGCCTCATCCTCTACTGATAACCATGACTTTTTCATTCGTGATGTAAAAGCATCTACTTTTTCCTTTTGTGATGCTATTTGAACCCTCTCAAAGTTGTCCTCATGGATTTTTTGTAATTCATCGTCACTAAACCTTAGACGAAGCCCCCCTGTTGATATAGGTGCAAAGGTTTTCTTTAAAATTACATCTCGACTAACGTTTAAGATCTCGTTTCGTGGCCAATCAATAAATTGGAACTTTGAAAGGTATAATGCAACGTCGCAAGCTCTAATCCACATAGCATAATTTTCTTTCTCATACGATTTAATGAATGACTGTAATTTCTCAGTTGCTTCGATGAATTCAGGTTCGTTCATATGCAGATAGTTATAACTTATCAATGCAGATAAGGGGTCACTCTTCTTCGGTAAACAGAATGCTTCGATAGCATCAATTTCAAGTGTATCCCCAATACAAAAATCTACTACTTCATCATTTAATGAATGTTGAAGGTTGAATATTCGTCTAGCTGCTTTTGTATTTTCTTCTGGTTCTGTTTCGCTTTTATGTTCCTTAACATATGTATGTAATCGGGTTGAATGAGGTAGATTATCCTTAATAGTTTTAGTACTCAATTTCGCTTCATAGTGTGCATAACAGATAGATAAGACAATTGATGTAACAATTTTTACAGATGTATCCATATCGAGATCTGAGTTGTTGTCTATGTCGCCAAATACTCTATTTAGCCTGTAAATTGCACGTTTAAGAATACGTAAATTAGTGAAGTTCAGTCTTTTAACTTCGTTCAGGATGAGAGCTTTGTGACTCCTGATGTTATTAAATTGCGTATGTTCCAATGCAATATCAACCATTTTCTCAGCCGTAGTACGATAGGTAACAGTATCTATGAATGCTTTTTCTAAATCGTTCTTATCGTTAATCTGAGATGTGTTAGCTGCAATAATTACTGAGATCTTATTGTTATCAGCTAATTCAATACTCTCTCCTAATATTTGTTTTATAAGATTTTTGCTACTAAGTCTTTCAAGATCATCAAGGATTAACGTGAAGTCTTTCATATTCGCTAAAAATGCGTGCTGAGCCATACCCGCCATGCCACTAAGGGCGGCCCCTACACTACCTGAAGTATTTTCACCAAATATCTTTCCAAGAGATACAGCTATACCATTAACTGAATCAGCAAGTTTACTTACGTCTGGGTTATTGGCTAAATAAGCAGATGATAGTTTGCATCTAAAATCATTCAGATCTGAGACACCATATAAAGAAAAGAATACAACCTTTATACTCTTCTTTTTAAAATGGGGTTCTAATTTGTTTTTGATAAAGTGTGTTTTACCACTACCCCAACTACCATCGAGTAAAATCATAGACGGCATTGAATCATCTTTGAGCAGGTAATCTATTCTTTCTATTGTGCTTGTCATTAGGGTATAGACTCTTCAGTTTAGGGAATATCATGAGGAATTATTTTCTATGATTAATGCTATAGATTAAATGGTTTAATGTGTTCTTTAGTTTAAAATTGAGACCTTTACTTCATTAATAAGGCTTATAGACACAACCTGTTTTCTATTTACCTGAGTTAAATTAGAATTATGGATAAGAAAATATGTACTTTTAATGACAACGTTGTTGAGTCAGAACTTTTAATATCCTCCCCCCCAAAAATCATCACAAGAACACAATAAAACTGAAGCATAACTGTCATCTTCAATCCCTACTATGAGCATCACATAAACGGTTACTCATACTAAATCATTAGGGAATAAGATGAAAAAGCAATTGATAACAGGTGTTCTAGCGTCATTACTTTCAACGACAGCCATGGCTGAAACCAACATTACTTGGTGGCATGCAATGAGTGGTCAGCTAGGCGAAACAGTCAATACTATTGCTCGTGATTTTAATGCGTCACAAGATGAATACAAAATTACCCCAGTGTTTAAAGGCTCATACGTAGAGACACTTACCGCAGGCATTGCCGCTTATCGTGCCGACCAAGCGCCGAACATTTTACAAGTGGCCGATGTGGGTGCCGCAACCATTATCAATGCACCTGGGGTTGCAAAACCTGTCGAAGATATTCTGGTTCAATCTGGCTATTCATTTAATAACAAAGACTACATTGCAGGGGTTCGTAACTTCTACGCAGACAGCAATGGAAAAATGGTTGGCATGCCATTCAACAGCTCAACGCCTGTGCTTTATTACAACAAAGACATTCTTGCAAAAGTAGGGGTAGAAGCGCCTAAAACCTACGAAGAGCTAGAACAAGTCGCACAAAAATTAAAAGCGCAAGGCTACGCTACTTTCTCACAATCTTTAACGCCTTGGATCATGTTCGAAAACTTCAAGTCTCGCCATAACCTTCCCGTTGCTAATAAAAACAATGGTTTTGATGCGCCAGCGACCAACATCATGATTAATACGCCAGATATGGCAATGCACTTTAACAAGCTAAAAGAGTGGTCAGACAAAGGGTACTACAAGTATTACGGCTCAGATTGGGATGCAAACCAACAACCGTTTGAGCAACAAAAAGTAGCAATGTGGTTAGGCTCATCAGGCTCGTTTGGTGGGTTACGTAACCGTGTTGATTTTGAGTTAGGTACAACCTATCTACCATATTGGAAATCAGTCAATAAAGAGGCAGGCCGTACCTTTATTGGTGGCGCTGCGTTATTTGCGATTGATGGTAAGCCAAAAGAAGAACAGCAAGCCGTTGCTGCTTTCTTTAATTTCTTAACAAGTCCTGAGACACAAATGTTTTGGCATAAATCGACCGGTTATGTGACGGTTACCAAAGCGGCTTACGACATGACAAAACAATCAGGCTACTACCAAGAACAACCCGATGCAGAAGTGGGCGTAAAACAGTTGAGCTTACCGGGTGGCGAGTGGACGCGTGGTTACCGTTTAGGTTTTTACTCACAAATCCAAGAGGTAATGCATAGAGAGTTTGATAACGTATTTGCAGACCGAATTACGGTAGAAAAAGCACTCGCCAATATCGATAAAGAAAGCAAAGTAATGTTAAACCGTTTCGCACGCTCGGTGCAATAACAAGGATTCACTGTGGTTGAGTTAGGTTAGCCACAGTGATTTTTTTCTTTTTAATGTAGTAGGTTATAACAGTGGAACAACGACAACAATTTACCCACTCGGCGTTGCCTTATGCGCTTTTAGTGCCCCAAATTGCCATTATTGCAGTGTTCTTTTTCTATCCCGCAGCAGAAGCGGTTTATCTCTCCTTTATGCTAGAAGACCCTTGGGGGTTGTCATCAACCTTTGTCGGTTTAGAGAATTACAGCATTATCTTTAGCTCGGCAGAGTATTTAAGATCGATCTTTTTTACGGTTGGCTTTGCCATTGTTGTGTCATTTTTATCATTAGCCATCGCACTTTTACTGGCGGTGAAAGCCAATAATATTTTGCATGGTAAGAGTGCTTATAAAATCACGCTCACTTGGGTGTATGCGGTTGCTCCTGCGGTGGCCGGTATTATGGGCGGCTTTATTTTTAATCCTCATATTGGTGTTTTTACCGATATTTTTGCCAGTCTTGGTTGGGATTTTAGTTTATACACCAGTCCTTTTGATGCGACGCTAACCTTGGTTTTAGTCTCGGTGTGGAAGCAAGTCTCGGTTAACTTTATCTACTTTCTTGCAGGGCTACAGTCTATTTCCTATGCGGTGAACGAGGCGGCAATGTTGGATTGCGAGAGTGATCGCCGTCGCTTCTGGACTATCACTTTTCCACTGCTTGCTCCTACAGGCTTTTTCTTATTAGTCATCAACTTAACCTATGCCTTTTTTGAAACCTTCGGCGTTATCGATACCTTAACGTCAGGCGGTCCGGGTGGGGGAACGACCTCATTGGTTTATAAGATTTATCGTGATGGCTTCATTGGGACAGACATTGGAGGCAGTGCGGCGCAATCGGTGGTGTTACTGGTTTTAGTCTTAATGCTGACTTGGGTGCAATTTAAGTTTATTGAAAAGCGTGTGCACTATTAATTCAAAGAGATGTATTGGTACACAGCAATGATGAGAATTTTATTATGAAACAAAATCAATGGTTCGATCATGTGATCCTAATAGCAGGGGCGCTTTTTATGATCATCCCTATTTGGCTAATTTTCGCTAGCTCTACCCACAACCCAAACACCATTATTAGTGATGGATTGCAGTGGTGGCCGGGCGGTAATTTTCTTGAAGTTTACGGTGAGGTCTGGGACAAGAGCGTCGGTTTTAGTACGGATGTGAATGCAAAATCAATGATCATTAACTCAATGGTGATGGGACTTGGCTTTGCCATTGGCAAGATCATTATTTCGATGATGGCCGCTTATGCCTTGGTCTATTTTCGTATGCCTTTTGCTTCGCTGTGGTTTTGGCTGATATTTGTCACGCTATTGTTGCCATTAGAAGTTCGTATCATTCCTTCTTATGAAGTGGTTGCGAATTTAGGGATGTTAAACAGTTTTTCGGGACTCATTTTACCGCTAATAGCTTCAGCGACAGCGACGTTTTTCTTTCGTCAATTTTTTAGAACTATCCCAAATGAATTACTAGAAGCAGCGCAACTTGATAACGCGGGACCAATTCGCTTTTTTATCGATATTTTATTGCCGTTATCTAAAACCATGATCGCTGCGATTTTCATCATCATGTTTGTGGTGGGTTGGAACCAATATTTATGGCCAATCATGATGACCACCGATGAGAGTTACAACACCATCGTCATGGGCGAGAAACAGTTATTGAGTGACATAAGCCAAAGCAGTCAACCGCGTTACGACCAAGCCTTTGCTCTGGTTATCTTCGCTATGTTGCCACCGATTTTAGTGGTTATTATTTTTCAGCGTTGGTTTGTGAAAGGCCTTGTTGAAACCGAGAAATAACCGTGCAGATGCGGTGATGAAACCGCATTGCCAATACCCAATTTGTGAAGAGATAGAACGATGTTAGCACTTAAAAATTTAGTAAAAACCTACGATAATGGCCACCAAGCAGTAAAGGGCGTTTCTGTTGATATTAAGCAGGGCGAGTTCATTGTATTGGTTGGCCCATCGGGCTGTGGTAAGTCATCTATCTTGCGCTCTATCGCAGGATTAGAGTCGATTACTGGTGGAGAAATTGAGCTAAATCATCGCCGTATTGATACTGAAAAACCAGCCAGTCGTGATATTGCGATGGTGTTTCAAAATTATGCGTTATACCCACACATGACGGTGTATGACAACTTGTCTTATGGGCTAAAAAACCGTGGTGTCGATAAACAAACCATTGCTGAAAAAATTGAAAAAGTGGCAGAAACCCTCAAGATCGCAGATTATCTCGACAGAAAGCCTGCAAAGTTATCGGGTGGGCAGCGTCAACGTGTTGCTATGGGACGTGCAATTGTGCGTGATCCACAGTTGTTCTTGTTTGATGAGCCATTATCTAATCTAGATGCTTCACTGCGCGCCCACATGCGTTTAGAAATTAAAAAGCTGCAACGTGAGCTAGGTGTAACCAGTGTGTATGTGACTCATGATCAAGTGGAGGCGATGACCTTGGCGGATCGCATTATCGTGCTAAACCAAGGCGAGATTGAGCAAATTGGCACACCATCAGAGGTTTACCATCAACCAGCAAGTACGTTTGTGGCGAGTTTTATTGGCAGCCCTGCGATGAACTTTCATCAAGCCGAGATTGTGAATGGGGTGATTAAGTTTGATCAGCAAAGTGTGTTTCTGGCTGAATACGCACATTTACCTGCTCAGACAATACAGCTTGGAATTAGACCTGAACACGCCTTATTAGAGCCAGTAAATACAGGGTTAAGTTTTCCATTAAGTGTGCAAGCGGTTGAACCGTTAGGCCCGAACCAATTAGTGCATGGTTTGGTCGGTGGCAAAACATTTACCGCATTAACGCCAGAGTTAGACTTTGCCACTCAAGAATCTCTGACGCTTAACGTTGCAAAGCAGCACTTGCATTTGTTTGATGAGGCGGGAAAGCGCTTATTGGCTGATACTAATGTATTAGCGCAAGCAAGCTAGATCATTCGTTTCAGATTAGCTCACTTTAGCTGATGGTAGAGTGAGCTTAACAAAAATAGGACTTTATTTTTTCTCGTAACCACATATTTGCTGGGCTTTGTCGCTCTCGATTATGGGTGAGTAAGCGATAGTGAACTGGCTTGGACGTAAATGGGCAATCTAATACCTGTATATCCAGCTTATCGGCAAATGCGGTTGCGATACTCTCGGTCACCATTGCAATGCAATCACTCGCCGCGGCCATCGACATAAGCGACACTAGAGAGGTACATTCTGCGGCTACTTGTCGTTCACTTAGTCGTTCCTCGGTAAAATAATTTGCCATGTAGGTATCTTCACGGCGTAATTTCCAAGTAATGTGTTTCTCAGCATAAAACTGCTCACGAGTAACATTACCTTTTATTCTAGGGTGTCCTTTTCGTGCAATCAGGCGAATCTTATCTTCAAATAGTGGTTCGGTAAAAAACGAGTGTGTTGAATAGTTAGATACTTCGATAGCAAGATCGGCTTGATGTTGATTGAGCGCTTGGATCAGTGCTTCTTCATTAGAGTGTGTTGGCTGTAATTCAATAGTGACATTACCCAAGCTACTGTCGGCTTCTAATTTAGGTAGCAGCATTAACATTACAGGCTCTGAGGTATATATAACGAACTTGCGTGGATACTGGGTAGAAAAGCCTTCCAACCCTTCTAATGCGTTGTTGATTTGAGCTAATGCAGGCTCAACATGACGAATTAATTCTTGGGCATGCTGCGTTGGAATAATCCCTCGGCCTGATCGAATAAAAAGCTGACTTCCCACCTGCTGTTGCAAACGCTTAAGTAAACCGCTTACTCCCGGTTGAGTTAATCCCATCTCTTCTGCGGCTAAGGTAATCGATTGGTGGCGATAAACCACCACAAACACTTTTAATAAGTTTAGATCTATATTCGAAACCATCCTTTCCTCAAACATAACATTTTGTGATGTGTTAAATACAGTTTCATGCATGTATTGCTATGTGTCAATACGCTAAATTAGCACCATACCAATACGAATTCCCAAAGAGGCTACTTATGAAAACTCGTTTTACTCTTTCAGTTCTTTCACTCTCTGTTATGGTTTCATTTGGCGCAGCAGCTAATGATTATGCATCTATTGATACGTACGAGGGAAAAGCGGCATCTAAGTTCACCGAAAATGCCAATACCGCAGTGGCAAAAACGCTTCCTTGGGAAGACACGTCTGCGTTTAAACGCACTACTCATGGTCTTATTGCTGAGTTTGGTACGCATGAAGCAGGCGAGCTTAAAAACCGTTTTGAATACATGGCGGATATGTCTGTGGAAGACTTACCACCTTCAGTAAACCCATCAATTTGGCGTCAAGGAATGCTAAATTACGCGGCAGGCGGTCTGTACGAAGTGACGGATGGGGTATACCAAATTCGTGGCGCTGATTTATCAAACATGACGATCTACCGCACCGATAATGGCTATGTGATTCACGATCCGCTTCTGTCTCGTCAAGCCGCAGCCGCTTCGTGGGAATTCGCAAAACAGCACCTACCAGCGATTAATGGTGAGCACAAAATTACGGGCATGATCTACTCACACATGCACGCCGACCATTTTGGTGGTTCACGTGGTGTTTATGAATCAGGTGATTTTGCAAAAGATGCTGAAATCTACGCACCAAAAGACTTTATTAAAGAGCTGGCTGATGAGAATGTCATCGCAGGCACCGCAATGGGCCGCCGTGCAAACTACCAATACGGCACAACCCTTGATACCAACACCAAAGGCATTGTAGATAACGCACTTGGCCTTGGTACATCACGTGGTGAAGTGACGCTAGTTACACCGACGATTGAGATCCAAGAGCGCGAAAAAGTCATCAACATTGATGGGCTCGATTTCCACGCAATCAACATGCCGGGGGCTGAAGCGCCTGCTGAGATTGTGCTGTATGTACCAGAGTATCGCTCATTGAATACCGCTGAGCTTACTTACGACGGTATGCACAACATTTATACTTTCCGTGGTGCAAAAGTTCGTGATTCATTGGTGTGGACTAAATATCTCACGGAGTTAAAAATGCGTTTTGTTGATAATGGGCTAGTAGACAATATTCACGCGGCACACTCAGCACCAGTATGGAATGATGCTAGTACTGACGTAAACGAAATTTCTGAGTATATGACACTACAGCGTGATAACTATGGTTTCATTCATAACCAGTCTATGCGTTTAGCCAATCACGGGGTGACTATTCACGATGTTGGCCGTCAAATTGAGGAGATCGTTCCACAATCTCAAATCGATACTTGGCACACCAATGGTTACCATGGTTCATACAGCCACAATGCTCGTGCAGTGGTAAACCTGTACCTTGGTTACCATGATATGAACCCTGTGAACACCAATCCATTGCAAACCAAAGATCAATCTTGTGTGTATGTGAATGCAGCTGGTGCAGACGTACTATATAAAGCGGGCATGACTCACTTTAATGCTGGCGAATACCAAGAAGCCTCTCAACTGTTTAACGATCTAGTGCAATGTAACCCGAACAACATTGATTATCGTTTCGCACTTGCAGACAGCTTTGAACAGCAAGGTTACCAGTCTGAAACCATGGCGTGGCGTAACAGCTATTTGCAAGGAGCGGTTGAACTACGTACTGGTGAGATCCAAGAGTCAATCAAACTTGCTTCATCTGACGTAATCGCTAACACTCCAACGGGCATGTTCCTAGATTTTATTGCGGTGAGTTTGAACACACCAAAAGCGGAAGCCGCAGGTCTTGACTTCAACTTCGGTGTTTATCACCCAGATCTTGGAGAGCGTTACTACGGTGAAGTGTCTAATGCGAATATGGCTAACATTGAAGTCGATAAGTTACCAAAAGTGGATTTTGAATTAATTATCAACAAAGCAGATTTCACAAAAGTCGTTCTTGGTGAGACAACACTAGAGGCATTATTCAAATCTGGTCAAGCGGGTGTGAAAGGCGATGCATCGCTGCTAGGGCAACTGTCAGGCTCACTAGATAAGTTTGATGGCATGTTTGAAATTCTACCAATGCCAAGCAAATAACATGTAATGATAAAACCTCCCTATTGTGGGTAATGAAATGCCAGTCAGTTAAGTTGACTGGCATTTTTAGTTTGGTGGAGAGGGGGATGTGCTTATTGGCGATACGAATATGTTAGCGTAAGCAAGCTAGATCATTTGTTTATATTGGTACACTTTAGGTGATGTTGTAGATTCAGAGAAATATTGTGGGGCTGCCTATGAAATAAATACAGATATGTCAGCAATGATATACAGGGCTTTCGGTTATGATTTGAAGTAGGTCTACATAGCTTTAAGCTGTGTGTTGGAATTTACTTGCGAAGAGCCTTTACGATTCATTAAGTGCGGAGAAAGGCTTAAAAAATCTGAATAGAGTAAATACAGAAAACCTCAATACTCTCAAGAGTATTGAGGTTTTAGTATGGAGTCTTTTATATAGAGAATGCTTTTGCTAGTTCAGACTCTTCATCAACTGACTGTTTCATAGCCAATCTAGCCTGTTTAATTTTCTCTTTAAGGTCACTAGCAGTTTGTGATTTACTATCAAAATACTCTTCTGGTGAACTCTTTTTCATCAGAGAAGAGCGGCGAACAGATAAAATTTTTGTTGTTTTATTTTCCATAACCACCTCCTTTAAAAACGAGCATTACTTAGAACTCGACCTAACAGAATTAACCATGGTTGCAACATTTCCGTCCGAAATGTTTCTTCTAATACAACCCTAGTTTTATGCAAGTATAACCACATACACTCTTCAGGTGCAACATTTGTATCAAGAACTAAGACTCCAATACAATGGCTCTCTGTTGTATTGGATTGATGGAATCTAAGTGTATCTTCTTCCCTAAAAATTGGGAATGAAATTCTTGTTTTTGTTTCTGCATTATCAGAAGAGACTATTTCTGCCTTCTTCATCCATGCTTCTCGCGCATCAATCACATCATCATTTGAGTCCAGAGACCATTCATACTGCTTGCCAGAAGCATTAGCGGATCCCGATATACTCACAAGAGAATTTCTCGATGTTGGTACATAAAGCCAAACTCGGACCAACTCTTCCTCGAAAGTTGACTCTTCTTGAATTGCATTCAATACGACTTTAAACATTTCGGCAGAACCATAATTAGCTAATGCTTCTTTGGTTATATCATCTAAAGATGCTTTTAGCAGTTTAACTGTCTGGTCATTAGAAAAAAACTCTAGTCCATCAGTCAAGCCTGCATAATACAAACGCATTACATCCAATTTTGATACATTAACATCTAGTGTATCTATATCTTGAGGAACATTGACTTTTACTCGCTTGGCATTCAGCATATCAAACATAACGTTATCACTAGCCTCAAGCGCAGTGTCAATAAGTCGACTAAGGTAACTGAATCTCCCTAATTCTCCTTCTGGAAGAATAGCCTCTTTATGTAAATCAAATGCATAAATAGGTATATTTGCACTTTTTTGCTCATCTTTGAACATAAACATGGGGACATTTGAAGATAATCCTCCATCAATTAGAACCTTTTCATTATTGATTTGAGGGTTAAACAAAAATGGGTAAGAAGCAGAACTGCACACAGCATCAAATACGTCTTCATTTGGTGTTGTTTGAAAAGAGTATACGACCGCTCTTTTTGAGGATAAATCAGAACAAATTATTTTCAGTTCTAAGTTGGTTTCTTTATATAGCTGTGCAAAAGTTAAGCGGTCATCATGGACGCTTAATAAGCTAGGGATTTGTTTTTTAGTCCACTCGACTAGAGTTGTTCTTAAATGGTTAGTATCATAAATCCCTAGTTCTTTGCTTCGAACAACATTAACTAGTGGTGCAATGGACTTAATAAATGGTGGGCAAGTTAAAACTATATTTTTTGCTTTATCTACAAAATTATTTCTATTCGTACCTTTGAACATACTTTTGAATGAGACTGGAAAGCTTGAGAAACTATTTGCAGATTTTTTTAGTAAAAACAGTTTTTCACCTTTATCTTCAAATAGCATATCTTTAAAAGGACTACGTATCATCTTTATATAGATTTCTCTTCCACCGTAACCAATTGCAGCAAGGTATGCTATGATTGCTCCAGCAGATGCTCCTCCATAGCCTAAAAAATCAACATTTTCTCGCTGTGCTGCTTCCAAAGCACCAGCTAAAGCGGCTCCCTTAACTCCACCACCCGCAAAAATACCATATGCTTTCATGTTATGCTGCTATCTCAATTATTTTATTTGCGGCCATTTCAGATGTTTCAACAGTACAAATGGTCACATTCGATTTCTGTCCTATATCTTGAATCGTATATATTGTATCACTTAACTTATCTTTGATATTATCGGAAATTGAAATATCATCTTGTTTAGGCATCTTAATTAGAATGGCATATTTTTCTGGTAATACTAGGCTATTACTATTCATCAAGTGTTCTAGATCTAAAATTCTAGCTTTTATTGTATTTAAAGAAGATGAATGCCCAAATCCTGATAAAACTCCAAAGTTAATCGCAGTTCGATCTGATAAAAAGCCAAATTGTGTTTTTGTTTTGGACCGGTCGATTGCGATCTTTACTTTAAAGTAATCTTCAAAGCTAGGCATTTTAGTAAGTACATTTTTAATAACAGTCTCTTGCCAGCGCAGAGATATTTTATGGCTTTGCTTCAGCTCATCGTCATAATCTCTTTCAGCTGCCATACTAAGGCTACTCAGGCTTGAACATCTTTGAATTGCTTGTTGAGCAACTTTAAATACGCTATCGTCTGCTGCTGGAGTGGTTTTTCCTTGAAACACCCCTTTAAAAGGAGGCTGCCATAATTCGAATGGTTTATTATTTTTCAAGTGTTTTTTTATAGACTCTTCACAGTGCTTTATTATATTGGATAGATTTTTAGACTTAATGCCATATAGTGAGTCCAATACCTCCTCTCTTAATGTTGGGAATATCTTAAAATCACCACTAGGATCGATAATCACAATAGCAATTGTAATTCTTTCTCCAGATAAAAGGATTGGTTCAAAATAAATAGGTATCCAATTCGCTTCGAATGATGGAAATTCAGGAAACATATCTAGATCGCACATTGGAATAACTCGCCTTGTTCTGGATTTAGCTTATTTACAATTATGTCATTAAGGAAGCTAATTCTTTCAATTAAAAAATCTACTATTGAGTCTATAACGTCTCGCCCAAGTAAAGATGGTCCATAACAAATTTCCACACACTTTTGTATATCAACTTTCGAATAGTTACCACACAATTCTTCTCGAACTTTTTTAACTATCCTCACTTTTGATAGTTCATCAACTTCTTCAGAGATAAAGTTAAACAACAAATTTTTATCGATAGGTTGATTTGATTTTACTTGTTCAGGTAAAGCTAAATCGTGATCAATGAAAATAAATTCATCCCCACCATCATATAGCAAATTACCCCAGTGGCGATCTGAATTGGCTATCCATTCATCAAATATTGCGGCCTCTAGTGATTTAGTATGAGCTCTAAGCTTGTCCCAAATCAACTCGTTGTCCTCGACGTTTAGTACACGGTTCAAACTTGGATAGTCAGCATCTTTAGAACCAAAACCGATGCATATACTGCTATCTATGCTCTCTTCGCCGACAAGATCTATCATTAAATGAGCTGGAATCTTAACTAAGATAGGCTCTGGAATTGGTAACCCAATTTGACGACCGATAATTGCACATATTGCTTCTGCAAACAGTCTCCGCGGTTCCAATAATTTTAAAAATACAAACTCTGTTTTTAAGTCTGTCGTTTTTACCGGGGCTTTCCAAACTGGGTTTTTCGAATTATCTTCCAGCAACTCTGCTCCAGGCAGTAAAGTTCCTAGCACTATGTTTGATTTATTATCCACGATTGACTCAATGGTAAGTGATTCATTGCTTGAAAAACAATGATAAAAGTAAGTTATATAGTTGGAAAGATGATAACGAAAACACACAGGGAATGAAAGGTGATTTAGTTAAACAACACAAACAGAAACTTTTTCTCTACCGCATTATCCTCTTACGTTGAGTTGATTATCTTTAATGTATTTAGAAGCGTAACAAACAATGAGGCAATAGCAAATCAGCTATTACCCCTGTGCTTTAAATAGTATTAACCCTAAACCTCTCCAGCCACCGCGCATTGGCCTTCAATCACTACCTTCTGCTTCTTCTCTAATATCTCAAACACAATCAGCAACACGGCAGCTATAACAGCACCAGCAAAGCACAAATACAGTGCGCTGTAGTAGTTGTATAACTCATCCATAACACTTGATGCCAACATGCTGATATTTAACATGTTTTAGTGATTGGCATGCCTGTAAAACAGGTGGTTGAGTACCAGTCAGTTAAGAATACGGTTTTTTCCATAGGCTTCTTTAAATGGTTTTAATTAATGACTCGGCGATGCGTTTAAATGAGGCAAAGCAAGTATCAAAATCATGAGGTTTGGTGTTAAACACCATTGGCGTGACAAAGTCTTTAAAACGTTGGCGAAAAATTGGATTTTTCTCTAGCTCGTTAAGACCTAGTTGTAACTCTTGTTTTGGATTGGCGACAAACTCTGCATGTTGGTTGCCAAAACGTTCAATATCTTCTTTCAACACCATTTTAAATAGTTCTGCAAGCACGACATTATCGGGAATTTCTGATTGTGTTATGCAGTGAACGTCGTAGATATGGCGTACAAGAGTTGTATCGTCCTTGCGTTCAGTATTAACTCGGCGAGTTTAATACTCGGTTACCCACAACCAATTTGCGATTAAATTGCTTGGGATTCCATGAGTATTGAATGGATGATGGGATTTGGGTGCTTTCACCTGATAGACTTTGTAAAGATAGGTTATCCATTTCGAAATCGACCCCTTTCATCTTTAATATCTCGCGCATCAGGGCGTCGCTTCCCCCAGGGTTAGTGGGCATAGGGTTGCCTGTTAGGCTGTTAATTCTTGCTTTAGTATACAAACCATAACCAAGCTTTATTAATTCACCTTGCTTGACCAACTGCCTAAGTACTCGACCAATTTGGTCGTAGCTAGCAAAACCATCAAAGTCTTTGCGCTCAAAAACATAGCGTCTGGAACGCTTTATCTTTTGATAAACACGATCAACGGCTGTCATTTGAACCTCCTAACTTTTTAATGTGTTCGAAGTATAACTCAACCTTGTTACTATAGGAATAAATACGGCATCATTACGATAATAAATTAACGTAATGATGCCGCATTTCATTGCAATAAAAATAGATCATCTAATTAGTTGCATTGGTATAACCGTTAGTTCGTAACCATAACCGACACTGCTATCTAATGTTGCTATGAGTTTATCACCGCGCATTGGCCTTCAATCACTACCTTCTGCTTCTTCTCTAATATTTCAAACACAATCAACAACACAGCTGCTATAACAGCACCAACAAAGCATAAATACAGTGCGCTGTAGTAGTTGTATAACTCACCCACAACACCCACCATTACGCTTGATACCAAGACACTGATGTTCAACATATTTGAGAATAGAGTAGAGGCCGTGCCTAATCGGTCTTTCATCATGTCTTGCAATGCGACCATGCCAAGCGTGGCGCACACACCAATGAAGAATCCATTAAGTATTTGGGCAATCAGCATGCCTGTAAAACTGGTGGTTGATAGCATAACAAGAAAGAACATAGCACCAGATATCACGCCAAGCGTCATTACTCTAGTTGTGCCTAGTTTATCAGCCATTTTACCAGCCCCAAGCATCACAGGGATCTCGCAAGCTGCCGCCATACCAAACATTAAGCCTAACCAACTGACATCCACTTGCAGCTCTTGTGAAAGATACAGAGGCATACTGGTAATGTATAAATTGTTGGCAGAAAACGCACACACAATAATGAAGCAATAGAGAACCACCATTCGGCCTAACGATTTATGCTCAACAACAGCCGCTGTTCGTTCTTCTTTTGTCACCACGTTATCAGGAATAAACTTAGCGATGATGAGTATTGCGATAGAGACCGTAATGGCAGAGACTGCAAACGCTGCACTAAAGCCAAATTGTGCTTTAAGCATGAACGCCGCTGGTGGACCAAATACCCATGCAATGGCAAGGCCTGCACGCATCTTGGCTAAAAAACTGGTGCTGTTAGCGACGTGTCTATCACCATATTCTCGACCTAGAGCAAACAGTTGACCAAAAGAAGCGCCACTGACGCTACCAAAGACCACGGCCATGGTAATTGCTAACCAATAATCACGAATAACGGTAAAACTGGCGACCAAAATTAAGTAACTTGCTAACGAGACAATCAGAATGGTTTTACGGTTCCAATGCGTGTCTGAGCGTTTGGCAATAAACTGAGATACGATCACAGAGCTGCTGACAGCGAGCGTCATATATAGGCTTAACATCATTGGTGATGCGCCCAACTCCTCTACAATAAACAAGCTTGATAGTGGGTAAAAAAACGCACTACAAAGCCCGGTAATAAAGGCGATAAAAATAAACAAAAATGTCTTCTTGTTTTGCGGCATAGTGAAGCTCCAGTGTACGAAAGAGAATGTGGTTGAACCGTTTTATTTAGGCGTAGTCTACTCAATGATAGGGAAGGTGAGTGATGTTATTCGAGCTACCTCTAATACTATTCAGTCATTTTGATATCTTTCTTTGACAGGTGACGCTTACACTATTAGCCTGAGAGTGACATATTTAGAGTGGTATTAACCGTTAAGGCCAAGAATGAAACCATTTAAAGAACACGTGCAAAATGTACCTAGTTTTGATTGGATAGTAAGAGAGTTTCATTGTCGCGTAGAAGACAATGAATTTGCGTGTTCTTGGCATTATCATTCTGAATATGAATTGGTGTTGTACTTAGATCCTGATGAGGCATTTCAAGGCAGTTATTTTGCAGGAGATGCGATTGGCGATATCCATCATAATTCTCTGCTTCTTTATGGGCCGGGTTTACCTCATATGGTGGCGGGGCGAAGCGTAAAATTAGAGAAGTCGAAGCATCACACCTTAATTATTTGGTTTGCTCACCATTGGGTTGAGCGTTTAATGGCACTGATCCCTGAAGCGAGAAACTTAAAGCGGTTATTAGATAATTCTGCTTATGGCCTATCGTTTAGCCCAGAAACCGCACATAAGATGTCAGAATTATTAAAACACGCCAATACGTTAGATCGTCATTTTCAGGCGATAAAAGTGATTGAGATATTAGTCAGTCTTGCTGATGATACGAAAGCTAAAAAACTATCAACCACGCCTTATCGAATTAAGCCGCTTTCGGATGATTCTGAATTAAACCATCGAATTGAGCGAGCAACTCGTTATATAGAAACGTATTATGGTGATGCAATTAAGATCTCTGATTTATGTAAGCGACTTCATATGAGTGAGAGCTCGGCTTATCGAATGTTTGAGAAGCATTATGGAATGAGTTTTTCTGATCATCTAAAGCAATACCGTATTGGTAAAGCATGTGAGCTGTTAGCGAGTACTAACTTTCCTATCGCATTAGTGGCAGAAAAAACGGGATTTAAAAATATATCTAATTTTAATCGCCAGTTTAAAGAGCTAAAAATGATGACGCCGAGTGAGTTTCGACGTCGATTTAATTAGGTATTTCTTCCAGGATATAAAGTAGGGAAGCGAAATGAATTTAAATTTTATCAAACATTTTTTAGCGGTGTATGACTTTGGTAGCGTGACAAAAGCCGCGGATCATTTGAATATTACTCAGCCTTCAATGAGCAGTGCGATTAAAAAATTTGAAGAGAGTTACGGGCAACCGTTATTTCTAAAAATAGGACGATCTCTAGAGCCAACCGATGCAGCCCATTCATTAGCCTATCAAGTGCGTCCGATAATGGAGCAATTGGTGGTGGCGTTGGAATCTCCACGTCGTTTGATAATCAGCGCGCCAGAAATCGTATTGCAATCTTTGCCTGATATGGACGATGCGTTGCTGACAGAAAGCCCAGCGGTTGAGTACCAAATGCTTGATAAAATTCGCTCGGGTGAAGTCGATATCTTGATTGATGATATTACCGTGACGGACTATACCTTTGTGAGTGAGAGTTTAGGTAAATTGGATATCGCCTTTGCGTGTCGATGCGATCACCCAAGTATTACTGGGAATTCATTAAGTTTAGAGCAATTTAATCAAGCTGAGCATGTCATGCTTAAACTGAAAAATGAGAACATGGGGGCATTTGAAACGCGTCCTGATGAGATATTTGAGCGTAACATTGTTCGTGAAGTCAGTGGGCCATCTAATTTATTGTTAAGCGTTAGACACACGGATGCGATCTGTATTGTGGCTGAAAGTATGTTTGGTTTAGCCCAAGAGCTCGGCCTAAAGGTATTGGAGTCACCTTTTCCACTTCAACCGTATGAAATTAAGCTTATTTATCATCGCCGTAATATAAGCAATAAAACGCATCAATATGTACGTGAGCAGATTAAAGCTAGGCTAAGTGAACTGCATCAATAAATACATAGATAAAAACTATACATAGAATAGTCAGTGACCGATAGTTTCTCGTTATCAAGCATCATAGTATTACCTGATTAGAGTCTAATTCATTCATCTTTAATGAAAAATTAGATTTATTTAAATGATAGGTAAACCGGAGTTATTTGATGAAAATTGATAAAGATGTTCTTATTCCTCGTACATTAGTTGCAGCTATTATTGCCGTTTTGGTTATTGCTCCTAATGTGTAAAGTAAAAATTATAGCAAGAGAAAATTTGATACTGCTTTTGAATTAAGATAATAAAAAACCTTCTTTTTATTATCTTTTTTGCTTTTCTCCCACTTAAATAATTACACCTTAATCTTATGTTCTAGTGGGCATTCTACATCAATTAATAACTCACAAAGTTCAGTTGGACAAAGCATATCTTCTTTCGCCACTGAGAACTTAGCAACCATGATTTGATTAAATAGGTTCCAATGTTGCAGTAACAGTTTTTCATGGTTATCTGCAAATTGTGGCCAGGTTTCAGACATCATTGGAGTTAAGCTTGATGCACCATGAGCAAAAATCAGCATTTGCCATTTAGTTTCCCAAATATCGAGTTTTCCATCAGGGTTGGCTTCATTGTACTCTTCAAAAAGATCTTTAAATATCGCTTCAAACTCGCACTTAGTTTTTAAGAAGTACTCAAGTAATGCGTTGTCGTCTTGGCGAATAGCATCAGCGATCATTTTAATTGGCTGTGGGTTCATCAAGGTAAACGCAGACAGCTTAGTAATGAATAGGTAAATACGATAGCTGGGTGTTTTATCAATTGGCAGCGAATCGATAATGGCATCTAAGTAGCTTTGCATATGTTTATCACAGGCATCACAAATTGCCTTCCAAATCATATCTTTACTACCAAAGTGATGACGAATAAGACTGTGGGAAACGCCCGCTTTTTCACTGATATTACGCAGTGATACACGCTCGTAACCTAGCTCGCCAAACATCGTTGCCGCAACCATTAAGATTTGACATTTTGTTTGTTCAGCAGCTTCGGTACTTCTTTTTCCCTGCTTTTTCTCTGTCATTATTCACCCTTAGTTTGTGCTCTTAATTACCAATATATACGCATTAATTGTTGCTAATCGCTTTGATTTCTGAGCAGCCGAATGCGTATTTATGACTTAAGCATACCAAGTTCAGCGCCTAACGCGTACTTAAAAATGCACTTTTCAACTATTTTACTGCACGGGTGTAAAATATATTGATCTACTTCAAATTAAAACTATACTGCACGGCTGTGTAGTAAATAATATGAGTGGAGATACTTGTGCGAAAACAAAATATAAAGCGCACATTCCTAGGAGCTGTTGTTGTATTAAGCTTGTCGGGTATGTTGACGGGATGCAATAAAGCGATATCTGAAACCACAGATATGACAGTTAAGCCTGTGAAACTATTGTCGGTAAAAGATCTCGCTGTTGCTGATTCTGATGCGTTTCTTGCGCGTATTGATGCGACATATCGAGCACAGTTGTCATTTCAAGTAGGTGGTGAAGTCTCTGATATCAAAGTTAAAATGGGACAAGCGGTAACTAAAGGTGAGTTATTGGCGTTATTAGATCCAAATGATTTACAACTGGCATTGGATGCAGCGAAAGCACAGTTTTCATTAGCTAAGACACAATGGAGTCGCGCGAAAAGTTTGTATGGTAAGAAGCTTATTAGTACCAATGATTACGATCAGCGTGAGACACAATATCAAGCGGCATTGGCAAATTACGAACAAGCAAAAACGGATTTAAGTTATACCGAAATTCATGCGCCGTTCTCTGGCATTATTTCGTATACCTACGTAAAACCACATCAAATTGTGGGTGAGAAGCAAGAGATTTTAAATCTGATTGATAACTCAACATTGGATGTGTCGGTAACCTTACCTATTAGCTACGTAGACTCAGTTTCTATTCCGGCATTAATTAGCAGTGATATGTGGGTAACCATGGATAATGAGCCTAACAATCAAATTAATGGTAGATTTAAAGAGATCTCAACGCAGCCTAATTTAGACACGAACAGTTATGAAGCGATTGTAACGATGGCCTTGCCAGAAGGGCGCAATTTATTAACGGGCATGACGGGACAAGTTCATATTCCCAAACAGAAAAGCTCTGATTATTTGCAACTTCCCCAAAGTGCGTGGGTAAGTAAAAACACCAACCAAGGGCAAGTGTGGTTAATGAATGAAGAAACAAACACCGTCACTAAAGCGACGTTACCGTTAAACGAGCAAGGGTTGGTGATATCAGGCTTAAACGCGAATGACTATGTTGTGATTGCCGGCGTTGATAGCCTTGTTGAAGGTCAAACAGTAAAAGCATGGCAGCGTGAGGAAGGTATTTAATGAAGCGTTCATTATATTCATTATTGGTACTGAGCCTCTTTATGTTAACGGGTTGCCAAGAAGAAACGGTAACTGAAATCAGTGAACCACTTTATATCTCTGGCTTTACAGTTGGTTCGCCTGTGACCCAACAATTTCGCTCTTTTAAAGGCCAAGTGGTTCCTGCTGAGCAAACACCGATTGCGTTTCGAGTTACCGGTGAGATCCAAGAGGTCTTAGTTAAAGCCGGAGATGTGGTTAAACAAGGCCAACTTATTGCAAAACTAGAAGATAGCAAGGTAAAACAAGCGGTTAATGATGCTAAGGCACAGTATTCGTTAGCGTCAAAACAGTACCAACGCGGTAAAGAATTGAACCGCCGCGCTATGATTTCAAAAGCGGAACTTGATGAGTTATTTGCGAACAGAGAACTGGCGCAAGCGACGTATCGTTCAGCACAAAACCAATTAACTTATACTCATCTTGTTGCGCCATTTAGCGGCAAAGTGCTTGATGTTTATAAAGAGCAGTTTGAGCGAGCAGCGGCAGGCGAGCCAATTTTGAGTTTGTATCAAAACGATAAAGTGTACGTGCGTATTGATCTTTCAGATAACGTGTTAGCCATGATAAATCCTGAAACCAATCGAAACTCTTACCATCCGTTGACTACATTTGTTGGTTTATCAGATTCTTATTCTATGGAGTACTTAGAGCACACGAGTGAGCCAAATGCTCAAACTCAAACCTATGAGATGTATTTAACCATGCCTCAACCGAGTACTGAGATTTTGCCTGGTACCAGTGCCACGGTGAATGTGGACATGGTAGAAGCCGGGATCTCCTCAATTGATGGCTACCATGTTCCAGTGACGGTATTGCAAGCGGGTCAAAAAGCAGGTCTGTTTTATGTCTGGATCATACGTGATGGACAAGCGGTTAAAGTACCAGTAATCATTCGCCAAATTAACGGTGAAGGGGCAATTGTGGCTTCTGGTATTACTCAAGGTGATGTTCTTGCCGACTCAAGTTTACGAAAATTACGCGAAGGTAAAAAGGTAACGTTAGTGGAGAATCAACAATAATGAACATTGCTGAATATTCAATAAAAAACAAAGTCATTAGCTGGCTATTCATTGTTATTTTAACCGTTGGTGGAATCACCTCATTTTTAGATTTAGGCCGTTTAGAAGACCCAGCTTTTACGATTAAAGATGCGATGATCATCTCGACTTATCCGGGGGCTACCTCAAAAGAAGTTGAAGAAGAGTTAACGTACCCGTTAGAAAAAGCGATCCGTAAATTACCTTATATAGATAAAATCACATCGACGTCGTCTAATGGGATGTCGCAGATCATGGTGAGCATGAAGATGGATTACGGTCCAGATGAGTTGCCACAGATTTGGGATGAAATGCGTCGTAAAATTAATGATTTGAAACCAACTTTGCCTCAAGGGGTTCAATCTTTACAGATCATAGATGATTTTGGTGACGTGTTTGGCGTAATGATGATGCTGACGGGTGACGATTATAACTATGTAGAGTTAAAACGTTATGCTGATACATTAACGCGCGAATTAGAACTGATTGATGGTGTGGGTAAAGTCTCTATCGCGGGCGATCAACAAGAAATGCTGTTTGTTGAGATCTCACTCGATCGCTTAGCGGCACTGAATCTAGACATGAACACCGTAGCTGGCCTATTAAACCAACAAAATAATGTGGTGCAGGCGGGTGAAGTATTGGTGAATGGCGAGAGCTTAACCATTCGTCCAAGCGGTACGTTAACCACGATTGAATCGTTAGAAGATTTGATTATTCATGGTCGTGATACGGGCAATCTAATTCGTTTAAAAGACGTCGCAACCATTAGCCGTGGCACGCAAGAGAAACCAAGCAATGTGATCCGATTTAACGGGAAAGATGCGTTAAATATCGGTTTATCGTTCGCTTCTGGTGTAAACGTGGTTGAGGTTGGTCAACGTGTACAAGACGAATTAGCTTATCTCGAATCGATCAAACCTGCGGGACTTGAACTAAGTTATTTCTATAACCAAGCGCAAGAAGTCGATACGTCAGTTCGTGATTTTATCATCAGCTTAGGTGAAGCGGTCGCGATTGTTATTGTGGTTCTACTGTTCGCTATGGGTATGCGAAGCGGCCTAATTATTGGTGTGGTGTTACTACTGACCGTATTCGGCACGTTTATCTTAATGAGCTACAACAACATTGACCTTCATCGTATCTCATTGGGTGCATTAATTATTGCGCTAGGGATGTTGGTAGATAATGCCATTGTAGTGGTTGAGGGGATTTTAGTTGGCCTTAAAAAAGGACGCACCAAGGTTCAAGCAGCTGCGGACATTGTAAAACAAACACAGTGGCCTTTATTGGGCGCAACAGTGATCGCGATTGCCGCATTTGCTCCGATTGGTCTATCTGAAGATGCCACTGGCGAGTTCATGGGCGACTTGTATTGGGTGTTGTGTTACTCACTGTTTTTAAGTTGGGTAACGGCTATTACAATCACGCCATTCTTAGCTAACTTGTTATTGAAAGAAGAAGATAAAAATACGGGCGAAGAAGAGGACGCGTACAAAGGGTTCTTATTTACTGCGTTTGGTTCATCGCTTAAATTAGCATTACGTTTCCGTTGGTTAACCGTGGCATCGCTAGTGGGTTTACTTGTTGTTGCGGTAATGGCGTTTGGTAATGTGAAGCAGCAATTCTTCCCTGCATCAAACACGCCAATGTTCTACGTCGATATGTGGATGCCAGAAGGCACTGATATTCGTGAGACAATTAAGCAATCAGAAGCGGTTGAGAGCTACATTAATAAGCAAGATAACATTGAATTTGTTTCAGCGTCGATTGGTCAAGGTATGCAGCGTTTTGCGCTAACTTACCAACCAGAAAAAAGCTATGAAGCGTATGCACAGTTTCAGATCCGAACCACAGATCGTGAATCAATGTTTAGCTTGTTAGAAAACCTAACCAACTCATTAGATAAACGTTTTGAGAAGCCGACATTCCAATTCAAAATGATGGAATTTGGCCCTTCTCCTGCGTCTAAGATCGAAGTTCGTATTTCAGGGCCTGATCCTCAAATTCTGCGTGATTTAGCGACTGATGTTGAAGATATTCTCGCGACAGATTCAGGCTCAAGAAACATTCGACACGATTGGCGTGAACGTACTAAAGAGTTAACGCCTGAGTTTAATGAATCGAAAGCGCGTCGTTTAGGGATCTCAAAAGAAGACTTATCAAATACGCTGCAAATGGCATTTGGTGGTAATACATTAGGAATGCTGCGCGATGGTACACATACTCTACCAATTGTGGCGCGTTTGCCTGAAGTAGAGCGTGTGGATTTTGAATCACGGCAAAACGTGAAGATCTGGAGTCCATCACTACAAAGCTACATTCCAGTAGACCAAGTGATTGATGGTGTGAACCTAGATTGGAGTGAGCCTCTTATCCAGCGTCGCGACAGAAAACGTACTATTACGGTCATGGCCGATCACGATTTATTAAGTGATGATACACCTGCAAGTTTGTTAGCGCGTGTTCAGCCAAAAGTGTTAGAGATGCCGTTACCAGAAGGGTATGAGATTACCTGGGGTGGTGAATATGAATCATCAAAAGATGCACAAGAATCTCTATTTGGTTCACTACCAATGGGTTACTTGTTCATGTTTATCATCACAATGTTGCTGTTTAACTCGTTTAAAAAGCCGTTAGTGATTTGGTTTACGGTTCCGCTTTCTATCATTGGTGTCGCGTTTGGTTTGTTAAGTACCAACATGCCGTTTAGCTTTACTGCGTTCTTAGGCTTATTAAGTTTAAGCGGTATGATTTTGAAAAATGGTATCGTATTGCTTGATCAAATCAACCTTGAATTGTCATCAGGTAAAGACCCGTACATTGCGATAGTGGACAGTGCGATCAGTCGTGTTCGTCCTGTGAGTATGGCGGCGTTAACGACAATACTAGGGCTTATTCCATTATTGTTTGATGCGTTCTTTAGCTCAATGGCTATTACGATTATGGCGGGTTTAGGTTTTGCGACCATCCTGACCTTGATTGTAGTGCCAGTAATGTACGCGATTTTATTTAAGATTAAGCCAGCACCAAACCACGCATAAATAAATACTGTCTTTGAGTTTATTTTTACTCACCAATCACAATGGCCTTAGGGTTATTGTGGTTGGTTTTTTACGTTATAATCACCCTAAAGATAGTTACTTATATTTCACGGGTTAATACTATATTTTGAGTGATAACCCTGTATAATTCGGCGCCTATTCACCCTGTTTGAACAACTAACACTTAGGATATCCGTTATGATGACTGATGAAGAAAGAATTGAACTGCAACAAAACAACCCATTACACGGTCTTAAGTTAGAAATCTTACTGCAAGAGTTGGTTGATTTTTACGGCTGGGAAATTCTAGATACTGCAATGCGTTTAAATTGCTTTAACACCAACCCGTCGATCGCAAGTAGTGTTAAATACTTAAAGAAAACAGAATGGGCGAGAGAGAAGCTAGAAAACTTCTACTTATACCGTTTTAAGCGTATGCCACGTGCGTCTAACCTTGAGTTTGATAAGCCGCCACGTTCACGTACTTTCCCACACGGTCTTGAGCCAAAAGAGCCAATGGAATTGACGGTTGATTCGATTTTAAAATCACAAGCAAAAGCAGCATCTGCTCATAAAGAACGTACTTCTAACCGTGGTGGTAACTACCGCCGTTAATCATTATAGCCAAATGAACGGCTGTTAATTGAAGATGGTTTCTCGCTAGAAATAAAAAAGCCAAACTGGGTAATCCAAGTTTGGCTTTTTTGTATTTAATATTTAACGATGATTTCGCTAAGTAAGTTAGTACCTACTATGGTTGCTGCTTAGTTGGAGCTAGAGCAATCTCACGGATACATACGTTTTGAGGTTGTTGGTAAGCAAAAGATACTGCACGTGCAATATCATCAGCAGCTAGAACTCCACCCATGCTTTCTTTCCATTCGCCGTAACCGTCTTTGATTTCTTGAGAAGAGGTATGAGAAAGAAGCTCAGTTTCAACTGCACCCGGTGCAATTGTAGTTACGCGAACGTTTGATAAAGCCACTTCTTCACGTACGTTTTCAGAGATAGCGTGAACCGCAAACTTAGTACCGCAGTAAGCCGCATGGTTTGGGAATGTCTTCTTACCAGCAATAGAGCTGATATTGATAATAGTACCCGTGTTACGCGCCATCATAGGTGCTAAAACCGCTTGCATACCATTTAGAAGGCCAATAACGTTCACATCAAACATTCTCTTCCACTCTTGTGCATCTTGTGTGTCAATTTGACCAAGAAGCATAGCGCCTGCATTGTTTATTAGCGCATCAACAGGGCCGAATTTTGCTTCACCCTGAGCGATTGCTGCATCAAAAGAGTCTTTGTCTGTAACATCTACTTTTACAGATAAAGAGTTTGGTAAGTTAAGCGCTTCAAGGCGGTCAATGCGACGAGCAAGAAGAAGCAGAGGATGGCCTTCATCGCTTAAACGACGTGCGATTGCTTCACCAATACCAGAACTTGCACCTGTAATAACAACTAATTTTTTCATCTTCTATTTCCTCAATAAATTCAATGAACAATCGAATGCAGAACCCTGCTTCGTTGCGATGGAGGTATATTACTGCGACTCGTATTGTTGATATATAGTCATTTACTTGAAACTCTGTTGCTGTACTGCAACAATAGGCCGTATTTACTTTATGGTGCCTAAATTATGATTAATCATATTAACCTTACCGATATCCGATCTTTTGTTCTTATTGCTCGTTTAGGCAATTTTACTAAAGCCGCTGAAACGCTTGATGTTTCTCGCTCTCACGTATCACGTCAGATAAGTAGCTTAGAAAAACAGATGAGCGTGACTTTATTAATACGAACAACGCGCACGCTTCGTTTAACAGAGGCCGGAAAGCATTTTTATCATCAATGTGAACAAGCTCTTCATACTATAGACCAAGCGTTGTTATCTGCTGTAGATGATGTCGAAAAAGTACAAGGAGAGATCAAAATAAACTGTGTTGGTGGTTATTTAGGTGAGGTGTTTCTTGCTGAGCTAGTAAATGATTTTATGCAGCAATATCCTGATGTATCGGTGAGTTTAGATTTCAGTAGTAACCGTGTTGATTTAATCGAAGAAGAGTTTGATATTGCGTTTCGTATGGGAGCCCTTGAAGATTCAGGATTTGTCGCTAAAAAGCTGTTGAACATTGAAATGGGAACATTAGCAAGCCCCTCTTATTTGGCTCAACGTGGAAGGCCAACTCACCCAAAAGAGCTGAATCAGCATCATTGCTTAACGGGGTCGGTACGAAAATGGCATTTTCAATCTCTTAAAAATAAAGAGCACTATGACGTTACCGTGAAAGGCAATTTACAGTGTAAAAATGGTCGCGTATTGGTATCTGGTGCGCTAGCAGGTAATGGAATTATTCGTGTTCCACTAATTTATTGTCAGCAAGAGTTAGATGATAACAAGCTTGAGCAAGTATTTGAGGAGTGGGGGATACCAAGTGTCGACTTTTCAGCCCTTTATCATCGTGACCGCTATCAAGCCAAACGATTAAGAACCTTTATTGAGTTTATAGCGAAAGCTTGTCAACCTTAGTTACTTTAATGCGTTAATAACTGAGCGATTAATAAATTTATTACCTCTAAAGATTGATATTGAGCCATTTATTAAAAAGAGTTTTGGCATTTTTTCTTATAACGTCTACTATTCACTATAGTGGTTCGCAGTAAAAGGTCATGGATGATATGAGTGTTCGATTAAAGCTAGCGTTATATTTATTGGTGCTGTTTTCAGTATCTATTACCAGTTCAATTCTGACATTTAAGTTAGAGGCCTATGGTGATAAAAAACTTGAATGGGTTATTCATACTCATGATGTAATAACAAATTCAGAAAAACTACTCAGTAGTCTTAAAGATGCTGAGACGGGGCAAAGAGGCTTTTTATTAACCCATAACGTCAGCTATCTTCAGCCATATTATATGGGCGAATCTGAAGCTCGAAATATCTTAGAGCGTTTATACCAACTGACTAGAGATAACAAAGATCAGCAAGCTGCCCTTGATCATCTTTCCGAAGTGATGCAACTGAAGTTCGATGAGTTAAAAGAAACAATTGAATTAGCGCAAAATAACCAACAGGCTCAAGCGCTCGTTATTGTCAGAGAAGACAAAGGCAAAGCGTATATGGATGATTTGAGAAAAGACTTAACTCAGTTCATTAATATTGAGCTTATATTATTAGAAAAGCGTAAGGGTGATTATAAAGAAAATCGCAGTAAGTTAGTGACCTTCATTAAACTACAAATGGTATTTTTGGCTTTTTTAGCCATTGCGACTCTCTTTTTCATGAAGCGAAATTTGTTCGATCCCCTTCATTTATTACTTTCTAGTACTAAAAAAATGCAACAAGGTGAAAAATTAGATATTGCCGACATCGTTGAACAAAATGAGATGGGTAACCTTTTATCTGCTTTCTTTAAAATGAATGAAATTGTCCATGAAAAAACAGAAGCGTTAACTTATAAAGCGCATCATGATGAGTTGACTGGGCTTAAAAATAGAACAATGGTGAATGAAGATCTTCAGTATGCGCTGCAACACGCTGAACGAACTCATTCTAAGGTTGCAATCTACTTTATTGATTTAAATAAATTTAAAGAGATTAATGATACGCTTGGCCATGATGTTGGTAATGAGGTTCTGATTAAAACTTCGCAATTGTTGGTTAAAGCGGTACGACGAAGAGATAATGTATATCGATTAGGTGGCGATGAATTTTTAATTATAGGTCAAGAGATTGCTCAACATTCTGGCGTGAAGAGATTATCATCAAAGTTACAAGATCAGTTTACCTCTCCAGTCATTATAGGATCTGAACCTATGAGTATATCGCTGAGTATGGGTGTCGCTATTTATCCTGATCATGCACAGCATGGAGAGGAGCTGATTAAGTACGCAGATATTGCCATGTATGAAGCGAAAAAAGAGGAAGGGACAACCTGTTCTGAATTCACTCCCTCTATGCTTAAAAGAGAGAGTGATTAAAGAGTAAATGATATCGATACCATTAAGCGATATGGTATCGATTTTTTCCTGATATTTTTGCACGGTACATGGCTTTATCTGCTTTATTAAGTGCTGCTTTAACACTTACGTTTTCATCCGCTTTCCAATAATATACCCCAATACTTGCTGAGATTACTGGTTCATAATGATTAATTATGATTGGTTGATTAATCGTATCTAAAATTCGATTTAAAACGATATGTATATGGTTATGTGTTTGTTCTTCATCATTTGTCAAAGTAAATGCTAATAAGAATTCATCACCCGCTAAACGGGCCACTAAATCATCTTTAGAGACGCTATTTTTTAATCGTTGTGCAATTATCTTAAGTAGGTCATCACCACACTGGTGACCATAAGTATCATTCACGGCTTTAAAGCCATCTAAATCAAGGAATAAAATATAAACCGGTGTATTACTTTGTTGATATTTAAGAAGAGTTTGATGAGCATTCTGCCTATTGGCTAAATGCGTTAATGCGTCATGATTCGCTTCAAATCTCAATTGCTTTAATTTTACATCTTGTGTTTTATCATTAATGGAAACAACAAAAGATTCTACTTTGTTTTCGCTATTTTTAATGATTTTAATTGTGATTAAGCAAGGTAGCCACTCTCCGTTGCTAGACACATCGGTTTTGATTTGAAAAGAACCACGAGTGAGTAATTGCTTTAAGATGCGATAAGAAAATTTAACAGGGTGGCGAACAACTAATTGGTTTAATTTATTGATATCACCAAAATAACGAATAAAGGCCGTATTTTTTGTTTCAACGCTCATGTCGCGTAAAAGAACGACAACAGAGCTTGGGTTCTGGTCAAAAATGGTTTCGGCTAATCGTTGACGTTGCTCTGCAGCATAGCGTGTAGTGATGTCTTCAATATGCAGTAATGAGTGTTGTTCACCTGAAATTGGGTATGATGAGATTTGATAGCGTACGCCAGTAAGTTGATGGCGGATAATAACGGGTAACAAACGTTTATGCTGTTCAATATGTTGTAATAATTCGTTGATACGTGCGCTTGGCTCAAACTCATGCAGTATGCAGTATGCAGTATGCAGTATGCAGTATGCAGTTAGGCGTTAAAGAACCATTATTATTATAGCTTTGATTACCAATCTCAGGAAAAAGCAGATGGGCCGCAGGGTTGTAATAGGTAATTTCTTTACTCGGTGAAATGACGATTAAACCTTGCTCTATAGAGTCAAGAACTTGATTAATATAGTGGTTTCTATCCTCTAAACTTTGGAATGCTTGAGTTAATAAATCATCTCGATGACTCAGGTTATCGAGCATTTCATTAAAGCAGTGAGTCACCATGCCTATTTCATCTGGGTGTAAAACATCAAGGCGTTTATTGGTAACTCCTTTCTTAATAACCCCTTGCATTGAATGAAATAGAGACAACAAAGGCGTGGCAATTAGTTTGTGTAATCCATGAGCGAAAATAAGCGCTAAAACAGACAGTATTATTGAGGTAATTAAGAAAATAACGATGATTTGATTACGCTGTTTAAACATATTATCTTTGGATGCCCATACTGTTAGATTACCAAGATGCTCATTATCTAGTGTAATTGGATGGGTCACAGCAAAGAAAACAGAGTCAGAGCAATGAATAGCCTTATCTTTCCACTGACAGCTTTCTGGTAAATTATCCAGTTTTGCAAAAGGCTCATTATTTACATGTTCAACGTGAGCAGCAATGATTTCTGGGTCAAAAGAGAGGGCGTTCATTTGGTCTAACCCTGTTTCTTTATCATTAAAGATTAAAGCACCAGATAGGTTGCTCGCGATCCCTTGGGCAAGAATGGACGTTCTTGTATATAAATTAGCACTGTGAGTAATACCGACAAAATGCGCAACACTGGCACCAAGAACAAGGCTACTGAGAGTTAATAGTGTCCAGATAGGATAAATGACCTTTTTACGCAACGGTAATGCGCTAAACCAATGCTGAATCATAATTTATCCTCATTGGTTGCTATTTCTGACACTGAAAGTAGCTGCGAACGAATAGATAATCCGGTTGGCTTAATATTATTTAAACTGATCAAAGGTTTAATTCTGTTATTTACTTTAATAAATGCAATCATTCCGCCAGATTGAATAAATGGCTTTCCGTCACCGATGAGCAGTGCGTGTGGTTGCGTCGTTTTTAATTGCTGAATGACACTAGAGCTTTGAGTTGAAAGATAAATGAGATGGCAAGTTTCTTTCTCTAGTTCTTTTATAGAGGTGTACGGTGTGAATTTTGCTCGTTCAGGTTTTTTTTCTATGAGTGTTTGTAAGGTATTACTCGTCTCTAATTCTGCTGCTGAGCAAAAATTGAATTGTTTACTAGCTGGAGCAAATTCACCCCAAGTGGTTAAAAAGGCAAATCGAAAAAGATAGACTGCTTTTAGGTTGTGATCTTGGATGTTGCTATCATTTGCTTTTAGAGGAAAACAGATAAGTAAAAGCAACAGGCAGCCCATGATTTTACAACGTAAGCTGTAAAACAAAGAGTTAAATGAACTTGCCTGTGCTTTTGTATTTAGCATAGCTATATGAAGTTCCAGCTGATTTCAGCGTAGTATTGGGTACCATTAGCAAAGGGACCATATTGCTCTGGGTATTCTTTTAGTTGATCGCTGCCTAGGTTTTCTGCGCTGACTTTTATGCTTGGCCATGTTGGTTTGTGCTGCCAGTTAACCGACATATCAAGAGTGATGATCTCTGGCCATACTAAGTAGTCATCACCATAGTCTTTATAGGCCTCAATAAGCGCTTCATCAGGCTCTGATGCTGAAACATAGTTAACAACAGAAGAGACCCAAACCGTTGGATGGATGTCCCACATAATATGCAAAGTGGCATAATGGCTTGGAGTGTTTTCTAGGTCTAAAACAGGTAAGTCATTTGAGCCACAGATAGACCCAGTACAATCCCCTTTAATGGTTTTGTAGCTGTAATTAGCGTTAACTTGCAACACATCAATAGGTCTCCACTGAGCGCTGATTTCTCCGCCCATGGTTTCTTGGGAGAGAGGGTCGATTAGTTGGGCATACATATCATGAATTACAGTTCCAATTGAAGTATCAGAGCCAGCAGATGATGTATAAACATAGCCACCAAGGTTTTTATAAGCTCGAACATTATCATGTTGGCTGTAAAATAAACTCATACTTAATTGGAATTGATTGTCTTGCCAATAACGATATCCAATTTCATACGTATCAACGGATTCCATTTCTAGATCACGATTACCTAAATATTTATAGGCTTGAAGATAATCAACAGGGCCTATCGTACCATTTACAGGCTTGTCATAAACGCTGCCTGTTGCAGGGTCATAATAACCACATGAACTACAAGAGTAGTTTTCTTGAAACTGAGTATCTAACTCTAAGCGAGAAGGCGTAATCACTGCGCGACCCCAGCCCATCCATAGACGTTGATTATCCGTTAACTTTTGCAGTGCACGCACTTGTGGTTGTGAATACCACTCTTCGGTAATGTTTGCATATTGTATGCGATTGCCAAGGGTAACTTCTGTGCTGTCAGTTACGTTAATGCTCCAGTTTGTATAAATACCATAGCTTTGGTTTAAGAACTCATGATCTTCAATAGTGCGTACATAAGGTGAAAAGTATTGCTCTTTTTCTGTGAATTGAGCGTATTCCTCATCAATAATACGGGCGTTGGCTCCAATGGTTAGCGCCCCAAAATCTTGAGTATTAAATGTGTATCGAGTATCTAAATCGAAACGCGTAAAACTGGCAGGTTCATTGGTGCCATCTGATTCACTGTGAGTGAGCCAAAGTTGATTTTCCCATTGGTCACCATCTAGTTTGTCATGTAAGTATTGAAAGCCGGCAAAGAGCTCTTGAGAGTTCATTTCAGTAAAGAAAGCATCGTAATCATTTTGATGTGATGCTGGGTCTAAAAAAGCAGGCGTGTATTGCAACCATTGATAATCTTCACGAGAGCGGATCCCGCCAAATTGCATTGAGACGGTATTTTGTTGGTTTTGGTAATCCGCACGCATCCCAAAACGCTCGGTTAATACTTTTAAGTGGCGAATTTCATTGAAATGCGGGTCTTTATCGGTAAAGGGTGAGTGTTGTAAAGATTCGATATAGCCAGATAAATGGGTATAGTCATTTATCTGGCCACTGTGATGTGCTTTAAATTCTTTATAGTCGAAATTACCTACCGCTGCACTCACTTGAGCTTTTGGCGCATTTTCTGCATCTTTTGTGATGATATTAATAACACCATTAACCGCATTTCCTCCCCATATGGTGCCTACTGACCCTAAGACGACTTCGATGCGATCAATATTATCTAGGCTTACAGGCAAGGTATCCCAATTAACACCAGAGTACATCGGGTTGACGGTACTTCTTCCGTCAATCATTACTAATAGTGTGTTGTTTTCACCTTGGTTTTTACTACGAGCAGAGACTGTCCAGTCATAATCTGAGAATTTAGCGACATGAAGACCGGGAGCAAGAATAAGGACATCGGCAATTGAGCGAGCACTAGAACGTTCAATCTCTTTTGAGGTAATGACATGAACAGACGCAGGGACGTCCGACAAGCTTAAAGAGGTTTTGGTTGCGGTAACAACTTTTGTTTCAGTGAGTGAATCTAAAGGCATATTTAACAGCGCATCAAGCTCATCAAACTCTTGCTCTATGTTTGCAACTGCAGAAAAAGACATAAAGACACATACAGCATATAGGAGTGAGGCTCTAGGAAGAATCAACATAATATCTAACACACTACATATAAAGAAAGAATGAATGGTAATAAGTAAATACATATTTTGTGTATTTTGCCCCTATTCTTAAATTTAAGATAATGTTGGGGGAGGTATTTGCGACTTAACTCTATATTCTTATAATTTATTTCATCTTATTGCAATATTGTGATGCCGAATGTTTAGGTAAGAAAATAACATAATTAGCTAGTAAAAGAAGAATGGTGATTTCGATCACTTAAGATATGAAAGGGAATTCGTATTTAGCAGAAATAAAAGAAGTTTTTTATCACATATTTTGAAGTGTCAATTGCCTAAGTGTGATTAATGTCTTAATTGAAAATTTAAAAGAAAATTACTGAAATGTGTTACTTGTCTTACTTTATCTATTGCTATGTAGTTAAAACAAAATTTGTTCTTATATTACTTTCTATATTTGAGGTGGCGGTTCTTTATATTAGCTTGACTGAATGAAAAGTGTGGCTTATTTCACAATATTCAGCCTATTGCTGAGATACCTCATTTATATTGATAATAACAACATCAAATACAAACTAAGAAGAAGGCTTGCTCATGCTATACGATTTAATTGATCATGATTTAATTGATGTTGTTAATCATAATATTGATGCGTGGGAAGACGCAGTAAAAACCACAACACGTTATTTAGAACAAAAAGGATACGTTACGGTAAGTTATGCTGATGCCATTATTCAATCCACATATGATAATGGTCCATATTACGTACTTTGTCCAGGTATTGCCATGCCTCATGCTCGTCCTGAAACTGGAGTATTAAAAACAGGATTAGGTATTCATATATTCCCATCAGGCATTGAATTTGGCTCAGATCTTGGTCCTGCCAATATATTACTCACCTTAGCCGCAAAAGATTCAGATACCCATATTGAAGTTATTCAAGCATTGAGTGAAATGCTAGTAGATGAAGAGAACATTGCCAAATTAACCGCAGCTACTTCAAAAAAAGAAGTGCTCGATATTATTAAAGCATATTAAGAAAGGATATCTCATGAACGCTAGAGCAAAAGTACAGGCCTTCGGAGGTCATTTGACCGCGATGGTACTGCCAAATATAGGGGCCTTTATTGCATGGGGCTTTATTACTGCGTTATTTATTCCAACGGGTTGGATGCCAAATGAACAGTTTGGTGAAATTGTTGGACCTATGATTACTTATTTATTGCCACTACTTATCGGTTATACCGGTGGTCAGCTAGTCGGTGATAAGCGTGGTGCTGTTGCTGGTGCTATCGGTACAATGGGTGTCATCGTGGGTGCTGATATTCCGATGTTCGTTGGTGCAATGATCATGGGGCCTGTGAGTGCGTGGGCGATTGTTCAGTTTGATAAACGAGTTGAACATAAAATCCCATCAGGTTTTGAGATGGTAGTGAATAATTTCTCGCTTGGCATTATCGGTATGATCTGCTGTTTGATTGCGTATGAAATTGTTGGTCCAGCGGTCACTGCCGCTAACTTGTTTGTAAAATCAGGCATCGAAGCACTAGTAGCAACAGGTTTCCTTCCTTTACTTGCAGTCATTAATGAGCCTGCAAAAGTTCTCTTTTTAAATAACGCTATCGACCAAGGTATTTATTACCCACTTGGCTTACAAGCGGCAGCGGAAACGGGTAAATCTATTTTCTTCATGGTGGCATCTAATCCAGGACCAGGCCTAGGTATGTTGTTAGCTTATGCCAAATTTGGTCAAGGGCTAAGTAAACGCTCTGCACCTAGTGCGATTATTATCCATTTCTTTGGTGGTATTCATGAGTTGTATTTCCCTTACGTACTAATGAAACCAATTATGATTGTAGCCATGATTGCTGGTGCCGCGACAGGTATAGCAACATTCAATTTACTGGATGCTGGCTTGGTTGCTGGTCCAAGTCCGGGCTCTATCTTCTCTTATTTAGCATTAACACCAAAAGGCAGCTTTATCGCGATGCTTGCGGGTGTAGTAAGTGCCACGGTTGTTTCATTCCTTGTTGCTAGTGCGATTCTTAAAATGAGCAAGAAAGAACAATCTGAAGATGAGTTTGAGCAATCGGTTATCGATATGAAAGACATGAAAGCCGAAGGTAAAGCACAGCCTCAAGCATCAGTAGAAAAAGCAGAAGCACAACCAATTAAATTTGTCGCTTTTGCTTGTGATGCGGGAATGGGGTCAAGCGCAATGGGGGCTTCAACCTTTAAGAGAAAATTAGTTAAAGCGGGTTATGACATTGAGGTTAAAAACTTTGCGATAGAAAAAGTACCAAGTGATGCGGATGTTGTTGTAACTCATGAAAGTTTAGAAGAGCGTGCAATTAAAGCGACAGGATTACCTGTGATTACGATTACCAACTTTCTTAATGACCCTGCACTTAACGAGTTACTCAATACGATTGAGACACAACAGGCTTAACAATATTTATTTCTGGGGGGTGGTATGTCCCCCAAGTAGGAGAAAAAATTATGGTACAAACAACAGCTGCGGTTATTTGTGGTGAGAAAGACATCCAATTAAGAACATTTGAATTACCGTCAATTTCTACCGACGAATTACTGGTAAAAAATATTTCAAACAGCGTATGTTTATCAACATATAAAGCGGCATTACTTGGTAGTCAACATAAGCGAGTACCAGAAAATATTGATGAAGTTCCTGTTATTACAGGTCATGAATATGCAGGAATAATTGTTGAAGTTGGTGAAAATTTAAGAGATCAATTTAAAGCGGGTGATTCTTTTGTACTTCAACCAGCAATGGGTTTACCAACAGGTTATTCTGCGGGTTATAGTTATGAAACTTTTGGTGGAAATGCAACGTATTCTATCATTCCTAAAATTGCTATCGATTTAGGCTGCGTATTGCCTTATGACGGTTCATATTACGCCGATGCCTCTTTGGCTGAGCCAATGTCATGCATTATTGGTGCTTTCCACGCAAGTTATCACACCACGCAGTTTGTGTATGAGCATCATATGGGTATCAAGGAAGGGGGAACGCTGGCGTTACTTGCTTGTGCGGGGCCTATGGGGATAGGTGCGATTGATTATGCGATTAATGGGTCAGTAAAACCAAGACGAATTGTGGTTACGGATATTGATGAAGATCGCTTATCCCGTGCTGAAAGTTTGATCCCTGTTAGTGCAGCAAAAGCACAAGGTATTGAACTGATTTATGTCAACACGATAGAAATGGAAGATCCGGTTACTTATCTTAAATCCCTGAACGATGATCAAGGGTATGATGATGTAATGGTATATGCTGCGGTTGCACAAGTGTTAGAGCAGGCCGATGCCCTTTTAGGTAACGATGGTTGCTTAAATTTCTTTGCAGGACCTACGGATAAAGAGTTTAAAGTGCCATTTAATTTCTATAACGTGCACTATGAATCAACGCATATTGTGGGAACATCAGGCGGTTCTACAGGTGATATGGTGGAGTCTTTAGAATTATCAGCTAAAGGTAATATTAACCCTTCGTTCATGATTACTCATGTTGGAGGCTTACAATCTGCGCCCCATACCATTTTAAATCAGTTGGATATTCCAGGTGGTAAAAAGCTGATTTATCCACATATTGATTTACCACTAACAGCCATTGATAATTTTGCTTCACTTGCAGATCAAGACTCATTTTTTGCTGAGTTGGATGTGATTTTAGCGAAGAATAATTATGTGTGGAATCAACATGCAGAAAAAGCATTACTAGAGTTCTACGACGTGAGCTTAAGCGTTTAATTCTATTAACTTTATGTGGTAGCCTCTAGGGGTTACCACATACAGAGAGGTTTAAGCCTTGTCACAAAAAGTTGAATTGTTAGAAGCGCTAGAGGATTGTGAGGATGCGACCTCTTTTCTTGTGCTGTCTAATCAATTAGTTAATCTCAAATTAAAAGCATTACTCCCTAAAGTCTTTGTTCAAGATGAATTGGTTAGGGAGCATGCGGTCGAGCCACTTTTAAAAGAAGATGGTCCGCTTGTGACAACTGATGTGGTATCTAAATTAGTCTTGGCGATGGGAAAAATCTCAATACAAACTTATGCAGACATAGGCTTGTATGCACAAGTTTTAGAGTATGCACAGAGTCAGCCTAATCACGTATCATTTGGTGATGATGTGATTTATGACTTCATTAGTAATCAAGCGGTATTATCAACACAGCAAGACAGCTTTTATCTTGAGTCAATCAATCAGTTAAAGTTTTCTTCTTTTGAAGTCTTTTCTCAAATGAGATATGAATCTCTAATAAAAACCGTTCTCAAGCTTTCTTGTGAAATGTTATTAGAAAAAATTGAAGAGGAAATCACTCAATAAGGTTTCGTAATGAAAGTGAATTTAAACGTTAGTGGTTTTGATACAAAAGCATTTTTCCCAGATAAAGACATTACTAAGATTCATAAACCGTTAGTCGAAAAATTTACCCGTTTGTACCAAGAGCAAGAAGAGCGAGTCATTATTTTTCTCTGTGCGCCTCCGGGTAGTGGTAAGTCAACGTTAGCCGCATTTTGGGAGCACTTATCTCATCAACTTCCAAATGTAGAACCATTACAAGTATTGCCTTTTGATGGCTTTCATTACACCAATGAAATCTTAGAAAGCAATACTGCACAACGAAATGGTGAAACGGTTTCATTAAGAAGTATTAAAGGTGGATTTGAAACCTTTAACTTAACCGACTTGATCAGTAAGTTGAAAAGGTTAAAAACTCAATCGCCAAAGTGGCCATATTATGATCGTAACTTGCATGATCCGGTTGATGATGCGATTCAAGTTGAACAGAATATTGTGGTGGTAGAGGGCAATTGGTTATTGCTCAATGAGCCAGTTTGGTGTGATTTACATAAGCTTGCTGACTTTACTGTGTTTATTGATACTGATCCGAATTTCTTAAAGGACAGGTTAGTTAATCGTAAAATACGAGGTGGAGTATCAGAAGAAGAGGCTTTAGCTTTTTACGAGGATTCAGACGCGGTAAATGTAGAGAAAGTATTAACGCATTCAGTTAAAGCGAATTTAAATTTGTATATGCATCAAAATGGGTCGTTTGAAATTCAGTAGGAGAGCATCATGAATATCGTTGTAGACACTCATACCCATACTCTTGCGAGTGGTCATGCTTATAGTACGATCATTGAAAATGCACACTCTGCACAGAACAAGGGGCTAAAACTGCTTTGCACCACTGATCATGCTCCAGAAATGCCGGGTGCCCCTCATTACTGGTATTTCAATAATCAGAGAATTTTGCCCCGTTTTCTTCATCACGTCGGTATTCTTCGTGGTGTTGAGGCGAATATATTAAATGTGAAAGGTGAAATAGACCTCCCACTCTCGTCAGATCAACACCTCGATTGGGTTATTGCTAGCTTTCATGAGCCTGTATTTGCTCCAGCGAGTGAGGCTGAACATACAGCTGCTTTGATTAATGTGATTAAAAGTGGGCGTATTGATGTGCTTGGTCATACAGGAAACCCTAATTATCCATTTGATATTGAACGAGTGCTACAGTGTGCAAAAGAGTATAACGTTGCGATAGAGGTAAATAATACGTCGCTAACAGGGAAAAGCCGTAAAGGAAGTGATGTTCGCTGCGATAAAATTGTAGAAATAGGCAAAGAGATTGGTGTGTATTTTACAACAGGCTCTGATGCTCATTTTTGTGAGGAAATAGCACGGTTAGATCTTGCGATAACATTGCTTGAAAAATACGAGATTGCGGAAGACAAAATCATTACGACATCGACATCTCGCTTTCTAAACTTTCTTTTGTTAAGAGGAAAGTCAGTGATTCCTGAGTTTGAAAGCTTATATTAACTAATAAAAGCTAACAGGCAACAAAAAGCCGATACACATGCTCATATAGATGGTATCGGCTTTGTTGTAGTGTGCTGCCTTGTTCTGAAACGTACTTACGCGGTTTGTAATTTCAGCCTTTCTACTGGTTTATCATTAATTGGTAAATGAATTAATGCCGCACAGAAAGCCAGAACAACCGTAGACCACCAGATTGGCTCATATGAACCGTAATAATCATAAATACGACCGCCAGCCCAAGCGCCTAAAAAGCTGCCAACCTGATGAGTAAAGAAAACTAAACCATACAAGGTTGATAAGTAACGAGCACCAAATATTTGGCGAACTAAACCAGAGGTTAATGGCACTGTTCCTAACCAACAGAAACCAATGGCGCCACCAAAGATAGCCGCCGTATGCTCTGTTACAGGTAAAGTGACGAACGCACCAATGACAACAGTACGAACAAAATACAGTGCAGACATTACGTGACGCTTGTTGAATTTATCGCCCATCATCCCCCAGAAATATGATCCGAAGATATTAAAAATACCCACATAAGCTAGTGCCATTGCTGCGCTTGAGGCTGGTAAGTCTTTATCTGCCAAATAACTAGGTAAATGCGTTGCAATAAACATCACATGAAAACCACACACAAAGAAACCTGCGTGTATTAACCAGTAGCCCTTGTGTGAAAAGGCCTCTTTTAATGCCTCTGTTAGGGTTTGAGTGTCTTCTACTGTCGTGCCTTGTGATGATGGTTTTGCGGTTTTCATAAATAGCGCAAAAGCCACCATCAATGCACATAACATCGCAAATACTTGCATTGCGATTTGCCAGTTAAAGTCATGCAATAATGTTTGTGCACCAGGGATCATAGCAAACATCCCAAATGAACCTGCTGCTGTGGTTAAGCCAAAGGCTTTTGCCGCGTGTTCAGCAGGAACGACTTTGGCAACCGCGCCCAAAATGATCACATAACTTGTTGCACTTAATCCAAGACCAACGAGAGCCCCTAAAGAGACATAAAGCATGCTTGATTCAGTGGCAATAGACGTTAAAGCAAGGCCAGCTGCATAAGCGATAGCACCCATAATAATGATGCGCTTTGAGCCCCATTTGTCAGATGCCATGCCTATAAATGGTTGGAAAATACCAAATAAAAGGTTTTGTAAGGCAATAGCAAAACTGAAAAATTCACGACCGGTTTGGAAGTGCTCTGAAATTGGCATCATAAAAATGCCGAATGATTGTCTGATCCCTAGACTGATAATTAAAATCCCGATCCCAAGCCATACTAGTGGTGGAAAACGAAAAATACTCATAATGTGCTCTTAATGGTGATGATGAGAATGCTGATGGCTATCGTCTTGACCTGTTTGCTGGTGGCATCCACTATTTACGGCTTGTTGAGCTAATAAATTCAACAAAGCAGGTGAGTTATGAACGGCAATAAGGGATAAAACTAATAACACACTCATTCTGACCAATTGAGCGAAAATGGATTGTGAAAACATGCTGCGCTCTTAGGGTTAAAAAAGAAGAGCGCGCATAGTAGAGAAAGGCTGCCTATGAGGCAAATGACTATTTTTCAAAGACTCTATGATTTTTATGCATAATATTACCAATAAAGGAAGGTGCTAGCTAAATTAGTCGGTAATTTCACCAACGATAACGTCTTCAACTTTACTGTTTAAAAACAGATTACGTTTAATTATAGGATCTACCGCAGCCAGTGCAGCGGAAGAGCCCGCCCAATGGTTGGTATGAGCGGCGAGCTCTACGTACGCAACATTGCTTTTAATTCTAAAATGAACGACTTGACCTGTGCTTTTATAGTTCGAAGATAAGATCGCTTTAGCGCTGTTCTCGGCAAGGTCTTTAAAAGACGTTTTAGGTATGCATTGGCTGACAAAACTCATTGAATTAAGAGGGTTTTCGCCACCAATTTGTGAAAACTCAGCCATGGCGTGACGATAATCAGGAATGTCTTCTGGTAATGACAATAAGAACTCATTGTTACTGCACTGAATAGCCTCTGGTTCTAGAGTGCTTTCTAGCTGGCAACCGCTAAGAAGAGTAAGTAATGACATTAATGGAAGTGTTGGCTTCATAAGAGGGGGGCTCTATATACTAACTTTTATAAATATTGAGGCCAGTGTATAGACTTAAAGCTAAATGTCGTGTCTTTATTTTGATAAATGCTGAAACAGAAGCAGAAAAGTCAACTTATTACTCATACTGCATCCTCAGAGATTGATGCAGTATTTTAGGGGGATCAATGTGTGATATCAAACAGTAGCATTATCTGTTTGTTAGATTTACATTTTAAAATCAAAGATAAACCTACCTTATTTAGTTATTACTTCCTACACTTAGATAAAGCTAGTTTGTAAATAGGATCAAATATGAAAGGGATTATTTTTTCAGAGTTTTTAGAGTTAGTTGAAGATACTTTTGGCTTAGAAGTCTGTCAGAAAATGCTGGATGACAGCTGTGATGAGGGTGTGTATACCGCTGTCGGTACTTATGATCATAAAGACTTAGTTAAGTTGATTGTATCATTAAGCAAATTAACTAATATTAGTATTGAAGATTTACAACAAGTGTATGGAAAGTCGGTTTTTCTTACTCTTTATAACAGTATGCCAAGTTTGGAAGGTAAATCGTCCAATACGTTTGATTTTATTAAACAAGTAGAAAGCTATATTCATCTTGAAGTGAAGAAGTTGTATGCACAAGCAAGCCCGCCAGAGTTTGTTTTTATTTCTAATACAGAATCAGAAATGGTGATGGATTACATTTCTGCACGCTGTTTTTCTAATGTGTGTTTTGGATTGATCCAAGGGTGTGCTGAGCACTTCAATGAAAATATAGATATTCATATGCAAGCGATACAGCAAGATGGTTCTCAAGTTCGTTTTACTTTATTGAAAGTGTAATTTCATTAAGGAGATAAAGATGGATAGCGAGAAAATGATAGAGCTGTTAAACCGGAAAATTCAGCGAGAAAAGCAAGCTCGTAAAGCCGCAGAAACCTTACTTGAAAAGAAAAGTAATGAGCTTTATAGCGCCAAAAAGTTAGTTGAAGATACGTTACTTATGGTGCAAAAGCAGGCTGAGAATGATGTGGCTCTATTGAAATTTAAAAGCTATCTTGAGGCTCTTTTTTTTGAGTATAGCCAGCGATTACTGCAAGAGAAATTAACCAAAGGCCTATTGAAACGATTACTTGAAGATCTCGTTAATATTGAGCCAATACAAGCGATTCATCTTTCTTCAAGCCTAGCGACACAAGAGCATGATATTAGTGTTTTCTATACCGATAAGAGCATTCAATTTAGTGATTTCTCTGTATCTAAGCACTCTTTAGATTGGAATGTGGAGTGTACTCAGTTGATTGTTTACCTTCATCAAGATGATGTGCAATGTGGATCGCTGCAAGTTATGTTTACTCAGCCTCCGAGTTCTACATGGTATGACACCATTGAGAATCAGTTTGGTTTGTTTTCTGAGATGCTCAGTGCCGCTTTTGAGAGGCAAAAATTATTAGAGGAAACACTTAAAGAGAAGCAAAGAGCAGAGAAATCAGAACAAGCAACTCGTGACTTTGTTGCCATGATAAACCATGAACTAAGAACACCGCTTAACGGGCTGCTAGGGTCAGCAGAGTTAATGGAAGATACCGTTATTACTCCATATCAGCGTACTTTGCTTGAGACTGTACATCAGTCAGGTGAGATGCTTAGAGTTATCATTAATGACTTACTTGATTTCAGTAAGATGAGTGCAGGAATGCTAGATCTTAAAGTTGATAATTTTGCACCAAGTCGACTTATATCGACTATTCAGCAAATTTTCACTCGCCAAATTGAAGAAAAAAGACTGACCTTTGAAGTCAATGTGACTCCTAATCTCCCTGAAATGTTGCAAGGTGATGTAGATCGAATTCAACAAATTATTGTAAATCTAATTGGTAATGCGATTAAATTTACCAAAGAAGGCAAGATCATATTATCGGTTTCTTGGGTTAATAATGCACTACAAATAATCGTTTCAGACACGGGATGTGGTATTCCTAAAGATAAGCAAAGCAGTCTCTTTGATCCTTTTAGTCAGGTGGATAATTCGAGCCAAAGGCAGTTTGAAGGGACTGGTCTTGGATTATCTATTTGTCAGTTTTTGGTCTCGGTTATGTATGGGGATATTTCGTTTTCAAGTGAGGACGGTGTTGGTTCTGATTTTAAGGTAGTCATTCCACTTAATGAGCCTTCGATTCAGCAAAGGAGTAATGAGAACGAGGTTGGTTCTTCCTTTCCTATTGAGCAACTGTCTATCTTGGCGGTAGAGGACATTAAGATGAATCAGACCATTTTAAAGATGATGTTAGCTAAGATTGGTGTGATTCCAGAGTTTGCCGATAATGGGCAGCAAGCCATTGATTTTTTAAATAAGAATGACGTTGATATTGTACTGATGGATTGTCGAATGCCAATAATGGATGGTTTTGAAGCGACAAAACAGCTAAGAGAGAGCGGGTATAATAAGCCGATCATTGCGCTTACTGCGGGGACGACATCGATGGAAGTGGATCTGTGTATTGCTGCAGGAATGGACGATGCGTTGAATAAGCCTTATAAATTAAAAGAACTTCAAGCGATGTTGAAACGATGGGGACAACAATTGGTAAATAGATAGTTTGGTATAAAAAAGCCTTACTCTATAAAAATACAGAGTAAGGCTATGATATTTAAAAAGAGGTTGAAATTACATTTCTTGTTCTTTTAGTTCTGCTGTTTCTGCATGTTTGCTACTTTCAAGCATCTTACGAATAATGAATGAAGCAACAAAAGCAACTGCAACCATCACAACCGCTAGAATGGTTAATAGCTGGAAATAACCGCCATAAACCGTTTGCACAAACTCTTGGGTGATCACTTGGCCTTTCTCTTGAGCGATAGAGGTTGAGAATACCGCACCAATAATGCCACTTAACGCCATCGCAACAGAGAATAGACTGACAGAAAAGCCTTCGATGTGTTTTGGTGCAACAGACAGAATGAATGCAACCACTAAACTGCCTACAATCACTTCAGCAAACGCTTGGAAGAAGTGAATTAATAGGAACACTTCAGGACGAATGATTACATCTTCGCCCACGCTCATTACCGCCATGGTTAAAATACCAAAAGCAATGGCTGTTAGAATGAAGGCAAATCCAATTTTAGTTGCTGTTGAGAAATGAATATCACGTTTCTCAAGAGCAGAAAATGTCATCGCAATGATTGGGCCAGCGACAATGCACCATAATGGATTCATCGCCATTGATGCTTCTGGTGCAATAGGGATTAGGTTGAATAGGTCACCACGCATAGTATTGATGGTTACCATGGTCATTGATGTCATCATTTGACCGTAGTAAACAAAGAAAGCTGTGGTCAGTGCTGTAACGATAAGGATAGTCCCCATTTTTAATGCGTCTGATTTCTCAGATTTGATCATTAAGAAAATGAAGTAACCAATAGCGGTAAGGCCAATGGCGTAAACAATGTTTTGGCCAATGTCCATGTTTGAGAACATGAAGAATACCAATGCAATCATAGCAATAGAGGTAACTAAAAATGCAGCCCAGTTTTTAGAGCTTACTGGTTGTTGGTCAATATCCGCACCAACAGTTAATAATGATTTACGGAAAACCACTAATGTCACTAATGCAAAGAAAGCAAGAATAGCAGATAACATGAAGCTTCCATGGAAACCAAGCACTAGTACGAACATAGGGAACAAGTACTGGCCCAATAACGCACCTACATTATTTACTGAGTAGTTTACAGGGTAGCAGTTTTCAAAATGTTCCTGGGTATCAAAGGTGCGCTTATAAAGGCTTGGATAAGAAGGAGACATTAAACCACGGCCGTAACTTGCTAATGCAATACCGCATAATGCCATTGGAACATTGGTGGTGTATGAGCCTAAGACAAGTAAAGCGTAACCCACAGAGAAACCAAGGTAGCTGATGGTTAATGAGCGGTAAGCGCCTAAAAATTTATCGGCAATAAAGCCACCGGCGATAGCAAATAGAGGGCCAATAGATGAAAAGGCACCGACTACCATCATGGTATCAGCTTCGCTATAGTTTAGTTCTTCTAAGAAAAAGCGAGTTAATATAACCATTACGCCATAAAATGATAAGCCAAACATCATTTGGCAAAACATCATGGACTTATTTAATTTGTTCCACATAAGGATTCTCTTTTAGATAATTACTCCAAGTATTTTACCATTAAGAGAATGTAACAAAATACGAATTTTTTATTTTTTCATCGTATAAATATTGTAAGTAAGGGTGTTTTTTAGTGGGATATATTACAATTTATTAATAATTCTATATATTAATTTTCTTATGATTACTAAGTGTACGATATCCTGATAGGAAATAGATGAATCATTCAAAAGGTGTTCTTTTTGATCCGAATCATCTATTTCCTAAATAGAAGGGGGTATTTATTACTTTTGGGCTAATAGATACTCAACGCCACCAACAATGGCGGCAACTTGTGCATCATTGCACTCTTGTGCTGTTACTTTGTCGCTGTCTGGATACACTTCAGTTGTCGATACAAAATCAGCATCCGTTAGACCTGCACACAAACCTAACTTCTTCGTTGGGTATTCAATTACGCCTTCTTGAACCACATCAGAGCCAATAATTTGATTATTCTCATCAGGTGGTGCAATGTGCGTAACGGTACGAACAGAATCAATGATGGCTGTTTGAAATGCCGTTGCTGGTTTTTCTGTATCACCTACCGTGTAGAAACCATCAGGAATGTAACCTTCAATGTATTCTAGGCCATCGCGTGCAGCTAATGCAGGGCGAAATTCTGTTTCATCACTGTCTGTCGTTTCATGCAGATCAATGTGCGCAAAAATAGGCGTTCCAAGTGATGCAACTAATGCCATTAATCCTGCCGATTCTTCAGCAGGGCTATCTGCATAAAAAGAACGGTTTGGATCCGTCGCTGTTGGGTTCCAACGATTAATCACTTCATAACCCCATGGGCTAACACAAGGGGCAACGACAATATTAAACCATTGGCTGTAATGCTCAGCTTTAGTGTCTACAAATTGCAATGCACCATGAACGCCTGAAGTTTCATAGCCATGAACACCACCGCTAATTAATAGTGTTGGTTTCGCATTATCCCATTGGCGAGTTTTAATGCACAATAATGGAAAGCGCGATTCGTCATACGATAATGCGCCATATTGAGAAACATCAAAACGCTCTGCTAATGCTTGAATTTTCGTCACAACTTCATCTTGGTATGAACGTTTTACTGTCATTGTTGCAAGCCATGCGGCTTTTTCGGTTTCACCCCAAGGTTGACCTTTTGTTCCAATTGGGTAGCTGTAATCGTCTTTCATGATGTTTCCTTATTAATTATGGCTATCTGTATGAACTTAGTTGGTTTGTTCATGGCTCCATATAATACGATCACTTCCGCGATAAATCCCAAAATGTATGGTTGCTTTAATGAAATCTTCAAAAGAATCGTTATTGTCTTGGTCTTGCTGTAGCCAAGGCAGGTTAACTAACGACAAAGTAGGAATGACTTGCCCTTGATTTCCATTTCCTGGGGCTGTGAAGTCCATACTTGTTATCTCATCATTTATGTTGGTACTAGTTAAACTTGCAGCTGTTGTTCCTTTTCCTACAGGCAAGGCATTTGGATCTTTACCCACATCAAATGAAAAATCAGATATTGCGAGTACTGTGCAGGAGTCAGCATCATTACGAATAAAGCTACCAGAATCGTAATATTCAGTCTCAATTCTCGATTGAAGTGCATTTAACTCTGAGCCATACGCATCTTCCATTGTAATTCGTCCCCACTTTTGCTGATGCTCAGGCGTGGCAGGGAAATTATAATTAAGGCAATTTCCTGTGGTATTTAACTTATAACAAACGCCATCTTGATCTTCGATGTCTTCAGCAGTAAGCGCTAAAGTGATGGTGTCATTGGTTGGTGATATCGGATCAAACGGTTTGTTATAACGCAGTTTGGCATTTTGCAGTTGTACCTTATTCTGTAGAGGCAATTTAACGACATTACCAGAAGAAGCAAAGCCTGCGCGTAGCCCAAGGATAGAGAGTGAGTCACTGTCTATCACCTCAATATTGGAGGGTGAAGCTGAATAGGTTCTAAAATCCCACTCTTTGTTATAGCGCCACCATTGGCCGATACTGTAGTTTTGTAAACGACCGCCAGTGTAAGACAGTGGTGTTAACTCTAATGTTGGTAAGGTATCAAACTCAAATGTTTGTCCCATGTAAGTAAAGTCACCACAGGCATTTTTGATGGTAGGTTGCTCAGCAGATAAGCTAAAATACGCCGGAATAAATCGACCAATGGCCCCCGTATTCGCTGCTTTAATATGGTATGCATTACTGCCTAGATATCCGGGTGGTGGCGTGACAGATATATCAAAAACACCGACCTCACTAATACTTTGCTTAAACGTATTTGTGCTGCCTTGTTTTGCAGCATGATCATAAGTATTAACCAATAAATTCCCTGTATTGCCACCAATGTTTTGGGCAGGAGCAATAAGTGTGTGGTCTAGTATTAAATTATTTTGAGCATAGTTTGGTGTGACTGGGTTATCAGTTAAATTGGTGTCGTTATCCTTCTCCCATGCGTGAGCCTTAATGTTTAAGTTAAACTCTTCACCAGCATGAGCAAAAATAGAGCAATTCGTGTCTTCTGATTGACAAAGACCGTTAGCATTTGAATTGTTTTTATCGCTTACTGACGCACTTAAGCCAACAGGAAAACTGACAAATTGATCGCTGCCTTCAATATCTTGGTTATACGATTTTGCGTATTTAGCATTGAGTTGCAGTTGCCCAGCATCGATATAATTTAACGTAATTTGAGCCTCATTATTGGCAAAATTTAACGTAAATGTAGTCGGAGACGCTTCTTGTTTTCCTATCTCATTCCATGAATTATTAACAAGGCCATATAGGCTTGGCGAACCAATAATATTCTGTTTACTTGGTGAAATATAATCAGACCATAATTGAATGTTCTTTGTGCCCGTAAAGGAATTACCACAGCCTTTAATGGTTGCTGTCACGGGTTTATTGGCTAATTTATCAGGAACAGTAACGGTTAATCCCTCAGATTTGAAATTGATAGTACAGTTTTGGCTATTCAATGAACCACCATTGATACTGCATAAGGTGTTGCTGAATGGTTTTGTTGAGGGAGATGAGCTATCAACATTCAATCTCACATTCCCTTGAGTTGGCTTACCTATGGACAGGTTCGCAATACCATTTTTCATTGTGATATTGTTTCCACCAAGCCAATAACCATCCGAGCCTAAGTTACTGGTATTAAGAGTGACATTAATCTCATCGGTAAATAAGCTTGAGCAAGAGGCATCAGCACACGCTCGCAATGTTACGTTAGATACATCACAAGTAGAACCTTGCCCTGAGTGGTCAAATTCAAAATGGTCAATTTGCTCTCCAATCGGTTTTGAATACAGAGCACACACTTTGAAATTATCTATTTCATGAGTGTTATATAACTGCCCTGTTGAACCAGTTAAAGACATGATGAAGTTTTCAGGTGTTTCATCTTGATTGTATTGAGAGCTCAGTACATTTATCGGCCCAATGATTTTGTTAAAACGAGGAGAATTTCCCTTAGGTTCTACACTTCGTTCCACGGTTACATTAGCTGTATTATTACGTCTTGAGTCGATAGTAATACGATAACGATGGGTATTATAGTTGCCATTATTTCCGTCAATATTTGGAGAAACCTTTTCTCCATCTATATAGTTATATCCAGAGTATTGCTGGCCTGATCCTCTGAGTACAACAGATTGATTGGTATAGTAAGAGTTGTGGTTTTTAGAACCACCTTCTTTAGAGTAGTTACCATACTCATCTAAACCTACACCGAGCCACCCACCAGTAAAACCAGGCTTTGTTGCTTCTGAATTTCTCTTAAATCCATAGCCTAAAGGCCCACCAAATGCACCAGCTTGAGGGGTTATTTCGGCATCAGAAAATACAATAGCAAGGCCGTCAGCACCATTGCCACCATACGCCATATAATCGAACTCCACCTCTATCTTGTTACCAAGAGCAGGGTATAAATATTGATAAGAAGAAGCCGTTGATTGTGCTCTTCTTGCTTGAGTTAATTGTAATCGGCCATTGATTATTTTAGGAATAAAACTGCCACTACTAGAACTCGTCACCCAATTGCTGTCTAAATTTCCATTATTAAAATTATCTTCATAACAGGTAGGCAAAACCACATCAGGACATGGGTGGCGTTGCTCGTATAGCTGTTCAATTTGATCGTCTGATAAGGCTTGATCAAATACGTTTACTTCATCAATTAAGCCATTAAAAGTACGAGTTAAATCATAATCATTACCTACTTGTAGTGGCTGATTATTTACCTGTAAGTGCTTTAGTGGAGAGACGTCTTCAGTAATGGATTTTACTTTTTCGCCATTAATAAAAATCGAGGCTTTATTTCTATCGTGAGCGTTATAACGAATGGTAACGTGCGACCACTGGTTTTTGGGAATGCTTTGTGTCGTCGTTAGGTTCATAGGGTAGCGAGAGTTTTTTAACTCCCAATACCAATTGACTTGGCCATGTGAGTTTAAATGAAATTCATAATTACCATTTTTCGAGATAATGGTATTAAGGCGACCGCTAGAAGGGTATGAGCTTGGGTTTATCCATGCACTGACCGTAATGGTATCTTCATTAGACAGTTTACTGTTATTCGGAACTTCAATGTATTGTTGTTGTGATTTATTAAAAGCGCCATAGCCACAAGTCCCCATCTTTGCTACATCGATAGGCAGGGCTGGGTTGTCTTTTTGAGGAGAAAGGTTATTAATAGCGATACCGTCATAGCCGTTGCCAGAGCTGTCTTTAACCTCTCCAATCGAACCGTTCCACGAGTCTTCATCTAAGCGTAGAGATAGTATAGGGTAAGCTTCTGGTTCTGGTGGCGTTGTCGCTTTATTGATACGGCTATTATCTTCCATAAATAATTTCTTACTAGAGACTCGACCATCGATATGGCTATCATTGTTTAATGAAAGAAGGTTATTCGCATACACATAGCCTTCTAGATAGGCATTGTTATTTAGTTGTATATTATTAAATCCAATAACAGTAAGTGAGGCATTTTGTTCTAGAGTCATTTTCGTATTGTTATTTAGAAGAAAATTATCATAAACAAATAAACGAACACTCCCTGAAATTTTAATGTGCGCGTTGCCGCTGGTAAAGATTTGAGTAATCCAGTAGTCGCCGGATAGTAGGGTAAGAGTCACATTATCTTCTAGATCTAAGCTACTAATATAAGTAGTGCCGCTTGAGTTTTTAAAACTAGCGCGACATGAATTACGTAACTCAATACGATTGTATTTCTTTGACTTAAACTCCTCTTGCCCAGAGTTACAGACTTCATTTTTAGGAGAATAGTGAGTTTGAAAATTACCTAGCGATAAAGAAGTTGTTGCTTTGCCTGTGATTTCACAAGGTTGATAACTACCATGCCCATCATCACAGCTATTACTTGGTAATCCAGCTCCTTTGTTACTAGAGCAATAATTTAATGCCGCCCCTTGAGTTTCATTAATCTTTGCTGAGTTATTGAGTTCTAATTGGGTGTACGGACAACTTTCCCCAGAGCTTTTATGTCCTTGAGCAACATCTGGAAAATAAATACTTGAGTTTATTGTCGGAAAAGCAAATGCACTCAGTGGCATCAAACATAAGCTAAAGGCTGAAATAATGAGTGAGCGAGAGAAAAGTTTAGTCATCACTGCGAATACCTACTTCAATAATACGTTGTAAGGTGGTGGTTCCAAATTTACATGTTGCTGTACTGGTTAAGCTGTACACTTCTCGGCCTGAATCTAGTTTGCCAATAGGTGTACATTTTACTTCTGCTGTACATTGCGATAAGCCTTCGCCTTTAAATGTATAAATACTTGCTGGATTATCAGTAGTAAAACAACTGCCTGTTTTTTCCATGTAGAAACGACTGATCTCAATTTGAGAGCCAGATTGAGCTGCCATATTAGTTCGCGTGCCCATAATAGAAGTCACGATATGCGTACTCATTTTCTGTTGGTTTTTCGTTGCCATAAGAGCCAGAAAACCAACAATAACGATAACAAAAACAGTAAGAATAAGTGCTGAGCCATTTTGACGACTAAGGCGTGTTTGCGATAAGGACATCATGATCCAACCTCACTTCTTCATTATTATCACTAAAGACAAATTGCAGTTTTACTAAGCCATTACGCACGAGAGAAGCTTGCTTAACATCAAATTGAACACTTTTGATTTTTTCAGCCATTATTTCACGATCTCCTATGCTTAATTCAGCAGGAGAAAGTTCACTGCGAGACAACGGATAATTAGCATAACGATATAATTGGCTGCCCTCTAAGCAATAAGCCACAGGGGTTTTGTAAGCAAATAAGCGATGGGCAGGGGAGTTTGCCGTAAAACTGGTTTCTTGAGTAAAGGTCAACTCCACCATGTTTTTTGATTTTGCTGTTTGTTTGAATTTTGCTTCTTTAATTTCAGCGACACGATCTACACCATTGCTTGGTATATCATCAAGTAAGTCTTGAGCATTGATTGGCATAATAACCACGCGTTCTGATTGAACAAAACCATGCTCAGGTAACACTCTCATCGTATTTGCAGATTCTGGTGCTAATGGCAGTGCCTCATAGACTGCGGTATTGGTGATTGGTAACCATTCAATGCATTGTGTTGTTTGGTTGATTTGTACGCTGTTTGGTACGGCATCACGAATTTCTTTGTGCATACGCTCTGTGACAAAACGGCCTTGTAATAGCAACTCTTCACGGGTAGTGGTATCGGCATAAATAGACATGCTGTGCTGAATAATCGCGCTGAGAGAAAGCCCAACGACGGCCAATAAGACAATTGAAACAATCATTTCAAGTAGAGTAAATCCAAGGGAGCGTTTCATTAAAAATTACCTCGAATTACTGAAAAAGCGTAATGCTGACCAGATGGGTCTATTACATCGACAACTATACGCTTTAAGTTTCCTCTGATAGCATCCGGTTTTCCATCTAAATTAGCGTCGTAGAAAACCTCAATAGAAATAGAAAAGTTAGGGTAGATACCTGCTAAATCATTGCCTAACACATCTTTTACAGATCCAGTTAAGCCGTTAAAGTCATCAACATCGTTGTAGAGTGTTCGTGTTGTTTTATCTTCGTTAGCTTCTTCATCTGGGCCTAAGTTTTTAGGAACTGTACAAGAAGGTTTTTTGGTCGGCTCGCATACAGGCAAGCCCCCATTAGGACCACTGTTTTGATCATATTGGCGACCTAATATTTCATCCATTACCGCGGCACCAAGTTCAGCGGCTTTTGTTGAATACATTAGTTCAGCATTATGTTGTGAACGAGGAACGAGTGAGGTGGTTATGATAATTAAGGCAAAACTCATTAGAACAATTGAGAGAACAATTGAAACCAGGCTAAATCCTTTTTGGTGTTTAGCAAGCATGAATATATCCTTCTTTTTCAATGCAGATTTTAGTTTGTGACTTAGCATTAATGAAAATTTCACAAGTTGTGTTTTTGCACTGCATTACTCGTCCCATTACATCAAAATCAAAAGCAAAAGGTGTAGCTAGTGCATTGTATTGATTCCCTATCTGTAAGGCGAAGTAGGCATTTTGTTTTTCTAAAATAGCAACGTAGGTGATGTCTTCGTTTTCAAGATACTCAGTGTTACCTTGAGCATTAGGGAATGATGTAGAGCATTGTTCTTCTTTATCAAGGCTAACTTGTTGAGCTCGGTTTGAATTAATTAGCCACCGGTTACAGTAACCGTTTCTATTCATGGCGCGAGTTTGAGTTAAGCGTAATGAATGTAGTAATTCAGTTTGTAATGTGTGTGCCGAAACGCTACTAATTCCAGAGAAATAGCTACTTGCGCTAATTGATATGATTGAGAGCAAAATAATGACAGCAATTAGCTCAATTAAAGTGAATCCTGATGTATGGTTTCGAGTCATTTTTTATGTTACAAAACATTAACTGTAAATAGGTCGGTTAGTGTACGGATAAAAGTTTTTAATGGAAGTAAAATAAGCGCTAATCAAATGGATATTTTATGTGATTTATGATTTATTAATGTAAAAATTCATTGTTTTTACTAAATTTTTTTGCGATTGACTTCAAATAATTAACTTCATTGAAAATACTCGCTTTTTATAAACTGTCAATGGGTATTTATTGGTTTTAGAAATAAATAGAAAGAAAGCGTGAGGTGAGCTTTTCTCCCCCATTTAGAGTTATTGGGCTGTTACCTTCTTGGCTTTGATCTGCGGCAATAACAAGAGAGCTGTCGAATAGTTTGTTAATGTTCTTCATCTAAGGGTAATAATGGAATATAAAATACTCTATTATTATTTTATATTGTGTTTATGGATGAACTTAATGAATCAAATCGACTTTTTGCGATGTGCCTGCGTTGGAGTACTCTTCGGCCTAGTTGGTTGTTCGTCAGCTTCAGTCAATGATATTGATAAGGTTGAAGAACCAACCATGTTAACCAAACAAACCTTACAGATTGATGGCTTAAAGCATTGTAATAATACGAGTGATAATCGCATTCACTTAAATCCTGATGAGCCGCTAACCATTATCGCTCATGGTTGCTTCGCTTCTGCTGGCCAATTTAAAACCTTAGCGGATGTCTATGGTTTATATGATCAACAAGCCATTTGTTTTGAATACGATGATAGAAAAAGTTTAGAAGAAACCTCCGGCGAACTGGTTTCTGCCTTAAATAAATTATCAAATGAAAACCCTAATCAATCCCTACATGTAATTGGACATAGTCAAGGTGGTTTGGTCGCTCGTCGGGCACTTACGGTTGATAGAGAGGATGAGAAAAAAGTCGCTACAAAACAATTGCAACTTACAACCATATCTTCGCCATTTAATGGTATTGAAATATCGTCACATTGTGGTATCACGCCTTTAAGAATTCTTTCTTTGGGGATTGTCGATTTAATTTGTTATGCAGTTACTGGAGAGAAGTACCAACAGATCCCCCCTAATGCTGACTTTATTGAGCAACCGGGAGAGCTTGTTGCTTCTGTATCTCAACATTTAGTTATCAAAACAGATGAGCGTAATACGTGCCGAAGAACCAATGATGAAGGTGTTTGCCTTGAAGATGATTATGTATTCAGCGTCAATGAGCAATCAAATAATCAGGTAGATAATAGGGCTAATACGGATTTGGTAACGGTACAGGCAGGTCACGTAGAAATTGTTGGTAATGGAGATTCTGTGCCGACAGATTTAATTAGTATTTTAAAAGATCAACAATTGCTGATTGATAATGGAACTATTGATCAATTAGAGCAAGCGCGTTTAATTCAACAATTGTACTTGGATTAAACATCATTAATGCTTCTACAATAAAAATCCCTATCAAAATAGATAGGGATTGTAATTATATTAACTTATCAACATGGAATTAGAATTGTGTAATAAATACACCGTTACCACTACTATTATCTGCCATAACAGTTGCTGAATCGTTGTTAGTTTGATTAACCATAATAAAGTTACTGTTAGAATCATTAACTAGGCTAATGGTTGCATCAGAATCACTGCCCCATTGATTAACCATAGCAAAGTTATCGTGGCTGGCATCAATAAGTACATCTACCTCATTATCATTTCCGCCAACAACAACGGCGTAAACTGTATTCTCTAGTGCTCCATTTTCTAGTAGGATTTCAGTGTCATTATCCGATGCTCCACCATAAAAGGCAGTATAAGTCTCGTTATCATGACCATCGATGTCAGTTAAAGCAGTATTACCTGAACCACCATAAACACTAATCGTTGAGTCATTTCGGCGACCATCTTGTACAATGGCAAGAGAATCATTATTAGAACCGCCATAAATACCAATGGTGGCATCATTTCGACGACCATCTTGTACAATGGTATTACTCGCATTGTCATCGGCGCCATCTAGATAAATAGCCGCATCATTTCGACGACCATCTTGTTCAATAGTATTAACCATATTGCCATCAGAATAATCCATATCAATTAGAGCATCGTTATGGCGTCCATCTTGGTCAATCAGTGCCATGTTATCATCACTGTCGTATGCTTCAATTTTACCGAAATTACGACGACCTTGTTGCTCCACAGCAAGGTTATTGTCATCACTATGACGACGAGCTTTTACTACTGCTTCATTGTGTCGACCTTGTTGACCAATGAATAGATCATTGTCATCACTGTTATTACGAGCTCTAACGACAGCATCGTTATGACGGCCCATTTGATAAACATCAACGTTATTATCATCTGAGTTTTTAATTAATACGTCCGCATCATTACCTAGTGCTGGTGACATCTGGAAAATATTCACAGTGTTATCATCAGCGTTAACTAATTCAACATCGGCCGTGTTTCCGGCATATACCGCACCAGAAAGTAAGATGGTTGAGATTGCGATAGCTAGATTTTTCATAATAAACTTCCTTGAAATACTTTAATTTATGATGGATATAAATCTATCCATACCATTGACTAAGATAATTCCTTGATTGCCAGTTTGATTAATGGAAAAACCTGCTCCATTATTTTTATTTACTGCCGCTGCAATGTTTGAATCACCTGTCTGATTTACTACATTTTGTTTACCGTTACCCGTTTGTGTTAAATGAGCGATATTGTCATTCCCATTTTGTAAAATAGCACCTTCATGGTTTGTTCCCCATTGCTCAAGAGAAGCACTATTATTTGTTCCATTTTGGGAAATTAGGCCTGTGTTATTGCTTCCCAGCTGTACTATATTGGCATTATTGTTGTAACCTGCTTGTTGTACTTTAGCTTTGTTACTTCCTGCTCCATTCACGTTATGCTGTAAAATAATTACCCGAGAATTAGTCGAATTGGTAAGCTCAACGATGGCATTATTATCATGACCAGTGTTTAGTTCAGATAATAGAGTCAATTCATCAGGCGCATTAAATTCATTAATTCCTAGATCACCAGTGGCATAGGTATAACTACTTACAGCTAGTAATAAATAGAGATAACTTACTGATAATTTTATCATATCAGTATCCCTCTTTTCTTGTGAATATGTTTTTTGTTACCTAAAAAGTATGGTTTTTAAAGAAATAACAACCATGAACTTTTTTATGATATTTAGAATAAATAAAAACAAACTAAAGTATTAGGCCCCTCATTTTTACTGCTCTTATAGTATTCTCAATAGTGAGACTTTGGTGTAGGTAGTCATTAGTTTATTAGTTATTTATTGGATATAGTTGAGTTATGAAACTAGATTTAAATAACATTCATCGCGGGGGTTCGGTATGAGTTTTTATTACTTATCATCATGTCAAACTTTATACTCTTCGTTACTTGTTGATTTAATAGAAAAATCATCGTGTATGAATATCGTTGCGCTAAGTTTTGATGAATTAAGTTCGATAGGTGAGTCCAGTGAAGATATTTTTATAATTTTAGATTTAAAAAATCAAACAGATAAAAAATACAAACGCTACTTATCTATTATTAATAAAAGAAAATTAAGATTTAAAGAGATTCTATTTAATGTTACTGATTCTAATATGTCTAAAGATATAATGAAGTATCCAAATGTTGTTGGTGCTTTTTATGAGACTGATAACATTGATGTTATTTCTCAAGGAGTTCGAAAAATAATAGGTGGTGAAATGTGGCTTACTAGAGAAATCACCAAAGAAATTATATTTTCATATCGAGAGAAACAAAATGGAATATTGTCAACGTCGATATCATTGACAGGCAGAGAAAAGGAAATATTAAAGTTGTTATCACTAGGTGCGTCAAATATAGATATAGCAAACGAACTTTTTGTTAGTGAAAATACAGTTAAAACACACCTTTATAATATATTTAAAAAACTAAATGTTAAAAACCGATTACAAGCAATGATGTGGGCTAAAGGATTTGATTTTAAAGAGGATTTTTTATGAGATTTTTCTCGATATTCTTAATCATGTTGTTGTTCTTTACGTCATTGTTTTCCAATGCATTAAACGCTCAAGACACTCTCGAATCCAAAACACCATTAGAAACCAATAAGGTGGATGAGTCTGATGACTTAATTGAGATTGAAGGCTTGATCATTGACCGGACATTAACGCGATTAGGCCGTGATTTTTATTTTGCTTTTTCGATGAAAATGAACAGCAAATATGACGATATAGATGTGAATTTGACAGTAAAGGAGAGGCCGACGGCCTTATCTGGCAGCATTATAGGGGTTTATCATTTTGATAAAGTGGTTTACAGAGGAGCGCTTTCTCCAGGGCAAAGGCAAGCAGACGAAAAAGCGGATCAAGCGATAGAGGCTGTAAATCAATACATCATAAAATGGCAAACTGAGAAATTATTTAGAGATACATATGATCTTGAACTTCCTGAGATCTAAGGGGTTAATATGGCCATAAGGAATATATTTTTCATCATAATAGCTAGCTTTATACCGTTAAGCCAAGCCAGTGAATTAGTGTACACACCTGTGAATCCTAATTTTGGTGGAAACCCATTAAATACATCGCACCTTTTTGCTGGTGCTAATGCAATTAATGATTATAAAGGTCCGCAAGATGACTCATTATTTGAGCAAGAATCGGCACTAGATCGCCTTACTTCTAGTTTGGAATCTCGTCTAATAAGTCAGCTATTAGCGGATGTAGGTAATGGTAATACAGGACAGCTTATTACGGATGATTTTATATTAAACATTGTTGATGATTCTGGCGCTTTACTGATTCAGATTGTAGACAAAGAAACCGGTGAAACCTCAGAAATACAAGTGAGTGGTCTTACTCCCGATTAATTTCTAAGCTAAGGAATCAGCAATGAAATATTCAATATTATTATTACTTTTTATTATCTCGGGTTGTTCTAATTCTATTGACGTGCCTGAAACTTCAGAATCGCCAACATTAATGCAGCGCGGTGCGAGCTATGTAGATCTCATTTCTTTACCTAAGCCAAGAGGGAAAATTTTTGTCTCTGTATATGATTTTAGAGACCAAACGGGACAGTATAAACCACAACCAAACAGTAACTTCTCAACGGCAGTACCACAAGGTGGGACAGCGCTTTTAACGATGGCATTACTGGACTCAGAATGGTTTCATCCGCTAGAGCGTCAAGGATTGCAAAACTTATTAACGGAAAGAAAAATTATTAGGGCTGCTCAAAAAAAGCAAGAATCGATTTCTAATCATGGTTCTACGCTTCCATCTTTATTATCTGCAAATGTTATGATTGAGGGAGGAATCGTAGCGTATGATTCAAATATTAAAACAGGTGGTGCAGGGGCTAGATACTTAGGTATTGGAGGTTCAGGGCAATATAGAGCGGATCAAGTGACGGTAAATATTCGAGCGGTTGATGTGCGTAGCGGTAAGATTTTAACGAGTGTCACAACCAGTAAAACCATATTGTCTTATGAAGTATCAGCAGGTGCTTTTCGGTTTGTAGATTACAAGGAGTTGTTAGAGGTTGAGCTAGGTTATACCAATAACGAGCCTGTAAATATCGCCTTAATGTCAGCGATTGATTCTGCCGTTATTCACTTAATTGTGAAAGGAATAGAGGAAGGGTTGTGGCGTCCAGAAAATCAAGACAGTAAAGACAATCCTATTTTCATTAAATACGCTTCAGAAACTCACCAAGTATTATAATGCCGGCATTGTGAGATAATCCGTTTACCATTATGTGATGATAAACGGATTACTTATCTATATTAACGCCCGTATTTTTCCATAATATAGGCCTCAAAGTCATCACACATTTTTGCGTTTGAATCTGTATTGCTTGCAAGCGTTTTAGTGCCATCAATAATAGTGATAGAAGCGTTTAATGGTGCTACTTCGGTTTGAGTTCGAGAAGCTAATTCTGCGATCTTCTCTTGCTCCGACTTCCATGCCTCTTCAACCGATAAATTACACTTATCAGCGAGATACTTTGCGTTAAAACCTTCACCAGTTAAAGCAATAATTGACTCGTTATGGCTAACGCTGTTACCAGCATTCCAATAATGTTTTGCTAATAATGGACCAATCTTAGGGTTGTCGGTTAAGTAACCAAATTTCTCTGTAAAATAAGCACGAGTTTGATATACCGCCATGTGCGCAAGTAAATAACCGTGGTATGCGCAAGCGGCTTCATCAGAAACCAAGTGTGGGATTGCCATTAATGGACGTGGGCTGCACGCTAGGCCAAGAATGTTCTTCTCTGTTGCACGAGCCAGTGCCGTAATATTTTCTGGTGTTAACTCTTCATCCGATAATTGATAAAGCGCTCGTTCAAAATAAGGAACAACGAGAATACTGCGCTCTTGGTATGCACGGAAAGGTTGTTTGCTGTCGATCATCGCTTTGATTATTGAATCAGGAACTGAATTGCCATCGGCATCGAGAGCATACTGTTTTAGCCAATCTGCATCTTCTAATAGGCTGTCGCAGAACATAGATTGTGTTTCAGCATAGGCCATTGATGTTGGTGCAAACTCTTGTGAGAAACACGGAGCATTCATTTTTACATTAGAGAAATGTGCAGCATGCCCGCCCTCATGGAATAAGGTGTTCATACCATCATAACCACTGCCTATTTGGTCTGGTTTAGCGTTACTAGTGAAGTTTACTTTTGCAGCAACCCATTCACCTTTTTCATCATAAAAAGAAGGGATAGGACCATGACAGAAACCATTTGGGTATTTGCCTTTACGATCCAATAAATCAAGGGTTAATTCTGCGCCAGAGAATTCGATGTTCAAGCGACCGAATGATTCAACCCAACGACGAAGCGATTTAGAAAACGGCACATAAGGGTCTAATTCACGCATGACATCGCCAGCAAACGAGAAGACAAAGTTATGAGCCAGTAACGCATTATCGCCTTTATCTGCGGCGAGTTGATTTAAACTGATTTGATTACAATCACGAGTACGGATTTCAAAATCATCCAAAATGACAAACAGTTCATCTGCACTCATTTTCTCTTTTTTGGTGACAGAGTAATCAAAGAAAGTATCAAAACCTTGAGAGCGAGCAAATTTGTTGCGCAGTTTAATTAATTCAATAAATCCGTTTTGTAATAGCCATTGCTCTAAGCCAAGAAACGCTTGGTGTGCAGACTTACGGGTATTTTCATCAGAGCTAGTGCGAACAACAGAAGCGAGCACAGGAAGAGAGCCTTCAACCGTTTTTCCTTCTTCGTTCACATACGTCATGGTGTGTTTTTGTTTTTTCTCAAACAGCCCAGCTTCAAACTTAATTAATTCTGACTTTAGAGTCTGAGCTTGTTCAGATTCAATTGCATGAGATTCAAAAGTGTCTAACCACCCCGTTAACCCAATAAGAGTTTGTTTTTTTTCTTCGATATTTTCGATTGTGTCAGCAAGAGCGATTTGTTCTTTAATTGCAGAGATTTGATCAGCATTACTTAAAAATTTCGTCCATGCAGTCTCGGCTTCAGTAGAGCCTTGGTGATCATCACTTAACCCCATATAGGTGTCCCAAAAGAAGTTCTCTTTGGTGCGATGAATTGATAAATAGCGTTGGTTTAAGTCATTAAGATAGGCTGTCGCAGTCATTTTCTTCCCTTTAAATCAGTCCTTAGGGCAAAGCCCATGCTTCAGGATTATGACATAAATTGAAGAGGTATAGTGAGGTTGGCATAAAAAGCCCAATCTTCTATTAGATTAGGCTTAATAAATGAGTTTATTAGCTTAATATTCTGAATTGAGACACTAAAGATCCTTGAGAGTGAATCGTTGTTGAAAGTGTCTGGCACTCTTCCATTGTTCCATTCGCAAGATTGGTTGTTTCTAAACTGACATTATTAATCAATTGAATATTGGTGTTCATTTCGTCTGCTACCTTGACCATTTGCTCTACAGCAACAGAAATTTGGGTATTTTGCTCTGAAATATTACTGACTTGATCTAATGATTCTTGCAGTTTATTTCCCGATCTTTTAGCGTTATCAACACACACTTCAGAAAGATCTTTACCTTCTTCTATGGTTTGTACGGCTTCTTGCGTACTTGATTGAATATGCAAAATGATTTCTTGGATTTCTTTGGTCGACTCTTGACTTCTTTGAGCTAGGGTTCTTACTTCGTCTGCCACTACGGCAAAACCTCGCCCCTGCTCTCCGGCGCGAGCGGCTTCAATAGCGGCATTTAATGCGAGTAAATTTGTTTGTTCAGCAATAGATTGAATGACCGTTAATGCAGAACCAATGGTATTACCGTGTTCTTGTAATGTACCAATGACAGTAGAAGCGTTGGTCAGTTGTGATACTAGCATTTCAATTGATTTAACTGTGTCGGTCACAGCTAGCATACCTTCAGCAGTTATTTGATGTGCATGCTCTGTTGCTCCTGCTGTTGTTTGTACGTTTCTTGAAATATCACTAACAGAGGCGCTCATTTCTTGAATTGCATTCGCGACTTGTGCAGTTTCTTTACTTTGAATCGTAATATTGTTTACAGTGTCTTGGCAGTTGCTTGTTGATGATTGTGCTAATGTTTCAATTTTCTCATTTGAATCTTGAATACGACCAATAACCGCATTGATTTCTGATTGGCGCATTTTTAACGCCAGTTCGATCTCTGAAATATCATCAATGTGGTTGGTATAAACTAATTCCATTAATGGATTATCAAACACTTTTCTGGCTTTAGTCGTTAAGGTTTCTAATCGACGTGTTAACGAATAGGCACTTATGAGTGAGAGCCCAGCAAAAGCAGCTAGTCCTAGTAACGGTGACACTGGAGTCATTGCTGCAGAAATTGCAAAGTTAGGAATAAGGGTTAACGCATAACGTTGCCATAAACGCGTTCTTGGCAGTTTCATTTTTAATGGTTTATTGCCTGATTTTAATGCAGCATACACTTTTTCTGCACTTTTAACGTGTTCACGTGAAGGGCATAAGCGAACCGATTGATATTCTTGAATAGCCCCATCTTTTAAAATAGGAGAAGCAAAAGCGTCAACCCAGTAATAATTGCCATCTTTACAACGGTTTTTAACTAATCCCATCCACGATTTTTTTTCTTTAAGGTGAGCCCACATATCTTTAAATGCGTCAGAAGGCATATCGGGATGACGAACAATGTTATGAGGCTTATTAACGATTTCATCTAATGTGAAACCCGCGACTTCACAAAATTCTTTACTTGCGTAGGAAATATGGCTTGAAGGGGTAGTAATGGATAATAAGTTGTATTCTTTTGGAAACAGAATCTCTTTATTGTTTATATGTATTTTTGACGTCATATCTAATTGTTCTTCATGCGTTGGCTGTAAGTATCTGTTATTTAATGTAAGCAAATATTGCACCAGTTTGGCGTGTATGCTGAAATTTATAGGGTGTAAAAATTGGGAGATTAAAATTGAAAACGTTCAACCTAATGACGGATTAAGTTGAACGAAAGATTAGTATTGAGCTCTTAAATGATTGCTATTTTGTTACGGTAACGATTGCTTATTTATATTTCTCTCAGTTTATGCAAAAATGCGCGCAGAAAATTAACTCCACTTTACAGTTACCTATTTTAAGGAATGTTCTAATGTCGCAGAACAATGTACAGAGTACGGCACCACAATCTAATTTAGATAAAAAGCTTGATGGTTTTTTTAAGATCTCTGAGCGTGGCAGCAGCGTGAAAACAGAAATGATCGCAGGTCTAACGACATTTTTAGCGATGGTTTATTCGGTTATCGTTGTGCCAAGCATGTTAGGTGCCGCAGGGTTTGATACTGGTGCTGTATTTGTTGCAACCTGTTTAGTGGCGGCATTTGGTTCATTGCTAATGGGGTTATGGGTAAATCTTCCAATGGCGATTGGCTGTGCTATTTCATTAACGGCATTTACCGCGTTTAGTCTGGTGTTAGGGCAAGGGGTGAGTATTCCGGTTGCGCTTGGTGCTGTATTTATCATGGGGGCTTTGTTTACGCTTATTACGGTGACAGGCGTTCGTCAGTGGATTTTAAATAACTTACCTTCAGGCATTGCTCACGGTACTGGTATTGGTATCGGTCTTTTCTTACTGTTGATTGCTGCTGATGGTACAGGCTTAATCGTAAAAAATGCACATGCAGGCTTACCGATTATGTTAGGTGACATCAAGTCATTCTCAGTTATTATGTCGGTACTAGGTCTTGCTGCTATCTTTGGTTTAGAGAAGAAGCGTGTTCCTGGTGGCATTCTGTTGGTGATCGTTGCTATCTCAATTATCGGTTTGATTTTTGATCCAAGCGTCACCTACAACGGGTTCTTTGCGCTACCAAGTTTAGAAACAGCAGATGGCAGCTCATTGATCGGTTCTATGGATATTATGGGAGCGTTAACGCCTGCGATTCTTCCTGTTGTTATTGCTTTGGTTATGACGGCCGTATTTGATGCGACAGGTACAATTCGAGCGTTAGCAGGCCAAGCGAACTTACTAGATAAAGACGGTAAGATCATTGATGGCGGTAAGGCATTAACAGCAGATTCAGCAAGCTCAATGGTGGCTGGTCTCGTTGGTGGTGCACCTGCGGCAGTTTACATCGAATCAGCAGCGGGTACGGCTGCAGGCGGTAAAACAGGATTAACAGCAACGGTTGTTGGCGTATTGTTCTTAGTGATGATTTTCTTATCACCAGTGAGTTACTTAGTACCTACTTACGCAACGGCTCCTGCATTGATGTACGTTGGCTTACTGATGCTAAGTAACGTGTCGAAGCTAGATTTTGAAGATTCAGTTGATGCGCTTTCTGGCCTTGTTTGTGCGGTATTCATTATTCTTTCAGCTAACATCGTAACAGGTATTATGATTGGTTTTACGACACTAGTAGTTGGCCGTGTATTCGCTGGCGAGTTTAAAAAATTAAACGTCGGTATTGTTTCAATTACTATCGCTTTAATTGTATTTTATGTCGGCGGTTGGGCGATCTAATCATTCCATTCAGAGAAGCGTAATTGCACTGAAATTAACATTTTTAGAAGCCAGTGAGGAAGTTCACTGGCTTTTTTTGTATAAAAGCAGGACAGCTTGGCCATTAAGGGTTAGGCTAAAAGTATCAGCAATAACGGCTTAAGAAGTAAATTATGTCTAATTCAACATCGATTATTATTGCGGGATCTACCGGTCTCATTGGGCACCATTTGTTGAACTTTGCATTGAAGAGTGACGACATTACTCATGTATACAGCATCACTCGTCGTCCATTAGATGCGAGCAGCTCAAAACTAGTTCAAATGATAGATTCAGAGTTGAAAATCAATAAAGAACAAGTACAAGAAGCCTCACCAACAATAGGCTTTATTACTTTGGGAACTACGCTAAAAAAAGCAGGCAGCAAAGCCGCATTAAAAGCGATTGATCTCACCTTAGTCGTTAATACTGCCAAGGAAATGTATAACATAGGTGTTAAGCATGTTTATGTGGTTTCATGCATCGGGGCGTCACCTTCAGCGTTATCTCACTATTTAAAATGCAAAGGACAAATGGAAACTGAGATATCATGCATTGGGTTTGAGAGTGTGACATTTATGCAACCTGGACCATTAGCAGGAGACAGGGATGAGCCAAGAAAAGACGAAGTATTATTGCAGGCAGTAGCAAGAGTATTCACACCTCTTATGAAAGGCTTTTTACTTAATTATAAGCCAATTGAAGGGGAAAAAGTGGCTCAATGCATGCTTGGTTTGGCCTTAGAAAATAATCAGCAGAGAGGCATACACCGTTATACATCAAAAGCGATGTTTGGGTTGCAAAAGTAATTAGTATAAAAAAGCCAATGGTCTATTCCATTGGCTTTTGATTATCGGTAATGCAAAATATTGAAGCGGTTAATAGCTATTAGATAAATCATACACTCGCAGAGTTTGCTTCAGTGTTTCAATATCGTCGCCAATATAGTGAATAATTCGTGGTGTGTTTGGTAATAATGTAAAGCTAGAATCAGTGAAACGACCATTACCATCATGTTCCAAATGGGTAAAGAATGCTGGTTTATCGGAGCATAACGTAATTTCAGAGCCGTTAAGTGTCACCTCAATCTTCGCTTTTTGAATCCTAAGTTGTTTGAAAGTAGGGGCTGCAAACCAGGTGTTTTCATTTTGAATACCGTTCACTCTCGTCTCTACGAAAAAGAAACTATTGTTGGCATTTAGTTGGAATTTTTCTTTGCATAACGACCAAATAACATCATTACCATCTGCTTCAATAGTATAATTCATAGACCATTGGCCTAATATCTCACCATCAAAATCCATCCAATAAACGGTGCCATCAAGATGGTTTTCATCACGGCTATCATTAACAGCGCGAATACGTAACTCGGTTTCTGTTTCTTCAAAAGGCACATAGGTCGGCGCGAAAAATCGTTTCGCGTGGTAATGAAGTTGTTTCCATCGGCCGCTGTATTCAATACTAGACCATGAACTGACAGGCCAGTTGTCGTTAAGTTGCCAATACAGCATTCCACGACATATAGGGCTGATAGCTCGCCAATATTCGCACCCTGTTTTTATCGCAATAGATTGCTGAACTTGGCTTAAATACAGCATATTCTCAAAACTAGATGGGAAGCGAAAATAGCGAGTAAACATTTCGGTGATAATGCTATTGCCGCGTCCGTTCTTTTGATGGCTCTCAAAGGTTGGAGAGGTGACATTCCAATCTTGCTCTGGAACAAAACGTTTTACTTCCGCAAAAGAAGGCCATGACTGAAAACCAAACTCAGAGCAAAAACGAGGTTTGATATCTAAATACGCATTAAATGATTTACCAGAGTGCCAAACATCCCAAAAGTGCATATCGCCTCGGTTATCATTGTGCCATGCATCACCAAAATCCATATCTCCATTGCACGGTGAGCTGCTCCAAAAACGACGGCTAGGATCTTCTTCTGCAATCCATTGAGCAATCTTACGGTTTAAACGGTCATAATTAACCGTGTAGGTAGTTTTGTTATTCTTTGATTCATCGTACCAACCAATGGCACCAATTACTTCGTTATCGCCACACCAAAGCACAATAGAGGGGTGATCTTTTAAACGCTGAATTTGTTGGCGGATCTCGGGCTCAACATCATTCATAAAAGTTTCAGTTGATGGATATAGTGAGCAAGCAAACATCATGTCTTGCCAAATCATTAGTCCTAATTCATCACAGATATTATAGAACATATCTGATTCATATTGCCCACCACCCCACACGCGGATCATATTCATATTCGCGTCTTTTGCGCTGCTTAATAATTCACGATAGCGAGCTTCTGATTCGAGGCTTGGCATGGCATCCATCGGGATCCAATTTGCCCCTTTTGAATTAATAGGAAAACCATTAATAACAAACTCCATCGCAGAACCTATGTGGTCGGCTTTATTATTTAACTCTAACTGACGAAGCCCAATTTTCTTAGATATGGATTGGTTATCAAGTTCAACATTCAGTGTATAAAGCGGTTGTTCTCCATAGCCTGCGGGCCACCAAAGCTTTGGATCTTCAATATGAAAAATCGTGCTACTTTCACCACTACTATTGCTAAGTAGTGTTTGAGTTTGTTCTGCAAAAGTTATCGTCAATTCGTGTTCCGCAATGGGTTCATGCCTAATGGAAACCACAACATCGACACTGCCTTGATGCCAAATTTGCTCTGTGTGCACAGAATGTAAGGCGATAGAGTTAATCACATCAATAGTGATAGGGTCATACACTCCAGAAACCAATAAACAGATCCCCCAATCCCAACCAGAATGGCATTGTGTTTTACGGATTAAATTCATATGTGGGATTTGATTATTACCGACAGCCCATGGAATTGGCATTGGTAAGGTCTCTGCTCGTTGCTTTGCTTCTTCATCAACTCGATGTAAATGAATCGAGATCCTATTTTCTCCTAAAACAGCAAATGGAGTGATATCAATGCGATGTAGTTGAAACATGTTAGAACTGCGTAATACGAGTTCATCGTTAATGAAAACATCAGCAAGGGTATCTAAACGGCTTAAATTCAAAAGTAACGAAGAGGCGTTTAGGTTAGATTGAGATAAAGAAAAGGTGCGAGATAAGTGCCAATCACATTGATTAACCCACTGTACATCTTGTTCGTTTGTGTCTTGATAAGGGTGAGGGATAAGGTTAGCGCGATAAAGGGCTTGATAGTTATCACCAGGAATGACCATCGGAATGCAAATTGTTGGGTGCGTAGGTGAAGTCAGTGTCCAATCGCCATTGAGAGAAACTTGCGACATAAAAAATCCTTCTGATGCCGTATTAATAAAGTGAGAATGGCAAGGAGTGTATGTCTGTAATAAAAGAAAATATGTGACTACATTCTCGGATAAGATGGAAATTTTATTATTAATTTTAATAAATTAGAGCATAGCCACAATTCAAATGTGTGTTGTTTATTATCTACCCTTAATATAAACGGAGTGGTGTGTTGTTTTTTGGGGCGGGACGCCATATACTAGCCTAGTTAATAGACTTGTTTGGAAGTATAAATTGCTTGAATGTGTTCTTGGTTCAATTTCGAATTTAATCTTATTGATGTAAATCATGATATATAATTCTAGTGAATGCATTCGTTCTCTGTCAGTTGTATAAGACATTCAGGATTTTATTTGGTGTAGTCCAAAATGAAGTAGCAGAGCGCTGTTATTTTGAGTTTAAATTGAATTTATAGTAATTAGGCACGATCATGTACAACAATATATCAATAAAAAATAAGTTAACTCTCATGTTTGTGGTGGTTATTTTGTTTATGGCATCAATTCAAACTTATATGACAGGTAAGCAATTGATGAAAGAAACACATCGGTCTGTTGAGCAATTCTCATTAGCCATTACGCAATCCAGTATTGCGGGTATTGAGAAGTGGATTGATGGAAAGATACAGATCTTATTAGCGACAGAAAAGTCGTTTTCTTATTCTGATAAACCAATTAGCTATTTTACTCAAGCAGAAAAATCAGGTCAATTTGATATCGCTTATGCTGGTTTATCAACGGGTAAATTTTATCAAAGCCGTGATTTGCCCATTCCTGATGATTATGATCCAAGAATTAGAGATTGGTATTTAGCGGCACAAAATTCATCAGATCCTATTGTTACAAGCCCATATATGGATGTGGGAACTGGCAATCTTATTGTGACCATTGCTGATTCATTTCATACGAATGGGTTTAGTGGTGTTATTGGTGCTGATATTAGTATTCAAACTATTGTGGATGATATTTTATCGATAAATCAAGAGGGTGTTTCAGCTTATTTAATTGATGAACAAGGCAACTTTGTTGCACATGAAGATAGCAATATGACTCAAAAATCGGTTTCAGTATTGGGCCCAGATTTTTCTTTAAATAAAGTGAAGCAACTATCAAAAAATAACAGCCAGAGTGAAACTACAGTTAATGGTAAAGAAGCATTTGTAACTGCTGCTGCAATATCTAAAACTGGGTGGTATTTCATCGCTGTTGTTGATAAAGATCTAGCGTTTGCCTCGGTTCGTAGTGTGATCCGTGATTCTGCGTTTATGGTTGTTTTACAGTTAGTGATCATTGCTGTTTTAGCAATGTTCTTGATTAAAAAAGCACTGGCACCATTGAATGTCTTAAGTAAAGCGATGGAAGACCTTTCTAAAGGCGAAGGGGATTTAACCCAACGTATTAAAGTAGATACAAAAGATGAAATAGGGTATTTAGCTATTCATGTAAATGCCTTTATTGAAAAGCTACATACTATAATTAAAGACATAGCGACGTCATCATCAGAGTTAAATTCTCAATCAAAAGTCAGCACGCAGGTGGCATCTAAAACCAATGACAGCCTAGCAGTTCAAGTAAATGAAATTACTCAAATTGCAGCAGCGGTACATGAAATGTCAGCGACGGCTCAAGAGGTAGCTAACAATGCGCAGCTAACGGCAGAATCAGCTATTAGCTCAACTCAAAGTTGTGAGCAAGGCAAGCAAGTCATTATTCGCAACCAAGAATCAATTACAAACCTAGCTAACCAAGTTGATAATGCATCAGGAATAATTCAAGAGCTTGAAAGTAACGCACAGCAAATTAACACGATACTTTCAACGATTCGTGATATCGCTGAGCAAACGAACCTATTGGCGTTAAATGCAGCAATAGAGGCCGCTCGTGCTGGTGATCAAGGCCGTGGTTTTGCGGTTGTTGCTGATGAGGTTCGGGTGCTGTCACAGCGAACACACAGCTCAACGGATGAGATCCGTCAGATGATTGAAACACTGCAACGCAATACTAATAGTGCAGTACACAGCATGGATGAGAGTAAGAAATTTGCTCAATCAAGTGTTGATGATGCGAATAATGCAACCACCGCATTAGAAGAGATTTCATTCTCTATCCAGCAGATATCTGACATGGCAATGCAGATCTCAAATGCAGCAGCAGAACAAAGAGCGGTGACTGATGAAGTGAGTCAAAATATTCAGTCGGCAAGTGACGTGTCTGATCAAATGTCAACTGAAGCGAAAAATTCTCAACAATTATCAGAAGAATTACGTGAGATAACAACACAGCTAAATAACCAAGTGAACTTATTTAAATATTAGGTTTTAATAAAAAAGTACTTATGCCTCTGTTGAACTTATTAATAATGTTATTTGTTAATAAGATTTAATGGAGGCATTTTTGTATACATAAACTGAGTATAGTGAGAGTTAGATCAACTTCTACTGATTTATTGATTGATTGTTTTACTGTAAATAAATAGATTCATTCATGAGCTTTATAAAAATATTTGTTAACTCTAAATAATAAAATATCACATCCAATTTTAAATCATTTTTGAGACGTTTTATTTAATAGAGGAAACTAGCTATGGCTAAATATCAATTCTTTTGCATTCCCAATAGCAATCGTAAGCAATACACCTTTCTTGATATGGCATCAAGTTCGTTCTTACAAGAGAAGTCTGCGATCTTAGATCAAGGCTTTGAAGTCGAGGATGACGTTATCTATGCAGACTCTTCTGAAGAAGCGGTCGAAAAATTCCAATCAAACTTTATTTATGCAGTTGATGAGTATGGAAAAGCGGATGTTAGTTATGGCTTTGTCGTTTTTCTTCAATCTATCTATAAAATGATTTTTTCTAAGAAAGTTAAATAACTTATCGCAATAATAACAATGGATGAAAAGGGACAAACATGGATAAGATATTATTTGATTCGAAGAAATATCAGCTCACAAAAAGCAGCTTTACCTATCAAGGCCATAAGGAAAAGTTAGAGAATGTTTTAGGCCTTAATATCATTCAATGGCAAAGAAAAGATCGTGTTAAATATGGAATGGGACTTGGCATATTTAGTGTCATTATGTTTTATACCATTGGGTGGTTTTTAATATTGCCAATATTAGATGCGTTAAGTGGGGATGAATTATCTGATTATTTAGTTGAAGCCGTGACTTCCGTTGTGTTTATTTTTTTTAGCGTGTTAGGTTATCTTTCTCGTAAGGGATACACATTAGAGATAGAGAAAACGAATGGAAATAAAGGAACCATAGGAAAAAGTACTCATCGGTTAGACTTTGATAAATTATTAACGGCTTTTGTAAGAGCAAAAAAGTTAGAATAAATTATCAAAAGACAATTGCAGGTGGTGCATCAAAATGATGCCTTTTGAATCTGGCACAATACCATTTACAACAGAAAGGGCGATTGTGTCACTAATAGGGTAAGTAAAGATTAGCTGAGGTATTAAATACAAGCTAATATCTTCATTGATGTAAGTGATGATTTGGTCCTGCTCATAGCCTGTAACAACGCCAACGACAGCTCCTAAATGAATGGATAGATCGTATATTTTTATCTCGTCATCCATTCTAAACTTCCAACCTATCAATGTTGACTTATTGTGATAAGAGTTGACAAAATGAGCAATACTAAAGCCATTATTGATGCTTAATCCAATTAACTGGTGGCTTTCATTGTAATTATAATCTCGGTCCACATAATGGTTACTGTAACCTAAAAAAGCGACTTCGACAGAGTTTGAAAAGGCGTTTGTTGTAACGAAAATTAAAAGTAAACCAGACAGTGAAATCCATTTCATTCAGACACCTAAAAGTGAGAGGGTTAGCTGTAATGGTAGTCTGATAATATTGATTTTTCTTGTTTATTTATAAATTTTTGGCGTTAGGCTATAAAAATGACATGGCCACAAATACAATACCAAATGCCGCTTGTTTCACTATAAAACCATTCTTTTTGTTGGCGACAGCATGGGCAAATCGGCTTATCCATCATCTTCTCTTTTGTTGTTTTTATTCTATGTTTAATTATGGAATCAAATTTTAGTTTAGCAAATCAAAATGTGAGCCTATGAGGTTCATTTAGAGTTAACTTGTGTTTTTATGTAATTGTCAGAAGTAACAATAACAAGAGCTTAAAAAAGGAGCTGTTAATGCTTGGTATTTAGTCATGTTTTTGGCTAACGTCACATTTTGAATGTAACAAATAAGAGTAGAATAGAGTTCTGAAACCGATATTACTCAAGGAGGAGTGATGATTATCTCAGATGGGTTAAGCCCGCTAACAGAGCTTGTTATATGGATGAGTTATGCCGTGACAATAGTGATAGCAGTATTGGCTGTTGGCATATTACTTGAACTTAATAAGAAAGAATAAAACAAAGACAGCGATATTTTTATATGGCTGTCTTTTTTAATTTAGCATTAATTTTTAGCTGGTCTTAAATTGCGACACTTGTTCTTTCATCTCCTGAGCTTGCTCTGCTACCTGTTGCAGTTCAGTTAAACAAGCTTGTGCTGAGTGAATGTTACTGTCAGTTAAGTCATTAAGTTCAGTGATAGTTTGACTTACTTCGTTGGTTGTTGTGTTTTGTTCTTCAATGGCTGAGGCGATTTGAATTGATGAGTCAGAAATGGTCGACATATCAATGATGATTTTATTTAATATCGCTTCTGCACTGCGGGCTTTCTCGACAGAGCTCTCACCTTGCTCGCTGCATTTCTCAATATTAGTAACTACTTTATCGGTTTGAGTTTGAATGGATTCAATGATTGCTCTTATCTCTTCAGTCGATGATTGGGTTCTTGTTGCTAAAGAACGAACTTCGTCAGCAACAACTGCAAACCCACGGCCTTGTCCACCGGCACGAGCCGCTTCAATTGCGGCATTAAGCGCTAGAAGATTGGTTTGCTCTGCAATGCTTTGAATCATCTCAACCACACTACCGACTTGACCAACTAAGCCACTTAAATGCGAAATGTCTGTTTGGCTTAAGATCAGAGTACTCGATAACTGAGTGATCTCTTGAGATGCGGCATGCAAGGTCTCTTGGCCTTCTGTCGCATGCTGATGTGATTGGGTAGCATTGCTTGCTGCTGCCTCAGTATTGTTTGCAATTTCAGCGACAGTTAGGCTCATTTCATTGACGGCCGTAGCCATCATCATTGTATGCTGTGACTGCTGGTCAAAATCGCGTAATACTCCCTCCAATTGAGTTCTCATTGAAGATGCGCTACCTGCTAAGTGAACTGATTTTTGTTGTGTATCACCGAGCAGAGAGTGAATTTTATCCAGTAATTGATTAAAACTTAACCCTATTTGGCTGATCTCATCATTGCCCATATTTTGAGCTCGTAATGAAATATTATTAGTATCAGTAATTTCTTTAATAACATTAGCTTGGTTTGAAATACGGCGAACAATCATCAAAGAGAGAGAAATAGACAGAGCAATTAATATGATGATTAAAAAGCCAGATACAAGGTATTTTTGCCAATTTAAATAGGTAATATATTCATCCACTTTCTCGTTTAACTCTTTAGCTAACAGAGAGAAATTACTTTCAACTTCAGAAGACTCTGTACGAGTTGCGCCTTTTAATCCTTGATCGTATTTTAAGCCTAATGTGATTTTTTGTTGGATAACAGCGTTCGCATTAGAAGCCAATGAAAATAGCTCACCCGTATAATTATTTAAAGTAATAGGGCTACCGTTAGCAACACTTTCATCAAAGCGTAAAATCCCTTCTAACAAACTGATGTTTTGCTGACGAAACGCTTTCGAGAATAATACTTTTCGATTTTTATGATAATTCGCAAGCAATCCATCTTGCTGAGTTAACCCCAATACTTGGTAGGCACTCACTAACTGCTGAAAAGTAGTTTGATACTCTTCTAACTCTTTTTTTATCAAATCATTACGCTCAAGTTTTATGTCAAAATCATCAAATATTTGAGAAATCTCTTGGCTTTTATCCATGAATTTATTGGCGTTTTTATCAAACTTAGCAAGGTATTTTAAATCCATTCTTGCCATAAAATCTTTTTCATTATGACGCATATTAAGCAAATTAATTTCTAATTCTGCTAAATCTAAACGGGCTTGATTGAGTTGATTTGAATCTTGGCTTATCTTGTAAGCATACCCAAGGGTAAAGATCATACCGAGTACGCCGACTAGGCATAAAGAGTAAAGTATGTGTTTAATTTTCATTTTATTGGCTGTCCATAATTTCGATTACTTTGCGACCATATCGACTATTTTGTAAATTATCAATAGCGTAAATGTGTCAATTAAACCCATCTGATTTATTAATGTATGCAAGGAGGAAAAGAATATTAATGGATAGAGTTTTTCGGTTTGAATTAGAAATAAGACGATAATCTTACATATATCATGTGGATAAATTTAATTTTCAACGCAAAATAAGAATAAAGTTAGAGGAGATCAGAATGATCTCCCTAAGAACCAAGAAAATTACACGACTCGATTATCCCCACAGCTATAAGCAATTATTTGGCTAATTTCAGACAAAGATCGCCCTGACTCAGTTTTCCATTGGTTAAATGCTTGAGTTGCTGCTTGAAGTGCTCGCTTCGTATCTCGGCCACTATCAATAATATCGCAATGACGTAAATACCACTCAACATCAGAAGAAAGAATAAAGGTATCGACACCCATTTGGCGTAATGCATAGGCACCAGTATTTCCACCTAAGCGTTTTCCGTGTTTTTTAAGATATGCCCATAACCCCGTAATATCATCACTAGGCCAATTTGCAACCATCTTGCCAAACGAACCATATCTAAGGCTTGCCATATTAATCATCATGGCATTTGCAGGAATCGTCATTACCTTAGTTAGATGGCGGATAATTCGCGGATCTTTAGCTTTCTGTTCCCATGTTTCATCAGGTTGAAGTAATAGAGGTTGAATGCGAAATTGAAAGAAAACCTCTTCAAACTCAGGCCATTTTTTACGAACTACATTCCATGAAATACCACACTGAAAAACCTTTTCTGTAAATACGGCTAACCAACGGTCATCAGGGATCGCGGCTAATTCTTCTGGTGATAATGGCTTATGTAGCATCAGCTCTAGTTGTGCTTCCCCACCTTTACGCTGCGCCGCTCGTTGATAAATGGATTCAAACTTTTCAATAGTCATGATTGTCTCTGATTTAAAAGCATGAAGAGATTGAAGCATAAATAGATCTATTTTTGTATTAAAAAGAGTGAGCACTTACCCTTAGTTACCCTCATGGTTGGTTAGCGTTAATTTTCTTATTTGATAAATGATGGCAGTCTTATAAAGTTGTGATAGCGTTGCAGTATACCTATCGTATTTAAACAAGGATCATCATGAAGATTGGAATCATTGGCTTGGGTGATATTGCTCAAAAAGCGTACCTGCCTATCATCACACAGCTTGAGAATGTTCAGCCGGTTTTTTGTACTCGCAATCCAGAGGTACTTAAACAATTGGCACAGAAATATCGTGTGGATCAATATTGTGAAGATTACCAAGAGCTACTAACTTTGGGCGTTGATGCGGTAATGATCCATGCGGCAACTCAGGTGCATTTTGATATCGCCTCCTTCTTTCTTAAAAACGGAGTACCTACCTTTGTAGATAAGCCGTTAGCGGATTCAGCAGAAGAGGTTGAGCAACTTTACACTATTGCTGCTAAGCATAACCAACCACTTTATGTTGGTTTTAATCGTCGCCACATCCCGCTCTATAATCAACATTTACCAGAGTTGGCAAACGGAGAAGTAGGTCAACTACGCTCACTGCGCTGGGAAAAACACCGCCATGCTTTACCGGGTGATCTTCGCACCTTTATTTTTGATGATTTTATCCACCCATTAGACAGTATCAACTTAAACGCTCAGGCGACGATAGATGATCTGCATATCACGCACCAAATGCAAGGCAATCAACTAGCAAGATTAGATGTGCAATGGCAAGTTGGTGAGACTGTATTACATGCTTCAATGGATCGTCATTTTGGTATCACAACAGAGCGAGTATCGGCAAGTTATGTGAATCAAGCCGTTGAATTTAGCTCTTTTGTTGAAGGGAAAATCTGGCAAAACAATACAGAGCAAAAGCTTTCACTTAAAGATTGGACGCCAATGCTAACCAGTAAAGGGTTTGACCATATGATCCAAGATTGGATTAGTGTTGTAGAGAAAGGGAAGTTAGCCACAACAACGATAGATCGTAATATTGCCAGTCATCAATTAGCAGAACGCATTTATCAAAAGATCCTTGGTAAGTAACAGTAAAATAAAGAAAAATATATCCGTAAATGTATACTAATAGCCAAATATATTGATGGTAATGATATTCATTTGTCTTTCTATAAAATCTATTACCCTGTATTATTTCCATCAATTTTTATTGTTGTGTTGTAGGTATTATTTTGGTCTTTGATTTTTCGATGTGGATTTGGATATCACTTGCTTTAGCTATTGTTCTGGCTTTTGTCCAACAAATGAAAGCGAGTTTTATTTTACTTGGAATAAGTTTAATCGGTGCAATTATAGAGCAGAGATTAAATTTTACAGGACTAGCTGGGGTGATAGTCGGCTTAGTCATTGCTTATAAAGCACCAAATTTAGAGCGTAAGTGGAAATATGGCGCTTATGCTTTTATTTTTATTTGGTCGATTGCGTTGTTCCTACATTTTATCCCCGGTTTTAATAATGCTAAAGTTTTAGATTCTGTCGTTTCTGGACCATTAAGTATTCCGTTTACGATGTATTTGAACTTAGATAAGCCGCTGATATTTTTTGGATTGTTACTGGCTTATCCTGCTTTACTAGGTAAAAAAGACACCTTTAACAAACAAGCATTAATGCTTATTGCTGTTCCCTTATTTGCTTTACTGCCTCTTGCGTGGGGATTAGGAGCATTAAAGCCAGAGTTTACAATCCCGAGCTGGTGGTGGGTATTTGCTTTAAATAATTTATTACTGACTTGTGTTGCTGAAGAGGCTTTTTTCCGTGGTTTTATTCAACAAGAATTAGGGAAACGTTTTGGCTGGGTTTTAGGGATAGCAGTAGCAAGTGTATTGTTTGGCTTAGCGCATATTGGCGGTGGCTGGTTGCTCGTTGCTTTTGCTACCTTAGCAGGCGTTGGATATGGTTTAGCGTTTCATTACAGCAATCGTTTATGGGTCGCGGTCGGTTTCCACTTTTTGTTTAACTTTTTACATCTAGTGTTTTTTACTTATCCATTGATGCGTTGATAGCACTTTATATTTAGACAAAGATGATAGGCTTTAGTTAATGATTTATAATGTCATTAGTTAACGCTTCTCTATTTAAACAAAGGATCCGTCATGTCTCTGGTTAATCAGCTTTCACTCTTTATTGATGTTGTACAACAAGGCTCGTTTACCAAAGCCGCTGCGCTGCATGATATGGACAATTCAACGCTTTCCAAACAGATAAAAAAATTAGAGACAGAGCTTGGAGTGCAACTACTCAACCGTTCCACCCGTTCCTTTTCTTTAACTCCTGCCGGTGAAGAGATCTTAGAGCAAGCTCATCAACTGGTTAACACCATCGGCCATGTACAAACTATTGCTGATTCTTATCATGCAGAGCCAAAAGGTCGTATTCGAATTACAGCACCAGTGCATATTGGACAGCAATATCTGCAACCTGTGATCAGTAAATTCATGAAATCGTACCCAGATGTAGAGATTGTGTTGCTAATGGACGACAAACGATCTGACATTATCACCGATCACTTCGATGTTGCTTTTCGCTTAGGTCGTTTAGATGATTCAAGTTTGATTGCCAAAAAAATAGCAGACATTCGTGCGGTTGTTTTAGCCTCCCATGAATTCATTGAGCAATATGGTGAACCAAGCACACCAGAAGAATTAGTTAGTCTACCTTCGGTTATCTACAGCAACGGTACGCTAACAGTGGATACACTTAGGTTTAGTGAAAGCCCTGATTCAAAGCAGTTTAAAAACTACAAGATGAAGGGTAACTACAAAGTGAATGATGTAAGAACGCTATTGGAAGGGGTAAAAGATGGTTTAGGTTATGCAGCAATCGCTTCTTCTAATTTGGCATGTTCAATTGAAGAGATGAAGCTAAAGCCGTTATTAACAAACTATGCCATTTGTAATAAGGGGCTTGCAGTTTATGCTTTGTATCCGCATAGAAAGCAGACCGCGTTAGTGAGAGAGTTTATTGCAGCAGTGAAGGAGTATATAGGTGAGCCGCCTCGTTGGGAGCAACATGTCCCAAATTTTGAAACCATGTACCAAATCCATAAATAAAAATAACCCCACTCAAAAGAGCAGGGTTAACGTAATATTCATTTCTGTAACTATCTATTCTTAAAGAACAGTAATCACATCTTCCATAGCTAAACGTGCTTTTGGAAGACCGTGGTTATAATCTTCAACTTCTTTGTGGTAACCCAGAGCAAGAGCAAAATCACACACATAGCCATCAAGTTCGTCTTTAAACTCTTCGCCAATTAGCTGAGCATCAACGCCTTCCATAGAAGTAGAAGCAATACCCATACGTGCAAGTGTGTGCAGCGTGTTACCTAAAGCGATGTAAGATTGTGCTTTAGTCCAGTTGCCATTAAAGCCATTTTCATCAGTATTCAACTCAACAAAACCGTAAGCACCATCAAGCATGTCGTTGTAACGCTCAGCAGGAAGGTGGCCAGAACTTACTTCAGCATCAACCACTTTACGGTATTGGTCTTTATCAAATTTCGGGTTGTGTGCAAATAAAATTGTATGTGATGCTTCTTTTGCGTGCGGTTGGTTAAATTGGAACATATTCGCAAACGTACCGTGGAAACGCTCTTTTGCTACATCACTTTCAAGGACAATGAATTTCCATGGTTGTGAGTTAATTGAAGAAGCAGACAGGCGGATTGCTTCTTTAATCACATCCATATCTTCTGCAGAGATACGTTTAGTTGCATCGTATTTTTTTGCTGTGTAACGAGTGTTTAAATCGGCAATAATTGGGTGAGTCATATCTACTTCCTAAATTCGGTGAACAAAAGCGTAGAAGGAACATCCGACCTACGCGCTGTTGATGTGAGTAAGATATACAAAATTCACTAAGAGAGAAATAGCGTAATTACCCAATAACTATGGAAGAAAAGTTCCATAATGATAACGGGAGAGTAATGTTTCTTGTTCATCAGGACTCGTGTTTTTCTATAAGATTCGAGCTGTTTTTAAGAATAGGATAAATACAATATTTTAGATTATGCTTTATATATAAGCATTATACCAATCGTAGTAAATAACTGATTATCCTAGCTGGTTAAAATTCTCGATAACTGCGTTGACATTTTTGATTGTAGAATAACTACTTATCGAAACTATTTGTTGAAAAGTGCCGCCTTGTTCTCAAGTATTTTTTCTGCGCTATTACTGATCACTTACTTACTGTGATTGGTATTAGTTGTAACCTAAATGATAGATTTATCTTGATGTTTTATATGTATATACTCTCTGCGGGCTAAACCGAACTAGGTACAAAAGAGTGTGCTTTGATTCGTTAAAGTGTGTGAGGTAGGAAGGACAGATGTTAGCAAAGAAAATGGATGCGCCACACGATATGCAAAATGGTGCAAAATTTAAAACCAAAAAGCACGGCTATGTTACCGTGATCGAATACTA
>NZ_JARACR010000069.1:0-3155 GCF_028765505.1 Aliivibrio sp. A6 | reverse complement strand
GTGCGTACTGAGTCCGAAATTTTTTGCACGGTTCATCAAAAGGATCGCGGCTTTCGTAGTTTCGGCTTAGTAAGCGTGAATTTCTTCTTTGTTTCCTTTTGGTTTTCATTTCATCAGGTTCGGCAAATTAACCCTAATTTTCCTAAGTTCAGGCGTTTCAGCGGCTATTTTACGCTTCAATTGTTCTTTGGTTATGCCTCATTTGAGCCTGTATCAGTGTTTTCCTCTTGGAATTTTCAATCCCAGTTGTGGCGAGGATATGTGGTTTATCAGTTCTAAATCTTTTGAAACCAAGTCGTCCAAATGGCGTAAAAAGTATATTTATTTTCCATTCACTTTATCTCGCAATTTAAGAACATTTTGTTCGCTTAATTGCCATCGGTAAATTAAAATCAGGGCTTAGAAAATCTTGGCGGGGCAGTTCTTTACCAAGTTAGCCAAGCCGAAAGTAAGCACGCACAACAATCGCATCAACACGATGCTTATTACATTCGGCGTTTTTGGTCTGAAGTGTAATTGGTTTGGAAAGTTGGTCGTCAGCACGTGTTATGCAAGCGTTAGGCGAATAAGGGGGGTAAGGACATGCAATTTAGGTTAGTTTCTGCTTTTGCTATATTTATAGGCTCATATTTACCTTTGGCGTTGATATTAGCTATACAAGACATTCCATTTTCATGGTGGGGTCAATCATTCTGTTCATTTGAAAATATAACAACAGATTGCAAGTTTAATCCGTTTAATAACGCATTGCTCTCTGTCACATTTATTACTATAACACTGTTATCAGTGTGGTTATCTAATGCATCATTAGATAAAATTTCGTATCCTTTTACGGTGACAGTTAAGTCATCAAAAGGAATACCAAATGACATTATAAATTATGTATTTCCATATGTAGTTTCATTTATGGGTATAAGCTACGATTCTCCAGAAAAGCTATTAGGTTTTTCAGTTTTTTTAATTTGGATGTTTGCTATAACGTATAAATCAGGACAGATAATCATGAATCCACTTTTACTCATGTTTGGGTGGAAGCTATACGAAGCAAGTATTGATTTTAATGGGCAACCAAGAGATATAAGAATTTTAATGAAGGGTGATTTATCTCCTGGTAGTTATAATGTTCAAAAAATTCAGGAATTCTATATTGGACAAGTGCATGATGACAGTTGATTTTAAAGAGCTTAAAGCATTTGATTTCTCAAATGCAAAACCGTATTTGTGGATTTTTAAAGACAGTACAAGTCCTAAAAAATTCAGGACTAAGTATGTACAAACAGATGACTCATTAAATGATGAATTGCTATCCTTTGTTAAAAGGGAAACTGTGAGAATAACAGAACATTCAGCTTATACTTATATTTCTCAAACAAATGAGAATAGTTGTTTAACTATTGAGTTTAATAAAACTGATTTTTCTTTATTAAAGCAACTTATTGATGAGCCAGAATCTGAGCATGCGATAAAAGGTATTGAAGATTTAATCGGTGCTAAAGGTTATGTGGTTAAGTTTATAAAAGACGATAAAATAGTGTATGCGGTTAAAAGATCAGCTACTACATGGAAAACTTCCTACCCAAAGAAATTCGTGAATGCTATTTTTAAAAACGGTGAATTAACAGGAATTGAGAATAATTCATTCTCAATAGAGAAAAACTTTGACTTCTATGTCATGAATGATATGGCCTTTATTGCCAATAAAAAAGGCTTTGAATCAGCAATGAAATACAAAGAAGAATTTGTTAAAGCTTTTGATACTTTGCAAAGTAATCCCGGTTTTAGTAGTTTATTTTCTGATTTAGCCCCGATTGTTACCTATGTTGGGAAAAATTCTATTCAATTACGAAGGATGGCTGTAATTGAAGATAAAGGTATTTATAAGAAGCCTAATTTTATTCCCAACCTTCAAAAAGTAAATGCAATTAGAAAGTGGGGTTTGAATTTTGAACAACATAAAATAATACCTTGTGATAAAACTGTAAAAATCATTCTACAAGTTTTATTAGATCATCGACTAATTAGTGAAATTACTGACACTATTTATGATGTTCCTGATGCCGTGCAGGTATAATTCGCCTAACAAATGCATCAACACGATTTACTACACTCGGCATCTCAGGTTGTCGGGTGTTTCTCGTTTTAAGGCGTCAATTTTGAGTATAATTGCACAGTAGTAAACGTGTTATGCAGGCGTTATACGAACTCTGAGAATGCAGTTTTTTGGTTCAGTTCAGCGATTGAACCATTAGCTTTTTAGGTGTAAAAGTAGGTGGTTTTCCTTTTTCATTGTAGCCTTTTGGTTTTCATTTCATCAGGTTCGGCATTGAACTATTATTGCCCCAAATTCAGGCGTTTCAGAAACCAATTTACGCTTCAATTGTTCTTTGGCTATGCCTCATTTTAATCTGCATCAGTGTTTTTCTCTCAGCATTTTCAATCCCAATTGTGGTTAGGATATTTGGTTTTTCAGCTAAAAAGTTGCTGAAACCAAGTCGTACAAATGGTGTAAGAAAAAGGGATTGTTTCGTTTCACAGTTATTGTCGTTGATTGGATATTTAGCTCGCTTAATTGAGCCAGTCTAATTAAAATCGTTTTACAGAAAATCTTGGTAAATCAGTTCTTTATCAAGTTAATTGGAGCGAAAGCAAGGCTCGTATAACAAAGCAATCAACACGATGCTATTTACATTCGGCATTCGCGGTTTGAAGTGTAATTGATTTTGTAAGTCGGTCTTTCGCACGTGTTATTGCGGCGTTGTGCGTACTGAGTCCGAAATTTTTTGCACGGTTCATCAATAGGATCGCGGCTTTCGTAGTTTCGGCTTAGTAAGCGTTCCTTTCTTCTTTGTTGCCTTTTGGTTTTCGTATTATCAGGTTCGGCAAATTAGCTCTTATTTCCCTAAGTTCAAGCGTTTCAGAAGCTATTTTACGCTTCAATTGTTCTTTGGTTATGCCTCATTTTAGCCTGTATCAGTGTTTTCCTCTTGGCATTTTCAATCCCAGTTGTGGCAAGGATATTTGGTTTATCAGTTCCAAATCTTTTGAAACCAAGTCGTTCAAATGGTGTGAAAATTGTATCTGTTTTCCATTTATTTTATCTTGCAATTTAAGAACATTTTGTTCGCTTAATTACTACCGGTAAATTAGAATTAGGG
>NZ_JARACR010000068.1:0-3176 GCF_028765505.1 Aliivibrio sp. A6 | reverse complement strand
CACTAGTGGGGATTGCTTACAGAATCAGTTGAGCTTTCTTTATTTATGATTTGTGGGTAAATTTGCATGAAACTTAATATGCCTTGTAAGTTTTCAATTTCTTCCTGCATATGATCTTGTAAGCTTATTGATATATCTTTTGGACAGCTTTCTGTTCGTAAGAACATTGAAATACTTGAAATGTTATTTATTTTCGCTTCTAAGTCCGTTAACGTGTATTCTTTAACAGTCATAATCAACTCCTTTCTAGTTGGTTCTGATGAAGCCCATTGCTGTTGCTGCAGTAATGGGTTTTTCTTTTAAATGTTAGTTGGTGATGAAATTAAAATTTGAGTTCCGATATCAAATGAAGCAACAATAATTGCTCTATCTTCTAGCTCTAATTTTTGAAATGCTTTAAATGCTTTTTTGAAACGTTTAAAACGAAATGCAGTATCTGGCATTGGAGTCCAACTTGTATTTCTTAGTATTTCATTATCAGTGAATGTTAATAAAAAATCGTCTTTTTCAGTATTGTGAATTAAGAATCCATGAAAAACGACATCTTTTGAAAGACCTAAATCCAATCTGATTTTAGTAAGATTCGGCTCAATCATAATTCAGATTCCAATGGCTGGATTAATTGTCCGAAACGTTTTAACTCCAATCCTCCAAAGTTATTAACGACATAACTAGAGCTATGAGGTGTATATAATCCAGCTGCATATGGTTCTTGTCCTTTTTCCATCGGTAATTTTATTTGAACTGGAAATTTCCCACCTAGATAAGCATAAGCAACTTGTTCATAAAAAGTTTTCCCTGGTTTATCGTCTCTTGGCTTTATTATTCGTTCAATTAAAACTGCATCTTCTTTAAACACTTCAATTTTCAACATATATATTTCCTCTATGCTATAGCTCTAAATGGTAAAATATTTGAATTCTCTACTGTTGGCATCTGATACCATTCTGGTATTTTCAATGGTTCTACTTTAATTACTTCAGAACGTTTTAAAGTCGGACATAAACGAGTAATATCAAACTGTTGGCCTATATCGATACCTATTTGTTTTAATCTTGCTTTATGCTCATAAAATTGTCTTTCTTTAAGTATTTCACGAATGTTCGAACCACTTTGCCACATGATTGCATAGCTTTGAGTGGCATTAGCTGCTTGACGACTTTTTACTATATTGAGTTCAAGTAATTGGTCTGCAATACTTTTGTGCACATCATGACTTATCTGTATGGTATTCATTGCATTCTCGATATCGTTTAAATGTGGGAGAAAATCTTCTTCTGAAACAAGGCCGTAAAATTGTAATCTGTGCTTTTTAAGAAGTAATTGTTTCAAGCTACTTTCATTTCTGACTACGCCTTGTTCGTCGCAATATGTAATTAATTGTTCTATATATTCGAGTTGTTTTTCTAATACGCCATCTTTTTTGCGTTTATCTTTTTTCAAGTGCTCCCTAAGTTCAAATGCTTTATCGTAAAGCTTGTTAATCATCCAACTAGAGCCATATCCCCACCCACAAGATTTACCATTTGGGAAAAGATGTGGCTTCCTCCCTCTACCAATTTGCATTGAAGACATACCACGAATAAAGGATGCCTGATTGCCCTTTCCTACCGCTAAATTTTGAGTCCAATCAATCGAAGTTATTTCAGCACCATTACCGACCAATGAAGTCGATTTGCCGTCAGGCGACTGGCGTGGAAAAAGTTTGGTGTTCTTTGTGAACTCAGGTAAATCATATTTTCTTAATATGTGATTGTAGATATCAACACATTCATCAAGAGTCTTTAAACCAAATAAGTTATCCATTCGTTGCCAACGAGATGGATTACCCTCTATACGAACTTTTTGGCCATCACAGCGAATAATGAGTTTTGTACTAAATGAACCCTCTAAGAATTTCTGATTAACTGATGGAGGTAAAGCCTCTCCAGTTTCAAGATTCAACCTTTCAATGACATGCGTACCCACGAGCGGAAGACCGCCCTCGGGATGAACTTGTTGCATGAAAAGCTGGTCAATGAAGTACAAATTAAAACCCTGTCAAGTACGTTTTTTTATAACATACACTCTACTTATGTATACTTCAAGCTATTGGTGTTAAAAAGTGGTGTTATACTTATAAAAAATCGTACCTAAAGGGGTTTTATGATGTTGAAAGATGTAATTAAGTCCGCACGTATGGAAAAAGGTTACACACAAGAAGAGATCGCTAAATTAGTGAAAGTAGCGAAGCAAACATATCTAAAGTGGGAAAATGGGGATACTGAGCCTAAAGCGACGCAAATAGGTTTATTAGCAACTCACCTAGGAATAACCGCTAATGAAATATGCTCAGGAAAAAGACACGGGAAAATGAGCTTGGAAGACTTTATTATCAAGTCAATGCTTGCTCGCGTTCCACAAGAGCTAATAACAATGTATTCATGGAGAATGATCCCCGACCATGAAGAGTTTTTTTCTGCAATAGAAAATACGAATCACGATGATTACTACAGTGACATGGCTGAAGTAGCTACAATCGAGCATTCGATAAGCTAAGTAAAACATGCAGATGTCCGCAGTTAGTTGGGGTGTAACATAACCCCAACCCAAAAGTCTCATAATGAGACAAGGGTACACTATTAAAGATAGTGTACTCTCGAACACTTCTTCCTCCTCCTCGCTCAGTCTTCGCTCTTCGTCGGTCGTCGTTGTCCGTTCGTTTTTAGTGAAGTAGCGTAGCGATAAACAGTTATTGAAATGAATAATTGTGTGGCAGGGTTCAAGAGCAAAAAGCGCTTGGCAGGGAGGCGGATTCTTTTTTATTTAACGAAGCCGGTTGGAGATTGATTTGCGATCATTTTAAGTGGAGTGAAAGAAAAGCGTTTCGCTCCGCTTATATGCGCAAGCGCATGAAAAACTTCGTCACGCAGCTCCTCATGAATGGCTAAGAACGTAGCGACCCATTAACGAAACTTAGGTGCGGTATGTCATTTTTTAACATACCGGTATGTTATCGATAACAAACTAGTTCGCATTACAGGAATTATGTTACGGGTTAACTTCTAAAAACGATTCTCACGATGAGCATTAAAAAGGCCAGCAAGCTGACCTCCTAAATGAGCATATCCCTCGCCCACTTTTTTATTCAGTTAAGCAAAGCAAACCACTCAACATAACTCAATGCACATAATGCG
>NZ_JARACR010000067.1:0-3327 GCF_028765505.1 Aliivibrio sp. A6 | reverse complement strand
GCCCGCTTTACTGCCAGTCTCAAAAAACTTTTTAAGACCTTTGTGCTTAAATGTTTTAATCATACGAAGAGTGTAGCGCATTGCGCATCATGACGCAAGTTTCAATAAAAAATATAACGCCTGCATAACACGTTTGCTACTATGCAGATTAAGCCTAAATTTACCACTTAATACGGTAAACCAAAAGAAACCTAGAATGCCGAATGTAGCAAATCGTGTTGATGCATTTGTTATAACCATCTGATAATGTTACTGAAACCGTAACTGCTTACCTTCAACATTATAATCACGAACTTGATCATCTTATTTCCAGCAGTCATTTTCTTTGGCACCGATAACAATTACTTATTTGCTTTATTTTTTCTTCGTAACAATAACGTAATTGATTAAAGTTAATCCAATGACAAAACACCAAAATTGTAAGCTAGGTAACACCGTTGAAACAGAGCCAACAAGTAAACCAGAGCCAAGTCCAATTGCAATTTTTTGAAGAGTTGTCATTTTCAAAGTCCTTTTTTATTCAATGATTACTAAATAGCTACAATCTATCGTATGAAATCTATTCTAGCTAAATTACCATTTAACCTATTAATATTTAAGTGTATTTGAGAACTATCTCAACTAGGTTATAACGCCTGCATAACACGTTTACTACTATGCAATTATACTTAAAATTGACACCTTAAAACGAGAAACACCCGACAACCTGAGATGCCGAGTGTAGTAAATCGTGTTGATGCATTTGTTAAATGTATGACAAACAACTCACAATAAGATTTGGCGGTGTATAACGCTTTATAATTATAACGTTACCATAAAATGCAGGCATTCCATCTTCAGGATCCTCACCTGTTTTTATAAGACGACATTCAAAATCAATCAACAAATTTCTAGGTAATGCACACTTTACTAAATTCTTTATTACCCAATCACTTTGATCTGTCTTAGTAGGAAATACTAAAGCACATTCGCGAATTGTTGTATTTCCATTATAAAGTTTAAAAGTATCTTTAAACCTTTTTATATCTTTTTTAAACTCCGCTGCTGAAGGATCAAAACCTTTCAGTTCAATTAAAAAACTATCTTTATTTAAATCATTAGTAATAAAAATATCAGCTTTACCTCCAATCTTATTTTTACGCTTTAATACTTCCCTTTTTTGTTTAAACATTTGTTTTAAGTTAGTTTTGTTTGATCTAATTTCAAAAGATATCTCTTTTGTTGGTTTTTCAAGCTCTATGATTAAATCTAAACCACTTTGCTGATAAAAACCTTTCGTTACTTCATCTGCTATAGAAACCGTAAACAAATACTCCGGTTTAACATTATTAATTAGCTTCTGATAAGACCAATGCCGTCCAATTGACAATTTCAACCCATCAAATAATCTATCTTTAAATTTCAAATTAACCTCTTAATACATTTAACGCCTGCATAACACGTTTACTACCAAGCAATCATACTTAAAATTGACGCCTTAAAACGAGAAACACCCGACAACCTGAGATGCCGAGTGTAGTAAATCGTGTTGATGCAATTGTTAGAACACTATGTGCCATTCAAAATAGCGATTGTTGGAAAATAGGCTCTATCAATAAATTCTTATCTACTCCATCAATACCTCCTAATAAAAAAGGACTGTCTGGATCATGTTTAAGTTTATTTTTTTTAACCATAGCTTCACTAAACGTTGCATAACAATAAGAGCACCCATGAAGACATGTATTATATTGACCAATATCAATACTTTTTATACAACCGCATTCAGTTCTTTGACCTGAATCTTTTATAGATGATAAATCTAGATTAAAAACCTTATTTAATAATTCATCATCAATACACTTACCCTGCTTTATACCTATATGTTGAAGTTCTAATTCTTCTGCACAAGTTTCAATATCTAATTGATTAATCTTACAAACACCCACCATGTATGTACATAAGTCCAACAACTCTTCTCTATGAGCTAAAATATCATGATATTTTAATCCAGATATAGAATTAAGATTTTTTTCTGTTTTTTGATATAGATCGGCAAAACTGATAACAACTTTTTTAGTTTTACCTCGCAGAAGATTTGCAATTTTTGCAAACTTCCTTTTATGCTCATTTATCGAAGTAATATCTGAAATCAAAATAGGATCATATCGCCAAATAACCCTTTCTGGACCAACTATGTCACTTAACCTAATAAATGTTTCGATCGATTTATAAGTACTGGGCAAATGCTTTTCAATTTCTTTCGGATAGCCTGTAATTGTATATTGAAAATAATAGTTATAGCTATTTAATTCAGGTAAATACTTTATCAATTTATCTGCATTTCTTGTCCAAAATACAATGGCATCTACATCTTCAGGAAGTAAAGATACTCTTCGAACTTGATTAGCATTATATGGATTTCTTGTTAAAAGAAATCCATCACGAATTCGATTCATAAACCAACGGTGGTAAAATGCAGGAATATCGGTTCTTCTGCTTGCGCTAATAATCACAATTACTTCCTATATTCAAATATTACTGTTTTTCCAGTCCCATTCAAGCTATGAACTGACAGCCCATCTGGTACTTCACAAATTATATAATTATTAGCAATCTTCTGCCACCCATAGCCGCTATAACCATCAAAGTAATATTGCTTACAATCAGGTAAATATGAAGCTACATGGTTATGAAACACATCCCTTCCCATCGTGTTATTGTTTATATCAATGAAAATTACGATGCTACCTTTAGCGAGACTTGTTTCAATCGATGACTTTAAATTCTTCAAAAACTCCGTATGACTATTATTGCGGTAAAGTGTTGAAAACACTTTACTAATAATGACAACATCTGCATTATTAAAGATAAACGGCTTAGTTAGATCCAGTGATTGATATGTACAATTAACGTTAGTTGGACGCGCGGTACTCCAGTACGTGCTATTATCAACTCCTTCATATTTAATTTTTGCTTCTGGCTTATAAGTTGATATATATTCCTCAATTGCATAATAATCGGGTGAAAAACCACAACCTAAAGATGCAATCGTTAATTCATCTTTTACAAATAATCGTTTAAAATCAGATTCGACTAAATAGTGGTATATTTCACTCATATATGCAGGGCCATACCTCAAAACGTAGGTATTCATTTTTTTTAAGCAATCATATGAATCTGCTCGAGTAGTATAATCCTCACTTAATGAAGATACACAATTACATGGTGTTTCATCAGTCTTGCAACAAGCAAGTGTATTTAATTGTTCATCACATTTTTTTAAAGCATTACCTAGCATGTTATTTCCTTATTTTTATTTGACAATTTTTTGAGTGTTCTAACGCC
>NZ_JARACR010000066.1:0-3426 GCF_028765505.1 Aliivibrio sp. A6 | reverse complement strand
CTCTTTCTTATTCAAGCAAAGAGCTATTATGTTTAAATTAATGATTCAATTCATTCAAGTAGCTAAAACTCAAAACGTCACCCAAGCCGCGAATAACCTCTGTTTAAGTCAACCGACATTAAGTCACAACATGCAGAAGTTGGAAGAAAAGCTGGGCAGCAAATTGTTTAATCGTAACTCAAAAGGGATCACCCTAACCTCCAGTGGAGAGTTACTTTACGAACAAGCAAAAATGATGCAAAACCTTTATGAAAACACCCTCAATAAATTAGAAAAGAATAAACTCAGACATCAAACCGAACTCAAAATCGGCTGTGGTGATGCATGGTGGCAGCTGTTTATTCGAGATTGCGTACAAGATTTTAGAGACTCTTATCCTCACAGCAATATCTCTGTTGATGTAGGGAATCACCTGCAATTAATGAACTTATTGCTCAGTGATGAAATCAGTATTTTTGTCGGCCATGAGATATTAGGCTTAGCGCAATATGAAGACATACTGTTTCATCCTCTTTTTCAATGCAGTGAAGAAGTCTATGTAAGAAAAGGCCATCCTTTACTGGAGATCACCTGTAGCAATGAAGATATTGCTCGCTTTCCATCGGTTGATTTAGGAGCGGCAAAAAAACGATTTACGCATTTAGTTCAGCAGCAAAATGAAGAGTTAACGACCTTTCAAAAACGCCACTATTTGCAAGAAAAGGTTATCTACAATACCAATTCTCTGTTAACTGCGATCGATTTATTACAAAACAGTGATGCTATTTTGCCTTATCCAATGACGATGAGAGATTACTTTGGTGGTTTTGATATTGTGCCTTTACAGATGAAAGAGTGTTTCAGTAAAGCAACGATTGGGGCTTACTTACATAAAGATGGTCAGCAAAATAAACAAAGTACTGCGCTGTTAGAAAAGTTTAAAGAATTAATTAAAAATAACCCTCAAATCAATGGCGAGTTTTAAGTCTAATCCTCATTCTTTAAATACAAAAAAGGAGATCATACGATCTCCTTTTTTATTTTAATTTTTGATTTCAACGATAAACGCTAAATCAGCTTACACTTTAAAGCGTGATAAAGACGATTGAAGCGTCGTAGCTAATTGCGCTAGCTCAACACTTGATTGTGCTGTTTGCTCTGCACCTAATGCCACTTCACTTGCTGATAAGCTCATGCTTTGAATGTTACGACCAAGCTCTTCTGTTACTGAATCTTGCTGGCTACATGCGCTTGCAATTTGAATACTTGTGTCCGTCACCTTCATCATAGTTTCTTCAATCATTTGGATTGATTGACCCGTTTGAACGCTTTGCTCTACACAAACACGGATCTTAGAACAACTTTGATCTGTTGCTGCTTTTGCATGTGTTGCACTTGCTTGCAGTTTCTCAATAATTTCAACAATCTCAGTAGTAGATGATTGCGTACGACCCGCAAGAGAGCGAACCTCATCAGCAACTACCGCAAAACCACGACCTTGCTCACCAGCACGCGCCGCTTCAATTGCCGCGTTTAATGCAAGTAAGTTGGTTTGGTCAGCAATACCGCGAATAACTTCAACCACAACACTGATGTTGTTTGACTCACGCTCTAACTCTTCAACTAGCTCACCCGCTTGCTCAATATCGCGAGATACCGTTTGGATTTGGTCAATATTCGATTGAACGTCACGGTTACCTTGTTTTGCTTCTTCAGATGCTTCTAAAGCAGACGTAGACGCGGTTTCAGTATTATTTGCTACTTCTGCTACGGTTGCTTTCATTTCTTCCATTGCAGCGGCTACCGTTGTAATGTCAGATTGTTGCTGTTGCATACCACGAGCAGATTGCTCAGAAATCGCGCTCATCTCTTCTACCGCAGCAGACAGTTGAGTTACCGCTGAAATAGTATCTTCAATTAACATACGTAGCTGATCTTGCATTTCAATATTGGTATCAGCTAACTCACCTAACTCATCATTACCAATTTCATCACGTTGAAGACGGAAGGTTAAATCACCCGCAGCAATCGCTTTAGACTGCTCAACCACTAAATTTAAAGGACGACAAATTTGACGCGCTAAGAAGAAGGTAATAAACACCATAAAAGCGATTAATGCGGAGAATGATACTTTTGTTGCCATTGTAACATTATCAACACTATTCATAATCTCAGCACGGTTACCCGACATGAAACCGACATTAACGTTAACCAATGCATCCATTGTTACACCAAGTTCATTAAATTGACTTAATCCATCTAAAAGTTGAATTTCAGCCTGTTCAAAGTTGCCAGAACTCACGTTAGTTTTAAAGCCTTTTAATTGTGTTAGATAATTTTCCCAACCCGTTAACACGCTATCAAAAACACGACGTTCTTCACCACTAGATACCGTTGCCTCGTATTGAGATAACTCTGATTTAATCTTATTTTCTTGCAAAGATAATTTATCAAGTAACTCAGGGAGTTGGTCTTTTGAGTATGTTAATGCAGCGTACTGATCTCGACGATATGAGTTCATCTTAAAATACATATTTTCGACAGATAATACACTAGGAACAGTAGAATCAATGAAGTTGACTACTTCTGTTTCTACTTTATTCAATTCTTGCAATAAGAAAATAGCAAACGCTATCATCACTAAACTAATCGCCGAAAACACAACGGCAATTTTATTACGTACTGCTAAATTTTTGTAACTCATGTTTTTGACAACCTTTAAATAGTTCTTAATAGCTCATCCATGAGTGTTATTTAATAGAGAAAATGTCTTAACTCTTTTACTTTATAGCGGCAAATCGATAAGAAACTAAAATAAAATTTGATAAAAGTCACTCATTTTCGCAATCAGGTTAAATGTAATCAAAAACAGAGTTTTGTAATAAAATCAACGCAAAAAACGCCATAAACGAACAATATGTAGAAATATGAGTCATTAGCCAATCTTTACGTTAATTAATTACTTACTTTATTTTAAATAAAATAATAACTCACTTTCTAATCAGCTCAATAGTCAAAATAACAGCGCCAAAAATGCATTAACAATGCGAAATTTAATTCTTATTTTTATAAAAAATATGTGTAAATTATTACACTCTCACGCATAAAACGTGATTCTGGTGCCGAATTATTTACCATTAAATGCAAAAAAAGGAGATCTAATGATCTCCTTTAGTGTTTATAACAATATTGATTTAACGCTGTTTTTATTACACTTTAAAGCGAGACAGAGACGATTGAAGGATCGTAGCTAATTGCGCTAGCTCAACACTTGATTGTGCTGTTTGCTCTGCACCTAGTGCCACTTCACTTGCTGATAAGCTCATGCTTTGAATGTTACGGCCAAGCTCTTCTGTTACTGAATCTTGTTGACTACACGCACTCGCAATTTGAATACTTGTGTCCGTCACCTTCATCATGGTTTCTTCAATCATTTGGATTGAATTC
>NZ_JARACR010000065.1:0-3512 GCF_028765505.1 Aliivibrio sp. A6 | reverse complement strand
ATACAAGATTCCAACTGAACCTTAAACTCCCCTTTAATTCGCTTTGCCATTTTAAATTCAATGTCATGGGAATATTGTTTAAAAACGTTTCTTAAAACCTGTTGCTGTTTCTCAGGCATTTTCTCTCCAAAAATTACAGCTTTGACTGCTTTTTTCGGATATGAATAAAATTCACCATCAAGTCCAATACTCATTGATTGATAAATCAACCTAATTTCTTCTTCATACTCCCAATTTTTAGGCTTAGTCGCCAACATTTTTTTATAAATGTCATTACTACGTGTTATCGAAATTTCTAACCATTCATTATATGACTCAGCTTCTTCGTCATTTTTAGCCGAATGAATGACATCAGAATGATAATCAATTTGATCAGTAAGCATCGCGATTAAAGCTGTGTCTATAATTGGCGGTGTTTCCTTATACGATACTTCATAAATCTCAGCCATATGATCATTTTGTTCAACTATTAATGCTTCATCGAATTCAATACAAAACCCACGAAGGCCATTTGCATAATGAGACCACATAAGTAAGTTATCAGCTCTCTTACTAAAACAACTTATTCTCGCTGCTCTAATAGCATCTTTTACATTAGGTTCCATACCTAGCAAACTATCTGAATATTCTTCATATTGCTGTTTTTCGCTGCCAATTAGAGGAATACTTCCATAACCCCATGCATCCAAAATCGCTTGAAGCCGCTGTGAATTTTCAGTTGAACATGGAAAACCAGTAACGACCTCTCCCCAACACTCAAAGGGATCATTAAATGATGCGTAATGGTTCATATAGATCTCATTATTTATAACACTCGAAACCGAGTATTCCGAGAACGAATAATATTTAAACATACATTACCTTGCTCTTGTATATAACGCCTGCATAACACGTTTGCTACGATACAGACTTAGCTGAATTTTACTGCCTTAATCACTGAAACTAAAGGCAAACTGACAACGCCGAGTGTAGTAAATCGTGTTGATGCATTTGTTATATTTTTTCAAAATACAAAGCTACAAGCATCTTCTTTATATTTGTATCTGTAAAGTTAAAATCATTTAGCCAAATATCTGAGTCGTTTAACTCCTTATAATATTCTTTGTTATCATCTGAATCAGATTGTTCTATTTTTAACCTTTGATCTATACCAAAATAAGATTGAGTCGATGTAGTAGAAAAGTAATTATTTGATTTATCTAAAGAGTACATTTCTTGTGGAAGCCAACCAGATCCATTGAAAGACCATTTGTTAGTAAAATTGATTTCTATATCACAAAATAAGTGCTTCTTTGTTGGATGTTGAAAGCACAAATCGCCATATTCATATTTGGTCAATAAATCTGTAGTTTTTAAAAAATACCATACAAATTCTGTTAATTCTTTACATAAATCAATATTATTTGGTATCTCAAATTGGTGCTCAACCTGATTTCTTAAAGTTATTAGTTTCTCTAACATTAAAGGACGAATCACTCCTAACATAACAAGTAAATCGTAGCTTCCTTTTGCTCCAAACAAACACTTTAGCTCTTTCAATTTATATTTTTTTGATAACTGATTGATTCTAAAATCAACAGCTCTTTTCAAGTTTGAAATGATATCGACCATAAAATGTGGCGAATTTTCAATAGTCAGAAGTGCTTCGGCATGTTCTAAATATGAATAGCTTTTTTGCCACCCATCAGTAGCCTCATTAAAACTATTTTTATTATAATTCCATTTAAATATATCTTCATTGATATAGATGCTCATTCATTACTCTCAAAACTCGAAAAAATATAACGCCGCAATAACACGTGCGAAAGACCGACTTATAAAACCAATTATACTCTAAACCGCGAATGCCGAATGTAAATAGCATCGTGTTGATTGCTTTGTTATACGAGCCTTGCTTTCGCTCCGATAAAATTGGTAAAGAACTGATTTACCAAGATTTACTGTAAATTGAGTTTAATTAGACTGGCTCAATTAAGCGAGCAAAATATCCAATCAACAACAATAATTGTGAAACGAAACAATCCTTTTTTCTTACACCATTTGTACGACTTGGTTTCAGCAACTTTTGAGCTGATAAACCAAATATCCTCGTCACAATTGGGATTAAAAATGCTGAGAGGAAAACACTGATGCAGGCTAAAATGAGGCATAACCAAAGAACAATTGAAGCGTAAATTAGCCTCTGAAACGCCTGAATTTGGGACAATAATAGTTCAATGCTGAACCTGATGAAACGAATATTAAAAGGCAACAAAGAAAAAGGAAACCCACCTTACTTTCACGCCTAAAAAACTAATGGTTCAATCGCTAAACTGAACCAAAAAACTGCATTCTCAGAGTTCGTATAACGCCTGCATAACACGTTTGCTACGATACAGGCTTAACTGAATTTTACCGCCTTAATCACTGAAACTAAAGGCAAACCGACAACGCCGAATGTAGCAAATCGTGTTGATGCATTTGTTATGCGCAGCCTTCTGACCATACTGCAAACTCATTGCTCCTTGGTTCAATAAAATGAAATCGACAACCATTAGGAAACTAAAAAATTGGACGAGATTTTTTATACGCTTCCTTCTGATTCTACGACTAAGATTCTTGCTTCACCGCGAGGGTGCGCAACATGCTCTGTTCCAATAGATGCATAAAATATATCACCAATTTCTAGGATTACTGATTGCTCATTTCCATTTTCTTTGAATAACATTTCAACAGTACCGTCTAAAACAACAAACACTTCTTCGCCATCATTTACATGCCACTTGTAAGGTTGATCAGTCCAATGTAAGCGCGTCGTAATACCATTCATATTTGCGATGTCTTTTGCACCCCAAGCACGTTCTGATTTGAACTTTTTACTTCTAATTATTTCCATGATATCCCCAAATTAAAAATAGCGCATAACGCCTGCATAACACGTTTGCTACTATGCAGACTTAGCTGAATTTTACTGCCTTAATCACTAAAACTAAAGGCAAACTGACAACGCCGAATGTAGCAAATCGTGTTGATGCATTTGTTATAAGCACACTCTCACACGGTTCATATGAACAAATTGAGCATCTTCGGATGTTACTTGGAAACCAAATTTACGATATAAACCGCCTACCCGATTACCTTGCAAATAACACAATTTCACTGGTTTATTTTCGCTATCAGCAAATTTTAAACACTGACTTAAAACCTGGCTTCCTATTCCTTTTCCATGAAAACTTGGCAATAAAAAGAAACGGCAAAAATAGAAATGGTCGCCTTTGTTTTGAAGCAAATAGCTACCTATTGCTTCACCTGACATTTCAATGATGGTTGGTTTTTCTTCATCCCATTCATCTTGATGCATTTCACGTTGGATTTTATCGTCCCAACCAAACACAGCCTTAATTGGCTCAAATTCAGCCGCCTTTTTAAGTTCAAATAAGAACTCAAAATCACTATCTTTCGCTGAACGCGTAGAAAATTTCAAACCTTTACCTCTGGCTCAAATAACCTTAATAAATCGGTGCTTATAACGC
>NZ_JARACR010000064.1:0-3657 GCF_028765505.1 Aliivibrio sp. A6 | reverse complement strand
CCATTTGAACGACTTGGTTTCAGCAAGTTTGGAACTGATAAACCAAATATCCTTGCCACAATTGGGATTGGAAATGCTGCGAGGAAAACACTGATGCAAACTCAAATGAGGCATAACCAAAGAACAATTGAAGCGTGAATTAGCTTCTGAAACGCCTGAACTTAGGGAAATAAGAGCTAATTTGCCGAACCTAATGAAATGAAAACCAAAAGGCAACAAAGAAGAAATTTACGTTTACTAAGCCGAAACTACGAAAGCCGCGATCCTTTTGATGAACCGTGCAAAAAATTTCGGACTCAGTACGCACAACGCCTGCATAACACGTTTACTACTATGCAATCATACTTAAAATTAACGCCCTAAAACGAGAAACACCCGACAACCTGAGATGCCGAGTGTAGTAAATCGTGTTGATGCATTTGTTATATGCGTCTCACTATTATTTATTTTTATCCGAAACTAAGTTCAAACAAATGTCATTAGAGATCGCATATGTGCTACTTGAATATCGGCTTGACCAGTGATTTAAAGAATCACATTTTACGTAATTATCTAAATTAGAATTAATCATCTTATATGTAGCTAAAGTAAATAATGGCCCTATTAACAAGACTGAAACTAAAACAGCATAATTTAACTGTTTAGATGAAGGTTCTTTATTCTTAAACGAGTTAAAATAATAAAAGATCAAGTAAGCTAAAATAAAAACACCTGAATAAACCGCCCAAATATTTACCACCCCATCAACTACAACATATTTTGAAGATTTCATTTGTACTACAGCAATGTACTCACTAGCCATAGATGATACGTATATAAAACCCAATATACTTATGATAAATCTAAAAATTATCATTAAAAAGCTCCTGAACTGCTTTCGTAAAGTCTTTAGAGTAACCACTATCTTCATCAACTTTATCTAGTTGTTTACCAATAATAAAGGAACTCACTGTAAATACAGAACCTACCACAAGTAAGCTCGCCGTCGCAGGAACAATAGCAGCAGTAATTAAAGCAGCACTAGCTAAAGTAGTCATTCCTTTAACAATATCACCAACTGAATTACCAACAAACTCAGCTAATGTAGCTTCATCTCTCAATATAAAATCAGCAGTATTAATACCAACTGAAACTGCAATCTCTATCCCAACATTAAAACGGACAAATCTAGCAGATCCTTTTAAATCATTTAAACCTAAACCTGCTTTTATCACTCTAGGGTTATTTGCACCCCATTTATTCCCTTTCATTAAAGTTTGTTCGTAGCGTCGAAAGTTCTTAATGATAATCCAATCCTTACCATTAATATTTTTTGTATACGCTACGACACCTAAACCACCAAGTCCTGATGCAACTTTATACGAATCATAAACACCATTACCTAAACCATAATAATTTTTAAATTCACCAACAGCATCTTTACCACCCATGTCGTCATACACATTTTGTAGAAATTCATACCCTTCCTCTGGAGACATTAACCCAAAACTATTAATTGGTTCAACATACTCAACATTCAGCTCTTTCTCCCCTTCTTTTGCTAACGGGTTATACGGAGGCCAGTACATATTTTTAGGGTTGATTGTGATTTTTGATTCTTCTTTGAATTTAGGAAGAACTAAATACAAAGGCTCAAGGAATTTTTGCTTTGGAAAAGCAATAATAACCTCTTCAACAGCATCATCCGAAACACCATCAATATCTTGAGTTTTTCCGTCATTTGGAAGCACTTTTTCTTGTCGAAGACTTCCAAATCTACGCTCTGTCCCATTATGGAATAATGGGCCTTGTTTACTTACACCATTCCACTCAATGACAACACCACTTGGGAGCGTTGCTTTAAAAGCCTTACTTCCACTCTCTGGATTTGGCTCAGCTTGAATAACAGGAAGCTTTTCACCGTCACGGTGAAAAGCGATTAAATCTTCTTTACCACTTTCATCATTTTGAAGTCGTAATTTAAGCTCTGTATTTACATCCGATAATTGGTTAAATTCTTCACGGTTAATCAAATGCTCGGCTTTCATGCCTGATGCACAGAATAATAAACACCACGCAGGAAGAACCTCTTCATTATTGTGAGTTATTCGCCAAGCACCTAAATCGCTTAACGTCATATCCACTAAGCTAGTACCAGACAAGAGTTTTAACTCTTGCTCTGGTTCCATTTTAGAAAAGCGTTTCTTAAAGTCAGTGCTTTTGCCTGATGTTAACACCGCAACTTGACCATATTCTCTTAATGGAATGGATTGAGTTTTATCAGCATTAGGAATAATACTTGAGGCGAAGCATTTATTAGAGCCTGAGCTAAATAACTCAGATACCGTTTTCATTACATTGGAAATAGCATCGTTAGATGCTAATGAATTTGCATTCGCAGTTTGAGTTTTGACTGCTTCAGTTTCTGCCGCTATCGAATTTTGACGAGTAACCGCCGCATCTGTGATTGCAGGAGTAACACCTTTACCGCTTCTTGCTTCTGCGTCATAGGCTATCGACCACTTAGGAAAGAAACTGTCTTTGGTAGCCTCTTGATAACGAGCATCTTCTATACCTAACGGTTGCGTTCTATTTGGAGAGTCATGCGCCATAGAGTTAGGTGGGAATATACTATTTTTCGTTGTCATCGCAGTGCTTACCTATAATAAAAAACTGACGTTGATTCTATCATTACAATAAGGCGACTATCTCACTGAATTGATAGTTAAAACACCTAAAATGGAAGGACAGTCAAGTTTACAAAGAAGCATATAACGCCTGCATAACACGTTTGCTACGATACAGACTTAGTTGAATTTTAACGCCTTACATCACTGAAACTAAAGGCAAACTGACAACGCCGAGTGTAGCAAATCGTGTTGATGCATTTGTTATGTGCGTCTTACCACGTTGGATAAACTAGCTTTTCATTACTATTTCGATGTCCATCAGACCAACGTAAAAGTAATGTTTGCTTTTTTGGTGTTTGACTGTGAATGAATGCAATTAACTCTATAGAACCATGCTTTTCCAAGCATTCGTATGGAAATTTGCTTAGTAATTCAGATTCATCAACTATGTGATTATCATTAGGAAAATCAACTTTGACATTTCTTGCATCTGCATTGCCTTTATTCCAAATCCTGAGTCGATATTTACCATTTCCAATTTTGATGATAGATGCCCCTAAATCAGCTTTTAGGTCTTCTAGTACTTCTTCTGTTTCTTTAGCCAACAATAGCTTATTTAAATTATTTTGGATTTCAACAAGTGAATCCTGTCTTTTATTGAACTGAATAGTTCTCCAAGTGGCATAACCAGATAACCCCAAAGCTACAAGAGCAATACCATCACCAAAATCCATATAATTTAGACCTCTTATCTAATTTTAATATTCTTGCTGCCTTTAAATGCATTTTTTAGCATTTTCTTCATTTCAGCTTCAATTTGTTTTTTTGCTTCACTAGCGATTTCATGTTTAGCTTCATTAATCACTTCTGAGTTTTCATTGATTAAATCACCTTTAGACATTTTGCGCTCGCATTGAGCACAAGTAACTAAATCATTTTCATTGTGTTCTTCGTGAGAAAAATCTGTACACCCACAAGTTGGACATAACAGCCTGATTTCTCGGTCAAGATTATTTAATTTCATATTTCCTCCTAAGCACATAACGCC
>NZ_JARACR010000063.1:0-3949 GCF_028765505.1 Aliivibrio sp. A6 | reverse complement strand
GGTGACTCTGCTATCTTGCAAGCAGACGGGTTTGCCAGCTTTGCTGGGCAAACGAAGAAAGGCGACCTCATAAGAAGTCGCCTTTTTTATAACTATTATGTTATTTACTTAATTAAAAGATTAAGTGTGCCATACCTGCAATCACTGGTAACGTAATTAACGTACGTAGAATGAAGATAGCAAACAATTCAAAAATATTTACAGGGATTTTACTACCAAGAAGTAAAGCACCCACTTCAGACATGTAGATAAGTTGAGTCACAGACATAGCCGCGATAACAAAGCGAGTCATCTCACTATCGATAGACGCCGCAATAATTGATGGAATAAACATATCAGCAAAACCAACAACAATCGTTTGAGATGCTTCTACCGCATAAGGAACACCAAGTAATTCTAAAAAAGGAATAAAAGGCTGGCCCAATACAGAAAATACAGAAGTATATTCAGCAATAACTAAAGCGATAGTACCAAGCGCCATAACGACAGGTAATACACCGAAAACCATATCAACTGCATTTTTAACACCTTCACCAAACACACTTCGAATAGAAGTTACTTTTGAAGCCTTATTCATTGCTTGCTCAAGACCCCAAGAAAAAGTCGTATAGCCTTCTGGGATAACTTCAGCATCAACAGCACGTTCAGAACCATCGATAAACAGGTCCTTTTTACGGCTAAGAGGAGGCAGGCGAGGGATGATGATTGCCGCAACAACACCGGCTAGACATACCGTTAAGTAAAATGGTAAGAAATAGCTTTCTAATTCAACTTGCGCAATAACCACTAAGCTAAAGGTAATAGACACAGCAGAGAACGTCGTACCAACAACAGCAGCTTCACGTTGAGTATAAAATTTCTCTTCATATTGCTTACTTGTTAAAAGAATACCAACAGAGCCATCACCTAACCAAGAAGCCATACAATCAATAGCTGAACGACCAGGTAGATTGAAAACAGGGCGCATAATTTTACTTAAAAGAGCACCGAACAATTCCAATAAACCAAAGTTAAGCAATAAAGGAAGCAGTAATCCCGCAAAAATAAATACAGAGAAGAGAACAGGTAACAGATCGTTAAGAACTAAACCACCAGTATTTGGTTCCCATATCGCTTCAGGACCAACTTGAAAGAAAACCATTGCAGCAGCGATGCCGCCAATTAAGCGAACCACAAACCAAAGAGGGGTAGGGTTAAGTAAACCAAATAAAAAGTCGTTATTTGTGATAATGCTAGGCTTAATAATCTTAGTCAGAATGGTAATTACAGACATAAACATAACGATGCCAGTAACTATTGCTACTAGATGCTCACCAAACAAAGCTTGAATTGATTTTGCTAATACAGCAACAGGAATGGTGATATCACCGTTATAAGTGATTGGAGCCATAAATAGGAACAGACCAATCAACGATGGGATAAGAAACATTAGAAGATTCTTCTTGCTCATTTGGGGTATCTCACTTGAATTTTGCATAAATCTCTCAATTACTACTAGTTAATAAAAAGCTAATCCTTAGCATTATTATTCACTAAACTTCCGTATTCATTCAGTTATTATGGAGAGTACACTGTTTTTTTTAAAAGTGGAATACTATTCATTAAAAAAAAGTATTTATTCACTTGTATGTGGTGATAACTATTGGGTAGCATTTAAAACGCAACTGAATTGTTTGTTTTTTGTTACATTCTGAAAATTAAATATAAAAAAGCCCCCGTGATTGGAGGCTATAATTGATAAGTTAGTTATTTGAAGTCAGCAACTCGCATTCTGTTTAATGTCGCCATAACTTCAATAACACGAGGCTTAGCTAAATCACCATGTTTAGGCATTAACTCATACCAGTTGTCATGCAGTTGCTGCGCAATAAATTCAACTGGGTCAGTTTCCCAACCTGGAGTTTGAGAAAGTTGGAACCATAACCAACCAATCGCATGAACTTGTGCTGATGACTGTAATTGCGACATGGCGGTAATATCAACTAATTCACGTCCAAAACGAAGCGTATTCTTGTTTCTTGCCTGAATACGGAATTTACCTTCTTGCAAAATAGCTTGAAGAGAAGAACGGTTTAACTGACGAGTTTGAGTTGGAAGTAAATGCTCAGAACCTTCTCTAACACGTGTAGTAGGATGAGTCGCTACCACTTCTTTTGCTTTTACAGTGACATCAACCGCTTGGTAATCATGCATTTGAATCACAGTATCGGCAACATCAAGGTAATCACCAGAACCACCCATAACTAGAATGGTTGATACATCCAACTCATCACGTAATTGACCAATACGATCAACTAAGGGCGTGATTGGCTCTGCACCATTATTAACTAATGCTTGCATACGCTCATCACGGATCATGAAGTTAGTTGCTGAAGTATCTTCATCTATTAATAGCGTTTTTGCTTGCGCTTCTAATGACTCTTGAAGCCATGCTGCTTGTGATGTAGAACCAGAGGCATCTTGGGTAGAGAAACAAGTCGTATCTTTACCCATAGGCAAATGATTAATGTAGTTCGATAGGTTCAAATTGTGAACACAACGGCCATCTTCTGCCTGAATTTTAGTCGTTGACTCTTCAGTAACGATATATTCGCGACCATCACCAGGAATGTGATCGTAAATAGAGCGTTCCAAGGCATTTAATAACGTTGATTTACCATGGAAACCACCACCAACAATCAGAGTGATACCTTTTGGGATCCCCATGCCTTTAATAAGACCGCGATTCGGTGTAGATAACTCTACCTCAAGAGAAGCAGGGCTTTGGAATGGAATTGCGTCTTTCATTGGGCGATCATTATTACCAGCAATACGCGGTAAAATACTGCCATTAGCAACAAAAGCCACTAAATTATGTTCTGCTAACTGACGACGCAGCGCGACTTGATCAACGATAACTTGGCAGTGTGCTTTTAGCTCATCAATTGGTAATTCACGAGCCAATAAAGTACGACGGATATATTTTGGCATGTGGAATGTCAAAATATTAATCGCGCGTTTCGCTAAGATCTCACGACCATCAGCAGGTAAGTTCATGTTATAACGAAGTTCAATCCCTTCATCATCAAAAATAACCGATGTATGATCTAAAACCGTTTGGCCAGAAAGCGCAATTGACAATGTCGTGTCTTTCTCAAGCAATTGACTGAAATGACGAGCAAGAAAATCTCTTGCAGCACGCTGATAATCAAGAGACGTTTCTTGTAACCACTGAAGATGCGTAAGCGACCATGCACGTTTAGCTCTTAATCGTGACGGCGGCGCATAGGGATCAGATTGAACATTATCAATAGATAAAGTGAAGTCAGTGAAGTCATATTCCCCTTTAATAGAGGTATAGCTACGATAGTTTCTTTTTTCTAATTTTTTTAGTTTGGCTTCAAGATGTTCCATTACATTCACATTATCAAATAAAGTTGTGAGCAGTATAACAAAAAGCCCGTCATAATAAGAACTTCTTTCATGCCGATATGAAAAATAACTCTACGACTATTGGCTAATTTACTTTTTAAAGAGTTTCAAGTCATAGTAATGCTAATTACGTAAAGGAATACAGTATGAATGTTATCGTTACTATTTTAGAAAATGTACTTATTGGCTCAGGAATTATTTGTCTTTTGCTCGCCATTTCACTGTATGGAAAACGAACCGCAGATTGGGGTGGAGCATGTTTACTTTTTGTTAAAAGAATTGACCTATCTCTCCAAGAGCATAAATGGTATCGCATTGGCGTAAGTTTATTTTTTATTGGCGTACTTGTACGCATTCTGAATTTAACACTTTGGGGATAAGAGTTACTCACAGTTATCCACATTTTCTGTGGGTAACTATTTGAATAACCACTTAACACAATGAAATTTAAAAGAATTACCTCTATAGCAAGCTTTTTTTTGTTATATCCTATTATTTTTTTGTGACGCGAAGTAAAATACATAAGTCAATAAAAATA
>NZ_JARACR010000062.1:0-5118 GCF_028765505.1 Aliivibrio sp. A6 | reverse complement strand
ATTTAGGTTTAAAACCAGTCCGCTTTGGTAGTAGCAACCCGACTGGAAGGTTGTTGAAGAATGATTTCTCACCCTTCAATCGTTCGGTTTATCATAGTTAAACAATGATAATGCCCTGATTATACAAAGAAATAATCAGAATGCAACTTAAAGGTACTTCATATGTTATATAACCTAAATATTTGCACATAACGCCTGCATAACACGTTTGCTACGATACAGATTAAGTCTAAATTTACCACTTAATACGGTAAACCAGAAGAAATCTAGAATGCCGAATGTAGCAAATCGTGTTGATGCATTTGTTATGAGAATGTCTCACCCAGTGTGCACGACATAAATTGGCTGTGTGGATCAGGTTTGTAATCGGCAAAGGGATCACAATATTGAAAACCAAATTTTTCATAGAGATTACGAGCTGGTTTGAAGAACTCTTGTGAACCGGTTTCCAAGCTAATTTTCTTATAACCCCTATCCGATGAAACATTTAATACATGATTGAGAAGAAGCGTACCTACACCCAAATTTCGCGCATGATTAGAGGTTCTCATTGATTTCAGTTCCGCATGGTTTGAATCCAATTCCTTAATTGCTGCACAACCTAATAACTGCTCACCTTTCCAGCAGCTAAAGAACGTAATCTCAGGTACTTTTAGAGCGCTAACATCTAATGCGTGCACACTTTCAGGAGGAGACGTTGCATACATATCTTCCAGGTGTTCTTTTAATAACTGAACAACTTCACCGCCATTCAAATCATCTATTTTGATATCCATATTTAAAATTATCCCTTAATTCTCATAACGCCTGCATAACACGTTTACTACTATGCAATAATACTTAAAATTGACGCCCTAAAACGATAAACACCCGACAACCTGAGATGCCGAGTGTAGTAAATCGTGTTGATGCATTTGTTATGAGTAAATTACAACTTCAGTCCTTTTCTGTACATTAAAACGGAACAAAATGAGAGCCATAACACTTCTATTATTACAATAATGCCCAAAAACAAACTAAACTTTAAAGCAAATATATATGCAGCGATTAGGCATCCATAAAGTATCGTCGAAGAAAAAATCCCACTCAATACACCAACATGCTGAAAGTCATAATTATCATCTTTGCCATAACCCATAACTGCGGGCATGAATACACAATTTAATATAAACACAGGTAACGATAATGACGAAGCAAGCAATACAAATTTAATCCCATCTAATTCAAGAAAAAGTTCGGGAAGAAAAAGGTAAATAATTAGAACACCAGGAGCAATTACCGATAAAAAAAGAACCAATAATGTTGTTGTGAATAATCCATCTATACTTTTCAAATCTGAAACTATTGTCATTTTTATACATTTCTCCATTTTACTCATAACGCCTGCATAACACGTTTACTACTATGCAATTATACTTAATATTGACGCCTTAAAACGAGAAACACCCGGCAAACTGAGATTGCCGAGTGTAGTAAATCGTGTTGATGCATTTGTTATATTTTTATACGATTAAGCTAGTTCTTCACCAAAATACTCAAGTAGAAACTTTAAGGCTATTTCTTTCTCTTTATGAGGTAATGCTTGCAGAATTGCAATCGTATTGACTTTACCTGAACTAGAATCCCAAAAATTTTTCTTTATAACCTGATGCCGTCCACATAATGCTTGCCACTGCTTCATCGAACTAGGGTCTGCGTTGGGGTTTATAGAATGAGGTTGCATATGATCTGGCGTTAATTTAACTGTCCCTCCTCCTATTGGATCCGTTGCTCCATTTTTTAATCCACAGGACTCCCCTCCATCACACCACTCACAGGAATCATCTGCACGTACCAGAATAGCAGCCCAAGTTTCTTTTGTTGGTAATACTCGCTTTCCAGCTGCTGCTCTTTTATTCAATGATTCTAAAACATATTCCTCAACCGATAAAAATGCCCTGTCGCGCTTAGATAAAATGGTATAACCATCATCTGTACGTAACTCTGAAAGTCGTTGATGCCAATTTTCGGGTTCTTTACCTGTTGTTGGATCCTTGGAAACCTGAATAATCATTTCTCTAGTTACTATTTTACCTACATTATCTATAAGAAATGATTCTATGCGTTTTTTAATACTTTTTTCTTCATACTTTTTGGAAACAGCACCTAATTTAAATTTTTCACGATTCGACATAAAGCCTCCTTAGCTTCAGTGACAAACGATTTTATGTTATCGTTGGAATAACCGAACGCATGAAAGCAATTATGAACAAGAATATCAATAAGATAAGTCAAAGTTTAGCATTAAATATTGATACACAGAGCTCAATATTTGAAACTAGTACAAAAATCAACCAAGAAGTTGATGCTATTTGTCATCTTTATAAAGGTGACAATGAAATCATTCTGAGAAAACTGAATGATGAATTAAAAAATTCTATTGATTTTTGTTATATAGATCCGCCCTACAATACTAAAAATAAATTTATTTATAACGATAATCGAACGTCTAATAACCACACTATATGGGGAAGTCATGCCGAATGGATGCAATTTATGACTTCTCGATTAGTTCATTTGCATATCCTTCTTAAAGATACAGGGATCGTAGCCATCAGTATTGATGACTATGAACAACCATATCTGCGTATTCTTTTAGACCAAATATTTGGTGAGACTAATTTTATAGCGTGCATTAGCGTCTGTAGAAGCCGTAATGGTAAAGGAAGCAAAGGTAATATAGCAACCAACCATGAGTATATTATTGTCTATGGAAAAACCTCTCAAGCTGAGATTACGGGTTTTAAAGATGAAGATTCGTCATCTTATGATCGAAAAGATAAATATGGTTTATATAAAATAAATGGACTTTTCAGAAAAAAAGGAGACGCTAGTCTCAGAGAAGACAGACCGAATATGTTCTATCCTCTTTATTTCGATGAAAACGGCAACGTTTTTACTGAAAATAAAGATAAATTATTAAAAGAAGTATACCCAATGGACAGTAAAGGAATAGAACGTCGTTGGCTATGGGGGAAAGAAAAAGCTACAAAAGAATCTTGGAAATTATTTGCAAGTAAAAATGGTGTCATTTATGTTAAAAACTACCATTCCGAAGATAAAAGGATAAAACCGCGTAGTTTTTGGGATGATAATCGCTATTTAACAGAAAGAGCTACAAATCAAATAAAAGAAATATATGGAACCAAAGTATTCGAAACACCAAAACCATTAGATCTTATTGAAGACTTAATTATTAGCCACACAAAGAAAGATGCTTTAATTTTAGATTTTTTTGCTGGAACTGGAACAACAGCACACGCAGCTTTTAATTTAAACGAAAAAGATAATGGTACAAGAAAAGTCATTTTGATAGAACAAGAACAACCAATATCAAAAACGCACGTTGCTTATAAAAATGGATTTAACGTAATTTCTGATATAACAGAGTTTAGGTTAAGATGGTTGACAGAAAGTAACCCTAACTTTTCATTTCAATCTAAGTCTATATCATAAGAACTCTGGCCTTAATTTAATATTGAGGCCACTAAAAAATATAACGCCTGCATAACACGTTTGCTACGATACAGGCCTAGCTGAATTTTACTGCCTTAATCACTGAAACTAAAGACAAACCGACAGCGCCGAATGTAGCAAATCGTGTTGATGCATTTGTTACACGATCTTTGTCAACGCTTCGCTTTAATTGGTAAAGAACTGATTTACCAAGATTTACTGTAAACTGAGTTTAATTAGACTGGCTCAATTAAGCGAGCAAAATATCATTTCAACGGCAATAACTGTGAAACGAAACAATCCCTTTTTCTTACGCCATTTGTACGATCTGGTTTCAGCAAGTTTTCAGCTTATAAACTAAATATCCTAACCACAATTGGGATTGAAAATGCTGCGAGCAGAACACTGATACAAGATAAAATGAGGCATAGCCAAAGAACAATTGAAGCGTAAATTAGCCGCTGAAACGCCTGAATTTAAAACAATAATAGTTCAATGCCGAACCTGATGAAATGAACTCAAAAAGGAAACAAAGAAAAAGGAAATTCACCCTACTTTCACGCCTAAAAAATTAACGGCTCAATCGCTGAACTGAGCCAAAAAACTGCGATCTTAGAGTTCGTGTAACGCCTGCATAACACGTTTGCTACTATGCAATCATACTCAATATTGACGTATTAAAACGAGAAACACTCGGCAAACTGAGATTGCCGAGTGTAGTAAATCGTGTTGATGCAATTGTTACATGCGACTCAAGGAATGAGCAGATACTCTATCTTTAGCCAATTCAATAACTGCATGACCTAATTGAACCAAAGTACCAAAACTTGGTGTCGTTTCAGATTTTAATGAACGATAAGCACTCGTTCTACTTTTTATTCCTGCACGCTCAATTACAACACTGTGGCCAAATTGCTCAACATAAGAACGAATGGCCGCTTGCAAAATATCAGCTCGACCTTCTTGCATTGAATCCCATGAAGCCTGCTTGATTACCATTTCCATTTCTTTAACGTCAAAAGGCGTTAAATCAGATTCAGTATAACTACCAACCGTGATTTCTTTTAACGTTGCCGCTGATAATTCAACACCACTCCAATCAAGAGAGCCATCAGCAGTTAATGCAAACTTTTGAAAATTAGTCACATGACTAAATGCTTCTTTTTGAAAATACTCAGCTAAGTTTGCTTCACCGGTATAACCGTCACTAAAAGTAAGCTCAAGTGTAAAATTAGCTACCAAATCAACATCAATTACTTTCAACATACGTCACCTATAATTTACCCGGATTAATACCAGCAACTGCTTGTTTCCACATTGCCATCAATTTTACTCGATTGCTTTCAATGTGAGCTTCTGCTCGTTTTCGTTGCTTATTTGGTAAATAACCCTCTAAGCACTCTCCTGTTTCAATTGCTATGATTAGCTCATAGCTACCATATTTGACATGAATATGAGGCAATTTATGCTGCTTGTTGTCGAAAAAATACAAACAAAATGAAAGCCCAAGCAATGCATCTATCTCTGGCATAGCAACCTCTAATTATCAAATCTGGTTAAACTATAGCACCGTATCCCAAAAGAGACAACTTTAGCATGTAACGCCGCAATAACACGTGCGAA
>NZ_JARACR010000061.1:0-5875 GCF_028765505.1 Aliivibrio sp. A6 | reverse complement strand
TTATTGAAAACGCAATATTACGATTAATTTGAAATTTCACAGACACCTCATCTCCAACGTTTATTATCCCTTTCCAAAGTAATATCAATCGTAGTAAATAAGTGTTCATCCTATCTGGTTAAAATACTCGATAGTGCCGTTGAAATTTTTGATTGCAGAATAACGACTTATCGAAAATTTCGCCTTGTTCTCAAGTATTTTTCCTACGCAATTATTTAAACAAGCACCTATCCAGAATGGTATTACAACTAATACAGTTATAATCAATAAAATTTCGTTGTATTATCATGCTTGTTCAATGAGCGTTAATGCAGAGTGGAATTGTAGTGATGTTTTGAACTTATTTAATAGTATTAGCTTTTTATTAGAGACGGAGTTCTATAGGAAGGAGATTATTGGATATGTACTTAATTTCAGAACATACCCAATAATAATATTATAGGATTTGATTTAAAATATGATCGGCTTTAATTCGTTTAATACGTTTTATTAAACGTTTTACTTCCGCTGGGTAGCTATTTAGTTTATCTACCTGTTTATAAGAACCTATCAACTGTGTATGCTCTAAGATAACGTCTAGTTCAGCTTGTTTAGTTTCTACAAGTAATTGCTCAGGATCTTGTAATAATAACCCATTCTCAAGATCTAGTTTCCAAGCTCTTGGATTCAGGTTGCTTCCTGTAATTAAAGTATATTCTTTATCAACCCACATACCTTTAAGGTGAAAACTGTTTTTTTCATGTTTCCAAAGGTGAAGAGATAATTGTCTACTCGCTATATATGTTTCATTAGTCTTCGCAAAGTTTCTTAAATTCATCTCATATAAATAAGGTAAGCCTGCGATTGTTTTGAACTCTTCTTCAGGATCTATGTAGAAGTCATTTGCTGTTTTATCGCCAACAATGATTGTTACTTTTACGCCTCGTCGCAGTGCTTTTTTTAGCTCTTTTGCGATAGGTTTAGGGAAGTTAAAGTAAGGTGTGCAAATCGTGATTTCAGATATAGCGGATGCTAGAAGAAGACGAATATAATTATTTAATTTGTTGCCTTTTCGCCCTAAGCCAACAAGAGGTGTAACACCAACCTCACCCTTTTTTCTTAACTGAGAGATAAATTGATAGTTAGCTAAACCTAATTGCTTTCTTAGTTCTTTAATTGCAGGCTTTAATGACTTTGTTTCAGGTCTTTTTTGTTGAGACAAACAATTTACAGCAGGACTAGCAATCAATGTTTTCTTAATGAAAGAAACCATTGAATTAGAAAGGAAAGAATTATTTAGAACGTGATATCGGTCAAAACGGTATTTATCTTTATGAGCAAGATACACATCGTTTAAGCTTGCACCGCTATAAACAACCGTATCGTCGAAAATAAAGCCTTTAAGATGCAATACACCAAATACTTCTTTATTTCTTACGGGTACACCAAGAACATTTATAGAATGTTCATATTTTTCAGAGAATTCACGATATAGAGCGGCATTACCATCACTTTTTTCTGCACCAATAAGGCCTCGTTGAGCACGATGCCAATCAACAAGAACATTGATATCTAGCGATGGATTTTTTTGTTTCGCTTCATAGAGAGCGGTAAATACTTCTCTACCAGCATCATCATTTTCTAAATATAGTGCAACGATATAGATACGCTGTTGAGCATTTTCTATTTGTTTTAGGAGTTCATACCGAAAATCTGCAGCTGTATGAAGTATCTTAATATTCTCAGGATTTTGAGACAACATTGGAAGCATAGACAGCTGTTCTTTACTTTCTTGAGGTTTTAAATTCATAACCGGTCATTAAATTATCAATATAAGGAGATAGATTTTAGCAAATTTCGAATCTATTGCCGAGAGTAATATCTAATTGTTATGTTTTTTATATACCAAAATATCCAGCTTTTTTCCTCCATGTGTATAACGTTCATATTTTGATGTAATAACGTGAGGAATACTCTCTTTAGCAAGTGTGAAGTTATTCTTAAGATAAAAAGCAGTTAACTGTGGGTCGCATAAGCAGTAACAATGATTTAGAGAAAGAAGTTTTTTTGTTTCATTGATAAGGTAGTTACCTAATTGTTTACCTCTCATTTCTTCAATGATCATCATCCCAGTAAGGAAATGGCAATCTTCATATGTTTTAATTCGTACTGCCCCAATAATTATTTTGTTATTTTCTAGCGCGATAATATCTTCTTTTCCTTTAGGTTTTCCTGAAGGGTAATTTGCTTTATATAGCTTATGGAGTAAAGGAAGGCGCAATTTATCTAAATGAGAAACGGTAAGATTCATTAGTTGTGTTCTATATAGTTTTTGTGGATTAAGTTAGAATGTACTTAATCTAGTCAATTAAATACAGCACTATGAAAATATTATTAAGCAAAGAACTTAAGCCTTATAACAGCTTTTCAATCAACCAAAATGCAGAATTGATACTCCAAGCCGATTCAGTTCAAGATCTCATTGATATTTGGTCTGATGATAAATATTCAGATATGATAAAGCTTCCTTTAGGTGCGGGAAGTAATACATTGTTTTGTAATGCATTTAACGGTGTTGTTGTCTTGAATCGTATTTATGGTAGATCTGTTATAGAAACGGAAGGAGACTACTTCCTTAAGGTGTCAAGCGGTGAAGATTGGCCTAATCTTGTTGAATGGTGCGTTGATAATGGGTTCCCTGGTATTGAAAATTTAGCCATGATCCCTGGCTGTGCAGGCACTGCTCCAATTCAAAATATCGGAGCGTACGGCCTTGAATTAAAAGATGTGTGTGAATCTGTCGAATACTTAGATCTCGATAGCTTACAGATTAAAACACTCCAAAATGCTGATTGCCATTTTGGTTATCGAGAGTCTATCTTTAAACATGAACTTAAAGATAAATGCATAATAACCGCAATAACTCTCCGCTTAGCAAAAAAATGGACCCCGCTTTTATCGTATGGTCCCTTAAGTGCTTTACGCGATAAAACAACAACGACTACTCGAGATGTATTTAATCAAGTTTGTGAAATTAGATGCCAAAAATTACCAGATCCTAAAGTTTTAGGAAATGCCGGTAGCTTCTTTAAAAATCCGATTATTTCAAGTAAACAGTATTGTTCTCTACTTCAATCTTATCCAAACCTACCGGCATACGATGTTGAAGATGGGAAGAAGATTCCTGCTGGGTGGTTAATTGATAATGCGGGCCTCAAAGGATTCAAAATAAATGATGCTCAAGTACATAAAGAACAGGCTTTAGTTTTGATAAATAATGGGCAGGCAACATCAGATGATATTTTAAAATTAGCCCATCATGTAAAACTAACTGTTCTTAATATGTATAATATTGAGCTTGAGCATGAAGTTCGATTTTATGCTGATGGAAAAGAATCCTTTTTATCGGAGTTATTTCATGAAAGATCACACTAAGAAACTAGCAATACTCGATTTACTTAGTGATGGTCAGTTTCATTCAGGTGAGGAACTTGGTGAAGTTTTAAAGATTTCTCGAGCAGCAATAAGTAAACATATAGCAGTCATTCAAGATTGGGGCCTTGAAGTTTATAAGGTTAAAGGAAAAGGCTATGCACTTTCTAATCCCATTGAGCTATTGAATGGAGCATTAATTCATCATGCAAACTTACCTTCTCCTAAATTGCTTGGTGTGATTGATTCTACTAATCAGTATCTTCTTAATAATATGGATACAATTCAAAGTGGCCAATCTTGTTTTGCTGAATATCAAGAGGCTGGTCGAGGAAGGCGAGGGCGTACTTGGGTTTCTCCTTTTGGTTGTAATATTTATTTCTCTTTATATTGGCGGTTAGAAGATGGTCTTGCTGCAACTATGGGATTAAGTTTAGCTATTGGGGTTGCTGTAGTTGATGCATTAGAACGTCTAGGTTGTAGCAATTTAAAGTTAAAGTGGCCTAATGATATTTACTGGAATAACCGTAAGTTAGCGGGTGTTCTTATTGAGCTATCCGCTCAATCTGGCGGGGCTGCACATGTAGTTATTGGGGTAGGGATTAACGTAAATCTTAGCGAAAGATTTGATTCTGCGATCGATCAACCATGGGTGGATTTAAATACTATCTTAGAGAAGAATAATATCCGAAATACGTTAGCGAATGAGTTACTCATTTCATTATTTAATGTGATGAAAGAATTTGAATACTCAGGCTTATCAAGTTTTGTTCATCGATGGAATGAGCTCGATAATTTCAAAAAACAGACAATCTCTCTTCAATTAGGTAATGGTACAGTGACAGGCGTGTGTGAAGGGATCGATCCTCAAGGTGCACTTTTACTTACGGTTAATGATGAAATTAAATCATACAACGGTGGTGAAATATCAATAAAAAAAGCTAGTTATTTTCTGATAGATACCTGATTTATTGAATGGTTTTTTCCTTTAGAAAGAATCAAGTGTGCTCTATTTTTTGTTGGTAATATATTTTCTTCTAGATTGATACCATTAATAGTATCCCAAATGTGCTGAGCCTTATCGATCGACTCCTTTGTAGATAGCTCAGTGTAGTGTGAAAAGTATGAGCCGTTTTCTTTAAAAGCACTTTCCCTTAATTTTAGAAAACGCTCTATGTACCATTCTTTAAGCTGCTCGTGAGAAGCATCAACATAAATTGAAAAGTTTAAAAAGTCAGATACAAAGCGATGATGAAGTTCGTCAGGATAATCATTACTGTTTTGCAGTACATTTAATCCTTCTATAATTAATATATCAGGAGATTCAACAATCTTACGCTCACCAGTAATATTATAGGTTAAATGTGAATACAGAGGCGCAGAGACTGATTTTTTCCCTGATTTTACGTCTGATACAAAAGAGACAAGCGATTGCGTATCGTAAGACTCTGGAAATCCTTTTCTATGCATGATCTTTCTTGCTTTAAGATGTTCATTTGGATAAAGAAAGCCATCAGTTGTTACTAGTTGAGTATCCAAGTTAGGTAACAACTGCTTTAATAATGTTTGTATTATACGAGCGGTTGTGCTTTTACCAACGGCAACACTTCCTGCTATCCCAATGATAAAAGGGGACTTTATATCTTGGTGAGATAAAAATTGCTCCAAGATAATGTTCTTTTCTCTATGACTATCAATATGAAGCTGTAATAGTCGTATTAGTGGTAAATATATTTCGGTTACCTCATCTATATTTATATTTTCATTAATACCACGCAGGCTTGTTAACTCTTTTTCTGTGAGTGTCATAGGAGTTGATTTCCGTAATTCAGCCCAACGATCACGAGTAAAGGTTAAATAAGAGTTCACATGATTTACCTAGTAGATTAATGAGTGCTGAACAATACAATAAGGCGGAATAAGAAAAAAGTAGTCTCATCACTTTTCAGGTGTGCTTTTGACAATATAGGCAATTTTTGGCGCGAAAAAGCAAAAAAAAACGTTTTATTTGAATTTTCAGTTGCATGATATTTCCAGATTAACTAGAATGCGCACCAATTGTGCCGACTTAGCTCAGTAGGTAGAGCAACTGACTTGTAATCAGTAGGTCACCAGTTCGACTCCGGTAGTCGGCACCATCTTATTTTCTTTATTTAATACAAAAAGAATTTAAGATTAAAATTTGGAGGGGTTCCCGAGTGGCCAAAGGGAGCAGACTGTAAATCTGCCGCGAAAGCTTCGATGGTTCGAATCCGTCCCCCTCCACCATATTCAAGGTAAAATAGCTCAGTCGAGTTACATTGCGTGCATCGTATAATGGCTATTACCTCAGCCTTCCAAGCTGATGATGCGGGTTCGATTCCCGCTGCACGCTCCATCTCCTATTTTCCTTTATATTTCAAATGTATTTTATTGGTTACGTGGTCATTTATAACCACCAATGCCGTACCTAGAGGGACTATCA
>NZ_JARACR010000060.1:0-6781 GCF_028765505.1 Aliivibrio sp. A6 | reverse complement strand
ATGCACTAGTCAATCTGAATATAACCCGATGCAGTATGCTGTAGTGTTATAATGTAATGATTTTGCACGCTTGGCACTTTTGGTTTGGGTCTAGTTCAGTGTTTACAGTGTTCTCATTGAGTGTTGTGGTAGCGTGCTTCACTCCTTAGCGGGGCGTTATAATTTTTTAAGGTAACAATATGATTAATAGCTCAAAGTTGAAATCTATAGCATTTACGACAACGAGACTTGAGGTTGAAAACGTTGACTCTTATTTGGCGTCAGGATTGCTGAAATCACAGTTATTGTTTGAAATTGTTAGCTTACTTTCTCCCTCAGTTGTTGAATCATTACCTCCATATTTTCATGATATTAATACTGAATCGGATGCTGAAATCTGGCTTTTGAAAATGGTATCAGAAAGCCATTTGTTTTCAGTTAAACGTAAAGGTTTTGACCCGATTATTGGTTTCGTTTTCCTTTATGAATCAGATAATGCTACAGCTCATTTAGGTTATCTATTAGCTGAATCTAGTTGGCATCAAGGTTACGGTAGTGAGTTATTATTTGGTTTACTTAAAAGCTGTCGTGATAACCAATTAGTAGAAAAACTTATTGGTGGTGTAGATATTGGAAATGTAGTTTCGGCAAAGTTACTTGAAAAAGTTGGTTTTGTTGCAACTCAAGAGGGTAGCAATGGCGTCACTTTCTACGAATGTGTATTGTCTTAACCACAAATTATAACAAACGACTATGGTGTCAATAACTCAGTTTTGGAGTTTCCCCTCAAGCTGAGGCTTTCTTATTACTACTAATACTTCCAAGCTCAGGGAGATTACTTATTGGTGTGTTCAAGCTTCTATTATGATGAAAGGTGGATAGGATCTTGGTTGAGAATGGGCGAGGGAGAAATCCTACAGTCTCGTTAACTGGTTCTCGGTTTAAATTAATTCACCGATACTGGCTCTAATGTCTGCAATTGTAATAAACAGTTTGTTATCAGCGTCTTTGAACGCAGTAAAACCGTATTTTTCATAGAAAGATTCAGCCCCATCTTTTGCGTCAACTATGACAACAGGGAAGGCGACTGTTTCACTTGCCATTAATAGCTTTCTAAGTGCATCAATCAAAAGCCATTCACCGAACCCCTGACCTTTGTATCTATGGTCAACGGCTAAGCGGGCAATCAAACCACCAGAAGTTACACTGTGATGTTTCTTCTGTAATTTAGGAGGTAAATCCTGAATATCAATTGGTGTCATTGTTAATGTGTAATAACCAATAATGTGATCAGGACATTGTTTATCTTCAAGAACAAAGGTACGAGTATTGCCTTTCTTAGCTTGTTGGCTTGCCATAACTTTCAAGTAATTATTGAGTGCGGTAATACCACAATCAAAACGGTTTCGGTCATGTTTAGCTTTTTCTAATTGGACAGTATTCATTATTGAGTTTTATTCATATAACGTGAAGCGGCTTTTTGTAACTTGCTATTTGGTTTGGCTGGTTGGTCTAACGCAGTCATTAAACTCATAGCATCTTGTTGACTTAGTTGTAAGGCACGTTCACGTTCCATAATAGTTGTTGCTTTTTCTACAGCTGCACTAAGCACAAATGAGTTAATGCTAGACATACCGGCAATAGCCGCAGCTTGAGACAGTAGTTCTTGTGTATCAATATCTACACGTGCTGTAATACGAGGTAATGCAGTAGCCATAATAATCTCCATTCAGTGTCAAAGTGGCACAAGTGAATTCTAGTTTAATTATTATACGATGACAAGTTTTGTGTCACTTTGGCACGCAATTAGCAAATGCATTAACACAACTTACCACGCTCGGGGAAATCAGAAAGGGGTACGAAATGAATCAGCATGAAAAACTAAATTATGTAGAGTTTGGTGCAAAGGACTTAGAATCAACTAAATCATTTTTCTCTTCAGTTTTTGGTTGGAATTTTGTCGATTATGGTCCGGAATATTCAGCGTTTTCCAATCAGGGTTTAGACGGTGGTTTCTTTAAGGCAGATTCTTGCAGCCAGACAAATTCTGGCGGGGCTCTTTTGGTCTTTTACAGTGCGGATATCGAATCTACATTGAGTAAAGTTGTTCAAAGTGATGGTGAAATCATTCGTCCTATATTTGAGTTTCCTGGTGGCTGTCGTTTTCACTTTCTAGAGCCAAGCGGCAATGAGTTCGCAGTTTGGTCGGAAGCTCGCATATAACAAATAAGGATGTAGATGGCTTCGTCCTAGCTTATGGGATATTGTAGGTGCTTTAGTAGCGATACTAGGAATGGCAGTCATAATGTTCTCCCCAAGAACCACATAACAACACTTTAAGAGGTTAATATGATCCCATTAAATACATCAATAGTGTCAGGCGTGGCATTATCTAAAATTGATGGCGAAGTGAAAATACTACTCATGAAAAGAGTCAAAGGTGGCTTTTGGTGTCATGTTGCAGGCTCAATTGAAGAAGATGAAACTGGCATTGATGCTATCGTTCGTGAGTTTAAGGAAGAGACTCAAATTGAAGTGTCAAACCTATATAATGCTCAGTTTTTAGAGCAGTTTTATGAAGCGAGTGTGCATGTAATTCAGCTTATCCCTGTTTTCGTTGTGATGTGCCCACCAGAGCAAGAAGTGGTGCTAAATGAAGAACACACAGAATATAAGTGGTGTAGTTTAGAAGACGCGCTAGAGTTGGCCCCATTTCCAAATCAACACGCAGTGTTTAAGCATGTGTGGTCGTATTTTGTAGAAAAGCCAGTCAATACGCTTTATCGGGTAGATGCTGGCTAAGAAACACTTAAAATCTTTTATGGTGGCATGGCGTAATGAGCAATCGTGATCTATTTTCAGAGTCAAGTTCAGCTCTTGTTGAAGCTAAAGAGCATTCAGAGGGTAAAGTTACTCTCAAAACTCACATTCACAGTAATCGAGTAAAATTGATGGCAATGTGGGAACAAACTATTGCTGGTATTACTTAACGCGGCGTTAAGCAGATGGGGAAATCATGAATTTTAGAGTTCGAAAGGCATTACCAAGCGATGTCGAAAAAATTGCAAATATACACGTCAACTCATGGGCATATGCGTACAGTGGGTTGATGCCTCAACGTTTTATCGAAAGCTATACATTAGAAAAACGTCGGAAATTATGGTTAAACACAATAGAACGAAATCTAGCAGAAGTTCTTGTTGCGGATTGTGACGGCAGATTGACTGGTTTCTTGTGCTTTGGACAGCCTAAATATTTGAAAGGCACTGATGTATATGAACTGAGTTCGATTTATATCGACCCTGACAAAATTGCTACTGGCATTGGTCAGGAGCTTTACGATGAGTGTGAGGACATGCTCCGTATATTGAAAGCAAAAAAGATTTCGTTGTGGGCACTTGATAGCAATGAACGTGCATTAAATTTCTATATAAAGCAAGGTTTTGCTCCCACAGGGGAAACCAATAAAGAGCGTGCAAATGACGTTGTCCTCAATGATATCGAGTTAGTCAAAGAGCTATCAGCCTAACGCGTTGCTCACTCCTTAATGCAGCGTTTTCTTTTATTTAAGTCATCAATTTCCCTTGTTATATTGAACTATATATTCGAACGAGTTCACACTTTTATATCGATAAAATTAATAGTCAGATTGTAAGATAACCAAACACATTATGATCTTCATAAGTTGATAGGTCATTCTCTTATTATATTACAGGTGATTTATATGTTTTCTCGATTGTTTAAGTTAGTTTTCCTTTTAACGTTAACTGGCTGTGTGTCGACTCCTTACGATGAGCCAATATCTAATAATGTAGCAACAATTAAATTTTCCAATCAAGGAAGAGGTGATGCTGAAATTTTTATATATAAAGATGCACAGTTTTGTACTGGAAAACAGAATGCCGGTAAAGTGGATAGACTTTCATATAAAGAATTAACTCTCTTAGGGGGTGAAAAGCAAAGTTTTACATTTGGGTATGGATTTGATGATTATAATGGTGGGAAATCTTGTTCTATTACTGCAACATTTACCCCTAAAATAAATGGTGTTTATGAGGTATTAATGGTTTCTTCTTATAAGGGATGTGTTGCCTACTTGTATGAATTTAACAACGGTAAAAAAATATCAATAGAAGGTGAACAAAGAGACTATTCTAGTCCGGTAGCAAGTGATGATTGGTGTGAATAATTGAAATAGAAAGTTAACGATTACAATTATGGTATCCCTACGAATTAAAAGACATAATAAGGTGCTTAATTTAACGCCTAACGCCTAACGCCTAACGCATATAAGGAGAGCTGACACATGGCAGGTATTACAGATTTAGATGAATTATTGCGTTCGATGAGCCCAAAGTTACTTGCTGCTGAGTTCGTGTTTTGTACAGTCTCAGGCGGACTCAAAGAGTATATTGGGTTAAACCCAATCGCGATATTTTTTGAACCTGAAGGGTTAACTCTCGTTCTTGAAAAGTCAGTGGCAGAGACCAATGGGTTATCGTTTGAAGGTTCCTACAGTCAAATCACATTAACTGTTCACTCAAGCTTGGAAGCCGTTGGCCTGACCGCCGCTGTCGCAAGTAAGTTAGCATCAAAGGGCATTAGTGCGAATGTCATCGCAGCTTATTATCACGATCATATTTTTGTTCAAACTAGCAAAGCAGAAGAGGCCGTATCTGCGTTAGAGGAGTTCAGCGCTTAAGACTGATTCACAACGAGCACGACTTAATACAGTGGCTATGTTTCATGGAGGATGCAATGTCTATTCAAATATCATAAAAGTGGGTATTTTGATTCCTGCCATTGTTCTTCGAATAGTACAACGCCTTATCTGCTTTGATGATCGCCTTTTCATTATTAGCACTATCTTCTTTATTAACAGAGTAGGTTGTAATCCCCATGCTTAAGGTAATAAAAGAAGACACATCAGAGTTCTTATGAGGAATAGATAAAGACGCGACACTGGCTTGAATGTTTTCGGCAATCTTTATTGATTCTGCTTTATTGGTATCCTTCATTACAATAATAAACTCTTCACCACCAAATCGAGCGAGAAAATCATTCTCTCTACAGCTTTCTTTTAACGCTTTAGCGACAGCGATTAATGCTTCATCACCTTTTTTATGACCATAGGTGTCGTTGTAATTTTTAAAGTAATCTATGTCTATCATCATGACAGAGCGAATAGTTACATCTTGCTTGTTCTCTAAGAAGTGCAATTCTAATGCTCTTCTATTTGGTACTGCTGTTAAACCGTCGGTTAAACTAAGCTCATGTAATTTAATATTAAGGGCATTGATTTTTTTGTTTTTGCTGAACAAAATTCGAACAAAAATAGCGATAACGACAAGAATACAAAGTAGCAAACCAGAAAAGAACATTATCTTATTGGCGTTTTTTTCAAGTTCTAAAATTCTACTTTCTTTCTTTTTATTATCAAAAGAGTGAAGTAAAAATTGAGTTTGTGCTTGGTTATTATCATTCAACTGCTTCGCCTTTACCGCGTGGCTTTTTTCTAAATAGAAAACGGCTTTTTGGTAGTCTTTTTGTTGCAGGTAGGCATCATATAAATAGCAATATGTTTCATCTTCTAGGTAAAAGAGTTTACGCTTTTGAATCGCCTCTTTTGCTAAAGTGTGGTGATGAATAGAATCATCATATAAACCTAAATGATTGTAAACCTTACCGTAAGCATTATATAAGGTGACATCAAAGTGATAAAAGCTGTTTGAAAGCCCATTTGCGTGACGTTCACTGGCTTGTGTTAGTAGCATAAGTGCTTCTTTTGCTTTTCCGGTAATCGAAAGGTACTCAGCTTCTAGTAATAATTGGTTTGTTTGGAAGTTTTCTTTAACAATAGAGTCACTTTGTGCTTTAAGAAGTCTCTCTGCTTCATCTAAATAATACTTTGCATTTGCCATATCATTGATTTGAAGGTAGGCACTATAAAGCTTATATACGATGTAATAGGCTTCACTAGGTTCTGTGTTGTTATTTTTATTTTGATACTCAAGTGCTTGCGTCAATTGGCGAATCGCTTCGTCATAGTTTTTTAAAAAAAGATAATCGATGCCAATGTCCGTTAAGGTATAAACGATATCGCTATATTGTTCTTTCTCTATGTAAATATTTAGCGCTTTTAATTTAAAATTAATGCCTAGAATGGTTTGATTGTTGTTCCAATAAGAAAGGCCAAGAATGAAATAGACTCGCTCCATTTCTGGGTATTTGATTTCTTGTGCGAATTCGAGTGTTTTTTGAGCTTGTTGAATGCTGAGTAAGCTTCCTTTTTCAACATGAGCAAGATCATAAGTTCGACCTAATGAGATCGAGATAAAGGTATCGCTATAATCTTGGTTTGAATTGAATAAACTTTCTGCATTTTGGTAGCTAAGTTTCGATCTTTCGTACTGTTTTTGCTCTATTTCAATATAACTTCTTTCATAATAAAAACGAGAGAGTACATGTGCAGGAAGATCTGTATATATGTATTGCTTAGCATAATTAAAATGTTTTTCAGCCAGTTCAAATTGGTTGTTAGCTGAAGCTATATAGCCTTTAAGAAATTCAATATAGAAGATATCTGATTCTTTTGTTTGTAATGTCGGGGGCTGAGAGATAACAGAGACTAAAAAATCAAGATGTTCCCCGCGGCGGGCTGACTGAATATTAAGGATTAACTCAATGGCTTTTTTGATTGAAGGCGATTCTTTAGATGAATTTACAGGTATATCTTTCGATAAAAGGCTAATAGAAAGAACAAGAATCAAGATTATAGAAATCAGCGTAGCTGTTAAACAGG
>NZ_JARACR010000006.1:0-168599 GCF_028765505.1 Aliivibrio sp. A6 | reverse complement strand
ATCTCTCCGTTATATTCTTATTTCAATCCATTATTCTCGTCTGCTTTTCTATCTTGAAAATAACTCAATAACAACTTGAGAAAAATTCATAATCAGCCCCTTGACATTGAACTCCATAACATACATTCTGTAGACATATAGACGTCTAAATGATGTCGCCATGGATGATATATTTTTGTAATGCACTATCTTTAGCATTACAGCAGGGAGAGCAAGATATGGCCTATTCACACGCAAGCCACTTAGAGTCACTGAATCAAAATATTGCTGAGCTTGATGGTAATATCAATGTCTCTTTTGAGTTTTTTCCACCAAGTTCAGAGAAGATGGAAGAAACGTTGTGGAACTCTATTCACCGATTAAAAACCTTACAACCGAAATTTGTGTCGGTAACTTATGGCGCAAACTCAGGCGAGCGTGATCGTACTCACTCCATTATTAAAGAAATTAAAGAGCAAACGGGTCTTATTGCTGCCCCGCATTTAACTTGCATTGATGCAAGTCGCTCAGAGCTTGTTGATATTGCTAATGACTATTGGGCAAATGGCATTAAAGATATCGTGGCATTGCGTGGTGATATTCCACCAGGTGGTGGCACTCCAGAAATGTACGCTTCTGATCTTGTTGAATTACTGAAGTCTCAACATGACTTTGATATTTCAGTGGCTGCTTTTCCTGAGGTTCACCCTGAAGCAAAAAGTGCGCAGGCCGATTTATTGAATCTAAAACGTAAAGTGGATGCGGGGGCGAACCGTGCGATTACTCAATTCTTCTTTGATGTAGAAAGTTATCTGCGTTTTCGTGACCGTTGTGTGTCAGCTGGCATTGATGTTGAGATCATCCCTGGTATTTTACCTGTATCGAATTTTAAACAAGCTTCTCGTTTCGCCAAGATGAATAATGTGAAGATCCCAGGCTGGATGGCACAGCAGTTTGAAGGCTTGGATGATGATCCTGTGACTCGTCAAATGGTAGGAGCAAGTCACGCTATCGATATGACACGAGTTCTAAGCCGTGAAGGAGTGAAAGACTTTCACTTCTACACTCTAAACCGTGCAGAGCATACTTACGCACTGTGCCATACACTAGGTGTACGTCCCAAAGGTTAAGTTAGATTATCTTTCGAACTCATTATAAAGAGCCGCTACTATAGCGGTTTTTTTGTGTCTGTATCTATCTAAAAGATAAAAGATAAAAGATAAAAGATAAAAGATAAAAGATAAAAGATAAAAGATAAAAGATAAAAGAAAAGGCCACCGAAGTGACCTTTGAATATAGGAAGGAGGTTTAAACCCTAATGATTAGCCAGTATTACGCATACCTGCAGCAATACCAGCAATAGTAACCATTAGTGCTTCTTCAAGCTCTGGTGACGTCTCTTCTTTTTGACGAGTACGGAACAGAAGCTCAGCTTGTAGCATATTTAGTGGATCGACATAAATATTACGTAGACGAATAGACTCAGAACCCCATGGGTCACGTTCCATTAAGTGATCGCTGTTCTCTACGTTCAATACTGCTTTAATATCGGCTTGTAATTGATTGCGTAGACGCTCACCTAGAGGCCATAGAGACTTATCAGTTAAACGTTGGTCATAGTATTCAGACATCTGTGGATTACATTTGGTGTAAACCATTTCAAGCATACCAAGACGTGTAGAGAAGAATGGCCATTCACGACACATCTCTTCTAATAGTTCTTGGTGACCCTTATCAATTGAATATTGAATTGCTTCACCAGCACCTAGCCACGCAGGAAGAACCAAACGGTTTTGACTCCATGAGAAGATCCATGGGATTGCTCGTAAGCTTTCAACACCACCATTTGGGTTACGCTTAGCAGGGCGAGATCCTAGTGGAAGTTTACCCAATTCTAGCTCTGGCGTTGCCGCTCGGAAGTAAGGTACAAAGTCTTTTTCGCCACGAACTACATTACGGTAGGCTTCACATGACACTTCAGACAGCACTTCCATCAGATCACGCCAATCTTGTTTTGGCTCTGGTGGTGGCAGAAGATTAGCTTCAAGGATCGCACTTGCGTATAGGTTAAAGCTGTTTACTGCTACTTCAGGTAGACCCAATTTAAAGCGGATCATTTCACCTTGTTCAGTTACGCGTAAACCGCCTTTTAAGCTTTTTGGTGGTTGAGACAGAAGAGCAGCATGCGCTGGAGCGCCGCCACGACCAATAGTACCGCCACGGCCATGGAATAAAGTAAGCTCAATGCTCTCTTTCTCACACACTTCAACGAGTGCTTCCATCGCACTGTATTGCGCCCAACCCGCTGACATTACACCAGCATCTTTTGCAGAATCAGAGTAACCGATCATCACCATTTGATGGTTTTGGATAAATCCACGATACCAGTCAATAGAGAACAGTTGTTCCATTACTTCTTTAGAGCGGTTTAAATCGTCCAGAGTTTCAAACAGCGGACACACATCCATACGGAATGGACAACCTGCTTCTTGAAGTAATAAGTGAACCGCTAATACATCCGATGCAGTACGAGCCATTGAAATAACATAAGAGCCTAATGCTTCTTTTGATTGCTCAGCCACGACTTTACAGGTATCAATTACTTCTTGAACGTCAGGAGATGGCTCCCAATTACGAGGAAGAAGAGGACGCTTAGAGCTAAGTTCATTAACAAGGAAAGAAATCTTATCTTGTTCGCTCCACTGGTCGTAATCACCGATGCCTAAATAGCGAGTAAGTTCTGATAAAACATCTGAGTGACGTGTACTTTCTTGGCGAATATCAAGGCGAACAAGGTGGGCACCAAACGCTTTCACACGACGCAATGTATCCAGTAGAGAGCCATCTGCAATGATCCCCATACCACAAGCATGTAAAGATTGGTAACACGCGTATAGCGGGTTCCATAGCTGATCTGCATCAGTCAAGATGGCTTTATTTGGTGCAAGCTCACCCTTCATTTGTGCGTCTAAGTTTTCTAACGTATTGCTTAAAAGTACACGCAGTTGTTTTAGGATCGCACGGTAAGGTTCGTGCTCATCGCCAGCCAGTTCACGCACCTCATCAGAGCATTTTACCATTGAAAGTTCGCTGACTAATTCGTTAATGTCTTTTAGGTAAAGATCAGCCGCTTTCCAGCGAGAAAGAAGCATGACTTCTCGCGTAATTTTGTGCGTTACAAATGGGTTACCATCACGGTCCCCTCCCATCCAAGAAGACATATGGACAGGACGAGCATCAATAGGAAGCCCTTCGCCTAAATGGCCTTCTAAACGCTGGTCGAATTCACGTAAGAAATCAGGAATACCTTGCCATAAAGAGTTTTCAACAACGGCAAAACCCCATTTAGCTTCATCTAATGGTGTAGGACGTTCTTGACGAATAACATCAGAGTGCCACGCTTGTGCAATCAGTTGTTCAAGGCGACGTTCTGTTTTGTCACGCTCAGAGAAAGAGATATCACCAAGCTCAAGCTTTGATAAACATTCGTTGATTTTCACCAACTTATTGATCATGGTACGACGGGCAATTTCTGTTGGGTGTGCTGTTAATACCAGTTCAATATTCAGTTCACGAACCGCTTGTGCAGTATCTAATTTACTAACATCACTTTGATTTAATTTAGAGAAAAGGGTGCTAATCGCATCAGGTTCGCATACATGTGATTCACAATGGCGTGAAATCGTATGGTACTGCTCTGCCATATTGGTAAGATTAAGGAATTGACTGAATGCACGAGCTACTGGCGTTAATTGATCATCTGGGAGGCTTTTGATTTCTTCAATCAGTGCATTACGGTCTTCATCGCTTCCTGCGCGTGCTGTTTTAGACAGCTTACGAATGGTTTCAACTTTTGCTAATAACTCTTCACCATGTGCGTCTCGAATCGTATTACCAAGCAAATGACCCAACATGCTGACATTACTTTTTAAAGCAGAATACTTTTCATTCATACATACTTCCTATACGTGTAATTTTGTTACATCCAAATTTTTTCCTGACTCCAATCTATCCGAATTTACGGCGCTTCGTCAAATATTGAAGAATAAACGATGACTTTTTAAACAAATTATTGCCGTAGATCATCGAATATTCATTTTGATATTGACGGTTTTTGTAAATTTATTTCAGCTTAGAAACAGTGTTTATACATCAATTTACTTAATACATTGATCGTTGGGTCAATAAAAGAAAATGCTAAGAATTCATCAGGTTGGTGTGCTTGTTCAATTGACCCAGGACCTAAAACTAACGTTGGACACAGATCTTGTAAGAAAGGAGCCTCGGTACAATAGTTCACGGTTTCCACCTCTTGGCCGCAAAGTTCTGCGGTACTTGTAACAATTGGGCTGTCTGGGCTGCATTCATAACCAGGAATAGGCTCATGAAGAGGCGTGATATCGATCCGCCCCGGCCATTTAGCTTCAACTTCTTTTAGCGCATCACGCAGCATATTGTCGAGTCCATCAAGGCTGATCCCCGGCAATGGACGGACATCATAATGCAACTCACAACAACCGCAAATTCGGTTAGGGCTGTCTCCGCCATGGATATGACCAAGATTGAGTGTTGGGTATGGGATAGAAAAACCAGGGTTATGATATTCCTTCACCAGTTTATTTTTTAAACCCATTAATGCAAACATGATCTCATTCATGATCTCTAAGGCGTTTACTCCATGAGCAGGATCAGAAGAATGCCCTGACTTACCTGTTACTCGAATCGCATTCGCAACGTGACCTTTATGGCCTCGTATCGGTTTTAGGCTCGTAGGCTCACCGATAATGCAATAATCCGGTTGTATTTGGGTATTTGATGCAAAGTGGCGAGCACCAAGCATGGTGGTTTCTTCATCACAGGTTGCCAGGATATAAAGTGGTTTTGATTGGTCTTTCCAATTGATATTTTTAATTGCCTCTAAGATGAAAGCAAAAAATCCCTTCATATCAGCGGTACCAAGACCATAAAATCGATCGTTAGCTTCGGTTAATGCATGAGGTTCATAGTTCCAACGACCTTGGTCATAAGGCACGGTATCTGTGTGGCCAGCTAACAATAGACCACCTTCTCCTGAGCCAAGTTTAGCCAATAAGTTTAGTTTGCCTTTTTCGATCTCTTCAATCTCAACTTCACAGCCCAAGTCTTCACACCATTGCGCTAATTTGTGGATCACTTCGGCATTGCCTTCGTCCCAACTTGAATCGGTTGAGCTGATCGATGAGGTAGAAATGAGTTGCTGATAATAGTCTTTAAATTCTGGAAATTTCATTTATTCATACATCCACTGTTGACACAAAAGATAGAACCCTGTAAAACACATATTAAATCACATAAAGTGAATAGAAATACAGTTTAGTTTAATTTTTATGAATAAACTAAATTATAAAAAGGAAAGTCAGTATCAAATATGTGTAACGTTAAAGTTACCTTGAATGGCATTTTCCTTCAATAGATGAAGAGATAAACGGACGTATTATGTTGAAAACAACCATCATCGGAGCAAGCGGATATACAGGTGCAGAATTAGCACTGATGATATTTAAGCACCCACACCTTTCTTTAGCTGGTTTGTATGTATCAGAAAACAGCTTAGATAAAGGCAAAGCGATTAGTGAATTGTATGGTTCATTAAAAGGTATCGTTGATGATGTGTTGCAGCCATTATCGGATGTTACTCAAGTTGCTAAAGAGTCTGATGTGGTGTTGTTAGCAACAGCACATGAGGTGAGCCACGATTTAGCCGCGATATTTTTAGAGAATGATTGTGTTGTTTTTGATTTGTCAGGTGCGTTTCGCGTTCAACAAGAAGGTTTCTATTCTGAGTACTATGGCTTTAAACATAAGCATGAAGCATGGCTAGATAAAGCGGTTTATGGATTAGCAGAGTGGAATGCAGAAGCGATCACTCAAGCTCAATTGGTTGCTGTACCAGGATGTTATCCAACTGCATCACAATTAGCATTAAAACCATTAGTTGAATTTGATTTATTAGATAAGAATCAATGGCCGGTAATTAACGCGACGAGTGGTGTTACTGGTGCAGGGCGTAAAGCGAATTTAGCCAGCAGTTTTTGTGAAGTGAGCCTACAACCCTATGGCGTATTTACTCATCGTCACCAACCTGAAATTGCAGCGCATTTAGGCTGTGATGTTATCTTTACGCCTCATCTTGGTAATTTTAAGCGTGGAATTTTAGCGACGATAACCACTAAATTAACAAAAGGCGTTACTGAAAAAGAAATTCAACACGCTTTTGATAAGAGTTATGGCCAAGCCGCAGCGGTACGTTTATTGGGTAATGAAATGCCAAAAATTCAATCGGTAGAGAAAACCCCTTTCTGTGATATCGGTTGGAAAGTGCAAGGCGAACACCTAATTGTGGTCTCGGCGATTGACAATTTATTAAAAGGGGCATCAAGCCAAGCAATGCAATGCATTAATATTCGTTTTGGCTTTCCAATGTTAACGTCTTTAATATAAAGTATGGTATTTAGTATGAAGCAACGTCCTTTAGTGATTAAGTTAGGTGGCGCAGTATTATCATCAACCGAAACGTTAACACAATTATTTAAAACCGTTTCAAATTATCAACAGCAAGCAAACAGAGCTTTAGTCGTTGTCCATGGTGGTGGTTATTTAGTGGATGAGTTGATGGATAAACTTCAGCTTGAAACCATTAAAAAAGAAGGTTTGCGTGTGACACCAAAAGACCAAATTGGCTATATCGCAGGTGCTCTGGCTGGAACGGCAAATAAAATGCTACAAGGCCAAGCAATGAAAAGTGGAGTGAAGGCAATTGGTTTGAGTTTGGCTGATGGCGGTTTATGTCATATTACTCAACTGAATCCTGAGCTAGGTAATGTTGGCTTAGCAACAGCAGGTGATGCAAGTGTGTTAAATGCCATTTTAGCGACAAAAGTTACCCCAATAATTAGCTCTATTGGCATTACCGAACAAGGCGAATTAATGAACGTTAATGCAGACCAAGCAGCAGTAGCTGTGGCAACGGCATTAGATGCTGATCTCGTTTTATTGTCAGATGTCGCTGGTGTATTGGATAGCAAGAAGCAATTGATCACCAGTTTAGATTCAGAGCAAGCAGAAGCATTGATTCAGCAAAAAGTGATTACGGATGGCATGATCGTCAAGGTAAAAGCGGCATTAGAAGCGGCACAAGAGTTAGGTCGAGCGATAGAGGTGGCATCATGGCGCTCGCCAGAAAAATTAGCTGAGTTGTTTATTGGTAACAGTATCGGCACACAGTTTCAGCCTAAGTAGGCAATGAGTTTCAATTTTTAGTTTTTAGAATACAGTCGCCGCGAGTATGCGGAGCAAGGAGAATAGAATGAGCAAGAAAATAAAAGTAAACAAGGTTGTTGTTGCATACTCAGGTGGCCTAGATACCTCTGTGATCATCCCGTGGTTAAAAGAAAACTACCACTGTGAAGTTATCGCATTTGTCGCTGATGTTGGTCAAGGTGCTGAAGAGCTAGAAGGCATTGAAGCAAAAGCCATCGCATCAGGTGCTACTGAATGTTATATCGCTGATCTAAAAGAAGAAATGGTTGCTGAATACATTTACCCAACGCTTAAAACAGGCGCTTTGTATGAAGGGAAATATCTACTTGGCACATCAATGGCACGTCCTATTATTGCTAAAGCACAAGTTGAAGTTGCACGTAATGTAGGAGCCGATGCATTGTGCCATGGCTGTACAGGTAAAGGTAATGACCAAATTCGTTTTGAAGGCGCTTTTGCTGCACTTGCCCCTGATCTGCATGTGATTGCACCATGGCGTGAGTGGGATCTGGTTAGCCGTGAAGAGTGTTTAGATTACCTTGCTGAGCGTAATATCCCTTGCTCAGCATCATTAACTAAAATTTATTCTCGCGATGCAAATGCATGGCACATCTCAACAGAAGGCGGTGTTCTTGAAGATACATGGAATGCACCAAATGACGATTGTTGGGCGTGGACGGTTGATCCAGAGCAAGCACCAAATGAATCAGAGATGGTTTCTTTAAAAGTAGAAAAAGGCGCCGTTGTTGCGGTTGATGGTAAAACAATGACGCCTTATGAAGTCGTTGTTTATCTAAATGAGAAAGGCATTAAGCACGGTGTTGGTCGTATTGATATCGTTGAAAACCGTTTGGTAGGTATGAAGTCTCGTGGTTGTTACGAAACTCCAGGTGGAACCATCATCAATGAAGCATTGCGTGCTGTAGAGCAACTGGTTTTAGATAAAGCTTCATTTGAGTTTCGTGAAGAGTTGGGAATTAAAGCTTCTCATCTTGTATATGATGGTCGTTGGTTTACGCCGTTGTGTAAGTCTATCCTAGCTGCAACAGAAGAGTTGGCGCAAGACGTAAATGGTGACGTTGTGATTAAGCTTTACAAAGGTCAAGCAACAGTCACTCAAAAGCGTTCAGATAACAGCTTATACTCAGAAGAGTTTGCAACGTTTGGCGCTGATGAAGTGTATGACCAAAGTCATGCTGAAGGCTTTATTCGTCTTTACTCACTATCAAGCCGTATTCGTGCATTGAATAGCAAATAATTTTCACGTTCAGTAACAATACTTAAACAAATTGATTTACACTAATCGAAGTGCATTTAATAACTAAATGCGCTTCGATTTTTTTTATCTAAACATTAGTACTTAGGGTAACGTGTGCGTTGGTGAATAAATATGTAAATAAAGTGAATTAAACCTTTATTTTTACCAAGAATTACCGTAAGTTTGAACTATCAAGAAAAATACTGAATTGAATCAGAATTAATATTTGCAAAAAGCAGTGAGCACTGTGCATTTAGGAGAGACACCATGGCATTATGGGGCGGACGTTTTAGTCAAGCAGCAGACACAAGATTTAAACAATTTAACGATTCACTTCGTATCGATTATCGCCTTGCAGAACAAGACATTGTCGGCTCTATTGCATGGTCTAAAGCATTACTTTCTGTCAATGTGATTAATGAACTTGAACAGCAAAAACTTGAATTAGCTTTAAATGAACTTAAGCTTGAAGTAATGGAAGATCCAGAGCAGATTTTATTATCTGATGCGGAAGATATTCATAGCTGGGTTGAAACTCAGCTGATTGGTAAAGTGGGTGATTTAGGTAAAAAATTACACACAGGCCGTTCGCGTAATGATCAGGTGGCGACGGATCTAAAATTATGGTGTCGCCAACAAGGCCATCAACTGCTTCGTACTCTTGATTTACTTCTCAATCAACTCGTTACTGTCGCAAGCGAACATCAAGCAACGGTATTGCCTGGTTATACGCACTTACAACGTGCGCAACCTGTAACATTTGCTCATTGGTGTTTAGCTTATGTTGAGATGATTGAACGTGATTACTCTCGTCTTGAAGATGCGGTTAACCGTTTAGATACTTGTCCATTAGGCTCTGGTGCCTTAGCGGGTACGGCTTATCCAATGGATCGTGAGAAACTGGCTCGTAACCTTGGCTTTCAACGTGCGACTCGTAACAGTCTAGATTCAGTGTCGGATCGTGATCATGTGATGGAGTTAATGTCGATTGCTTCAATCTCAATGGTTCACTTATCTCGTCTTGCAGAAGATATGATTTTTTATAACTCTGGTGAATCAAACTTCATAGAGTTGGCAGATACGGTAACCTCGGGTTCATCATTAATGCCACAAAAGAAAAACCCAGATGCGCTAGAGCTTATTCGTGGTAAATGTGGCCGTGTATACGGAGCATTGGCTGGCATGATGATGACAGTAAAAGCACTGCCTCTGGCCTATAACAAGGATATGCAAGAAGATAAAGAAGGCTTATTTGATGCGTTAGACAGCTGGTCTGATTGCATTGAAATGGCTGCACTGTGTTTTGAAGGTATTAAAATTAATGGTGAACGTACCCTTGAAGCGGCAAAACAGGGTTATGCAAACTCAACAGAGTTAGCGGATTATTTAGTAGCCAAAGGCATCCCATTCCGTGAAGCGCACCATATTGTTGGTGTGGCTGTAGTCGGAGCGATAGAGAAAGGGTGCGCACTAGAAGAACTTTCTATTGCAGAGTTAAAAGCCTTCTCTGATGTAATAGAGGAAGATGTATATCAGATCTTAACCATTGAATCTTGTCTTGCTAAACGTTGTGCCCTTGGTGGTGTTGCACCAGAGCAGGTCGCTTATGCTGTAGAGCAAGCAGGTAAACGTTTAGAAGAGCGTGATTCAACGGGAGTGAAAGTACGTCCTGCTCGTTTAACTGATTTAGATGCATTAGAAGGAATGGTTGCGTATTGGGCTGGCCTTGGTGAGAACTTACCTCGTAATCGTAATGAATTGGTACGTGACATCGGCTCGTTTGCTGTATCAGAGCATCACGGAGAAGTGACCGGCTGTGCGTCTTTATATGTATACGATTCTGGTTTAGCGGAGATTCGTTCGTTAGGTGTTGAAGCGGGTTGGCAAAGCCAAGGTCAAGGTAAAGCGATTGTTCAACACTTAGTTGAGAAAGCTCGTGAAATGGCGATTAAAAAAGTATTTGTACTGACTCGTGTTCCTGAGTTCTTTATGAAGCAAGACTTTATTCCAACCTCTCGCTCACTGCTGCCTGAGAAGGTTTTAAAAGATTGTGACCAATGCCCTCGTCAACACGCATGTGATGAAGTTGCACTTGAGGTTAATCTGCAAGAGCAAGTGATCATAAAAACCTGTGTTGCTTAATGAGTATTACAATAGTTATGCGATACGCTTAGCTATTTAGTCAAAATAAAAAAGAAAAAGTGGTGAACTTTTTCATTTGATACTAGTCTTATTAATACTGCTTTTTCTTAGAAAGATTCTAAGAGGCCCTGACATCTATATTGATGTCGGGGCTTTATTTTTTGTGCGATATATTATTTTTTTGATGCTAAACGATAATATCCCATTAGCAGTAAATGCAAAGCCAGCAAGCCAGTAAAAGCACTGCTTATCATAAAAGTGGCAATCGCTTCGATTTGGTAAGGCGTTGCCTGGAAGAATTCTAGCCATGTGAGCCAACCGCCAATAGAGAGAAAAGTAAGTTGTTTCATGCAACGGGGGCAACGACCTAGCTTTTGTTTAAAGATGTCTGAACGACAAGTTTTACATGACATGATGATAGATTCTTAGACTAATACGCAATGCTCTGAACTTTAAATGCAAAAAGACCAATGCGCAAACATTGGTCTTTTATTTTTTTAAAGGTTATTTTTTTGATTAACAGCCAGGGCCACAATCCATGCAGTGTTTGATCATTTCAGGACCTAAATGTAATTTGGCATTTAAATCACGAAGTGCAGTACGAACACCCTCTTCGATTACAGGGTGGTAGAAAGGCATATCTAGCATCTCTGATACCGTCATCTTATTTTGGTGTGCCCAAGCTAATAAATGCGCTAAATGCTCGGCATTTGGCCCCATCATTTCTGCACCTAGGAAACGACCAGTTCCTTGCTCACCATATACATGAAGAATACCTTTATTGCGCAGCATTACTCGTGAGCGACCTTGGTTTTCAAAAGACACTTCACCCGTTGCGAAACAGCCACAAGTACCTAAGCGTGTTGTAATTTCTTTATACGTTTCGCCAACCATAGCAATTTGCGGGTCAGAGAATACTGCTGAGATTTTTGAGCGACGAAGGCCTGCTCGGATCTCAGGGAAGCGGCCTGCATTATCACCCGCAATACGTGCTTGGTCTGCGGCTTCGTGCAATAACGGCAGTTGGTTACTTGCATCACCTGCAATAAATACGGTTGATAGTGACGTTTGCAGTGTGTAATGGTCTGCCGTTGGTACGCCGCGCTCATCTAGTTCAATGGATGTATTTTCTAAGCCGAGTTTGTCGGTATTTGGACGACGTCCCGTTGCCGCTAATACATATTCAACAATATTAGTTTCCAGATCACCTTGTTTGTTGATGAATTTAATTTCAACGCGATCTTCACCTGACTCAGTCGTAATACGCTTCATGCTTTCTACTTTTACATCAGCATCAAGATAAAACTCTTCATTGAAGGCTTTATTTGCATAAGCCATTACTTCTGGGTCTGTTACAGGACCAACTTGACCACCTAGACCAAATAGCTTGGTTTCAACACCTAAGCGGTGAAGTGATTGACCAAGTTCAAGACCAATCACGCCAGGACCAAATACCGCGACTGATTTTGGTAAATCATCCCAGTTAAATACATCATCATTGATGATTAAACGATCACCCAGTTCATTCCAAACTACAGGGTAAGCAGGGCGAGAGCCTGTTGCGATAACAATGCGTTTTGCAGTGACGATAGTGTGGTCGTCAACTTGTAATGTATTGTCATCTAAAAATTTAGCGTAGCCAGAGATCTTGTCTTCTGCTGGAATTTCATCAACGCCTTCTAAAACAAAACCAACAAAACGGTCACGTTCAAACTTAACACGTTCCATTACTTCACGGCCATTAATGATGGTTTCACCTTGAGGGTGGATACCAAATTTCGGGGCTTTTTCAATTTGATGAACGCTTTCTGCTGCTGCAATTAATAACTTTGACGGCATGCAACCAACGCGAGCACAAGTGGTACCGTAAGGGCCGCCTTCGATCATGACAACACTGTCAGTATGTGCTTTTGCTGCACGGTAAGAGCCTAAACCTGCTGTACCGCCACCGATAACAGCTACATCTACATTGACTTGTTTCATAATAATTCTCTCGTAATCGCTTTATTTTGGATGCACTAACCCCTCCGACTTTTTATTATTTTTTAAAGTCAGTCTGAATTGTTAGTTTAGTTATTTGGTTTTGCTGAGTTTTCTAATTATTGAGGTGGTTAACTAGCCCACAAGGTGGTGGGCTAGTTATGGCTTTGTCTTAATCGATTAGCCTAGGAAAGCTTCTAGTTCTTCGCTGCCACCGATGTGTTTACCACCAATGAATACTTGAGGAACGGTAGTGCGACCAGAGATTGCACGTAGACTAACTGTTGTCGCGTCTTTGCCTAGTACCACTTCTTCATAGTTCAGACCTTTATCGATTAGGTTCTGTTTCGCTTTCATACAGAAAGGGCAGCCTGGTTTAGTGAATACTGTGATTGACTCTTGCTCTTTGTGTTCAGGAGCTAGGTAGTTCAGCATTGTATCTGCATCAGAAACGTTGAACGGGTCGCCTGCTACGTCTTCTTCGATGAACATTTTTTCTACCACGCCGTTTTTCACTAGCATGCTGTAACGCCATGAACGCTTACCAAAACCAAGGTCATTTTTCTCAACTAGCATACCCATGCCATCTGTGAATTCGCCGTTACCATCTGGAATGAAGGTGATGTTTTCAGCTTCTTGGTCTGCTTTCCATGCGTTCATTACAAACGTATCGTTTACAGAAACACATAAGATGTCATCTACACCATTCTCTTTAAATACAGAGTGTAGCTCGTTGTAACGAGGTAGGTGGCTTGAAGAACACGTTGGAGTAAATGCACCTGGAAGGCTAAATACGATAACGGTTTTGTCTTTAAATAGTTCTTCTGTTGTTACGTTAACCCAAGCGTCGCCTTTACGTGTAGGAAAAGTAACTTGAGGAACTGATTGACCTTCTTTAGATGTAAACATAATGATGTCCTTTAAATTTTAATTAATTTTAATTTCTTATTCGGGGTCTTCCCGGTTGATGTAGTTATTATGCAAAACCTTACTTGATAGTTCTAATCGTTTGGTGTTATCGTTTCAATCGTTAAAATCTATCGAATAGTAATGTCATATTATGAATCAAAGCTATCAGGAGTGTAATACATGAATATCCGTGATTTTGAGTACTTGGTCGCACTTGCTGAGCATAAACACTTTCGTAAGGCGGCTGAGTCTTGCTTTGTTAGTCAGCCTACGTTAAGTGGACAGATAAAGAAGCTAGAAGAAGAGGTTGGATTAACCTTATTAGAAAGAACCAGTCGTAAGGTGTTATTTACCGATGCAGGCTTACAATTAGTAGAGCAGGCTAAGCGGATCTTAACAGAAGTTAAGCTGTTTTCTGAATTAGCTAACCAACAAGGTAAAGATATGTCTGGGCCATTGCATCTTGGCTTTATTCCTACGGTTGGCCCTTATGTACTGCCTTGGATCGTACCAACATTAAAAGAAAGATTTCCAGACTTAAATCTGTACCTGCATGAGGCTCAAACGCATCAATTAGTTAAAATGTTAGAAGAGGGCAAGATTGACTGCATGATATTGGCTTCTGTTGATGAGACAAGCGCATTTATTGAAATACCAGTTTATGACGAGCCAATGGTGCTTGCGGTGCCAACAGATCATAAATGGGCGGATGAAGGGACAATAGATATGTCTCGATTAAGTGGCGAGTCAGTTTTAATGTTAGGGGATGGGCATTGTTTACGAGATCAAGCATTAGGGTTTTGTTTTGCTGCTGGAGCTAAGGATGATGACCATTTCAAAGCAACCAGTTTAGAAACATTGCGCAATATGGTTGCCGCGGGCAGTGGAATTACATTAATGCCGTACCTTTCAGTACCTAAAGAAAAAGTACGTGATGGAGTGTGCTATTTACCAGCGAAAGATCCTGTACCGCATCGACAAATCGTATTGGCTTATCGCCCAGGTTCACCACTGCGATCTCGTTATGAAGATTTAGCTAAAGAGATCGAAAAGAAAATGGCAGAGGTTATTTGCTAATACCAATTCCAATAAATAGGTCATCTAATTAATTATATTGGTATTAATCTATAAGAAATAAAAAGGACGCTAAATTAGCGTCCTTTTTTATTGCTTACTGATAGCTAGATTAGAAGAGACTTTCGTCTTCCATTCCGTCGCCATCCGTATCATTGGATGAGTAGATTGTGTCTTGGAAATCTTGTTTCACGTACTCTTTCGGCTCAGTGCCGCCAGCAAAGTATTCCCACATGCTAGTTTCATCATTTTTATTGGTCAATAGGCCTGTTTCACGGTCTATTTTGACTTTAATGATGTTTGCTGGAAGGCGTTGTTGCTCTTCTGGTACACCTTCAAGCGCCACTTTCATAAAGTTTATCCACGCATAGATAGCTGTTTTGCCACCCGCTTCACCACCAAAGGACATTTCTTCTTTGGTCATGTTGTCATTTTTTGTGGTGTAACCTAATCGGTGTGATGGGTTATCAAAACCAACCCATGCTGTTGCTACTACATTTGGTCCATAGCCGTTATACCAAGCATCAACAGAGTCATTGGTTGTCCCTGTTTTACCACCAATATCACGACGTTTTAATACTTGTGCTCGCCAGCCAGTGCCGTTCCAGCCTGTACCTTTATGCCAGCTACCACCGCCCCAAATATTGCTGTACATCATTTCCTTAGTTAAGAATGCATTTTGTGCAGAAATCACTTTCTTCGCATAAGGCGAGTCTTCATCATTTTGATTCGAACAATTTGTTTGGCAAATGGTTTTTGGTGTCGCTTTATACACCTCATCACCAAAAGGTCCCATGATATGGTCAATATAATAAGGTTCTACGTAATAGCCATTATTGGCAAATACAGCAAAACCTTGTGCCATTTGAACTGGTGTTAAGCTACCAGCACCCAGAGCGATGGTTTCAGAGCGAGGGATCTCTTCTTTTTTAAAGCCAAAGCGAGTGAGATAATCAATGGTTTCATCTAAGCCAACTTCACGTAATACACGAACCGCCATTACGTTTTTAGATTGAGCTAAACCAATACGTAAGCGTGCAGGACCAACATAAGTAGGTGGCGAATTTTTTGGTCGCCATGCCGTACCTTGGCTTTGATCCCAAGTATTGATTGGAGCATCATTTACCAAGCTTGCTAGTGTTTTACCATGGTAAAGTGCAGCAGAGTAAATGAATGGCTTAATACTAGAACCTACCTGACGCACAGATTGCGTTGCACGGTTAAACTTATTATGAACAAAGTTGAAACCACCCACTAATGACGTTATTGCGCCATCTGTTGGATCCATGGCAACAAAAGCGGTGTTGGCAGCAGGCACTTGGCTTAGTTTCCAAACCGTCGTTGTTACGTCATCGGTAGTTTCTTGGCTTAATGGACGAACATACACTTGCTCTCCTGCCGCTAAAATATCTGCCGCACGATGAGGTGCAGGACCTTGACGTTTGTCTGTTTTAAAGCGACGAGCCCACTTTAAGCCATCCCATGGAATGGTAGCGATACCGTTGTTTTTAATATCAACCGTTGCTGTTTTTCCTTTAACAGATAAAACAACAGCAGGCATTAGCTCACCATAAGAAGGTTCACTTCTAAGGTGTTTAGCTATTGATTTTTCATCCAGCGGTGTGGCTTTTGGTTCCCACACTGTTTTAACTGCACCACGGAAGCCATGACGTTCGTCATAAGCCAGCAGATTATCAATTGATGCTTTGTTTGCTGCCGCTTGCATTTTTGAATCGACAGTCGTGTAGATATTCATGCCAGAAGTATAAGCCGCTTCTTCACCGTATTTATTTACCATCCATGCACGGGCAATTTCTGCAATATAAGGCGCTTGAAGCTCTATTTCGGCACCGTGATATTTAGAAATAACAATTTCTGCTCTTGCGTCATCAAATTCTTGCTTAGTTATATAACCTTCATCAAGCATACGAGAAAGAACAACGTTTCGACGCGTAGTTGCGCGATCAACTGAGTAAATAGGGTTCATTGTTGATGGGGCTTTTGGTAAACCTGCGATGATCGCAACTTCACCTAATGTCAGTTGGCTTACTTCTTTACCAAAGTACACGTGCGCTGCGGCGCCGACGCCATAAGAACGGTAGCCTAAATAGATTTTGTTTAAATACAGCTCAAGAATTTCTTGTTTGGTGAGCAGTTGTTCAATATGGACAGCAATAAAGATTTCTTTAATCTTTCGCATTATTTTCTTTTCATTAGATAAAAAGAAGTTTCGAGCTAGCTGCTGAGTAATGGTACTCGCCCCTTGTTTTGCCGAGCCTGAAGCCAGAACAGCAAAAGCAGCACGAGTAATACCGATAGGGTCAAACCCATAATGGCTATAAAAACGACTGTCTTCAGTCGCGATAATTGCTTCAAGCAAATGAGGAGGCATCTCTTCTAATGTTAGAGGAATACGACGCTTCTCGCCAAATTGAGCAATTAATTTACCATCGCGGCTATATACCTGCATTGGTGTTTGTAGTTGTACATCTTTCAATGTTGCCACGTCTGGTAATTCTGGTTTCACATATTGGTAAAAACCAAAAATTGTTGTGACTCCAAGAATAATGCAAACCAATGTCGCTATAAGCAGTGCCTTTATGAACTTCACCTGATAATTCCCGTTTACTTTAATCTGTATTGTCGTTTCTAACCCATAACTGAGTAGTATAAATATAACACAACAAAAAATAACGTAAATTAACGCTTAATTTTGAGATATTTATTTATTACTTGGAGTTAAATCAGGATGATTTATCCCACGATCACAGGCTTGGATATCGGGCATCATAGCATTAAAGCTGTGTCAGCGAGGTTAAAAAAAGGTCAATTAGAACTAATTGATAGCCATGAGGTATTACTGCCTGAATCTGCTTTTTTAGATGTTAATACTTTACATATCGAAGAGGTAATCCCTTATCTAGGCCATTTAAAAAAGGGAATAAAACGAAACCAAAAAAAGGTCGCTTTTTCAATTCCTGATAACAGCATTATGAGTAAGGTTATCCAAGTAGATAGTCAGCTTGATGAAAAAGAAACTGAATTCACAGTGATACATACATTTGAGCAGCAAACGCCTTTTTTGGCCGAGGAATTGAACATTGATTTTGTTGCAATGGAGCAGAAAGGGGTTAATAGCGAGCAAATATCAATGTATCAAGTTTTTGCAGCAAAAAAAGATTTGGTTGAGAGTCGTGAAGGCTGTTTAAAGAGAACGGGTTTTTTACCTGTGCTTGCTGAGGTTCATTCCCATGCATTATTAACGCTGTGGCGACAAAGTATAACTCAATCTCCGAGTAAAAAAAATTGGATGTTGATTGATATTGGCCATTGCCAAACCACCTTCTGTATTACTTCGCCTAATCAGCACGCTTATAGTAAACAGGTTTTGTTTGGGGCTTCACATCAAAAGAGTGATATTGAATTATCCCCGTTAACCCCCTTAAATGAAGAAAAGTACACTCAATTTATTGCGTTATTGGCTGAGCATATTCACCGCCAACTCACGTTATATTCCTCTATTCATAATCATAAAGTAGATGGGGTTTGGTTAACAGGAGGAGGTTCAATGCTCCCTGAATTATCAGATTTATTGAGTTATGAGTTATCTCTGCCGACAGAGCAGCTCAATATTATGTCTTTATTTCATGGTACGAAAAGGCGAGAGGCTCAACTTAATACATTAGAAAATCAATATGCATTAGCTGCGGGGCTTGCATTAAGAGGTGTTGAGTGGCTTACCAAATAAACTTATTAGCTTGGCGTGAGAAAGAAAGAGAGAAGTACAAGCGCCGTTTTTTATTGATCTTATCTTTTGGGGTACTTTTATCAGTATCTTTTCAATGGGGATGGGCTCAATACTTAAGCTTACAGCATTCAACTCAAGTAAGCCGTAATCAATCATTAGATACTCATATCAATTGGTTAAATAGCGAATTAAAAGAGCTGAATGAGATTGGAAAACAACACGAAGCAATACTAACTCGATTGGCGGTTGTTGAAGAGTTACAGCAAAATAGAAACAAAACGACGCAATTATTAAATCTTCTTCCAGGGATTATTACGGAAGGAATTTATTTGAATAAGGTGCGAATGCACGAAAGATCGATTGAAATAAAAGGCTTTAGCGATAGTAATGCCCGTTTAGCCACCATATTGGATAAATTAGAACGTTCGCTCGAAATTGAGTCAGTAGAAATGCATTCAATTGTCTCTGGTAAACAGATATTTGGTCATGATGTAAGTAGCTTTGAACTCTCATTTAAATTACTTCCAATGGCTAAGGGTGACTCGCATGAGTGATTGGAGAGATCTTGAGTTAGATGAAATTACTGAGTGGCCATTGCTTCCTCAGTTATTAGTTATTGTTATTTTATGTTTTGTAGTTCAAGGAATGGGCTATTGGTTTTGGATAAAACCAATGATTCAAGATATTGAACAGCTAAAGCAAAAAGAGCTTAGCCTAAAAAGCACGGTGAAATATAAATATAACCAAGTGGCAGCAATGCCAAAAATGGAAAACCAACTGAATGAATTGAACTTGCGTTATGAGTTTTTAGCACAACAACTTCCTGCTCAAAAAGAGCTAGCGAGCATGCTTTCAGGTATTAACCAAGTTGGGATTCAAAATAAATTAACATTTACACGAATTGATTGGGGTGAGAGACAAAATAAAGCTTTCCTTTATAAGTTGCCACTGAATATTGAGTTAACCGGTCAGTATCACGATATAGGTTCATTTTCTGAAGCAATGGCCGATCTTCCAAGGATCGTGAGTTTGGAAAATATTGATATGCAACGAGTCAGTACAGAGAGCAGTACATTGCATTTTCGCGTAATGGCTTATACCTATCAATTTAAGGGGAAGGAATGAGAAATCGATGCTTTATAGCAGTGATGGTCTTTCTATTGGTGGGATGTAAAGCCAATACCGACCCACTTGATGTCTTTTATGTAGAGGCTAAAAAACAAGGGGATGCAGAGGTTAAGCAGCTTGAGGAGGTGGCATTATTTGCGGTGACTCCTTATGCTCAACTCACTGGGCGATCGCCATTTGTCTTGCCAAAACAACCTGAAATTGCAACACAGCCAATAAAGAAAAAATCATGTTGGCAACCAAAATATAGGAAAAAAAATGGGTCACTTGAACGATATGCGTTGAGAAAATTACGATTAAAAGGCGTGATGGGCTCAAACGATAATATTACTGCATTAATACAAACGCCAAAGGGAAGCGTAGTGAAAGTTCATAAAGGGCAATACATGGGAAGCAATAATGGTCAAGTGGTTGATATTAAACCACAGTACATGACATTAAGGGAAACCTTGCCTGATGGCATGGGATGTTGGCAAAAAAGATACGTTAAATTAGCTCTAAAACATTAACGGGATACCAAGGAATACGTATGTTGCTAGGATGCAAAACAAGCAGTAAATTACTTTCTATTCAGCTATGTTTGCTGTTTATATTTAGTTTTTTCAGCCACTCTTCGTTTGCAGAAGATATAGAACTTAACCAACTCGTTAATGTGAATTTTCAGTCGACAAAGAAAAAAGAAGGAGTGATTTCGGTTGATCTTGCCTCGGCAGCAGCCACGGTTGATTTACGAAAAGAAAAAGGGAAATTATTGATAGAGCTGCATGATACGAAAGTCAGTAATGATAAGTTAGTTATTTTAGATGTTGAAGATTTTTCGACATTGGTGTCTCGAATTGAAACCTTTCGAGAGTCTAAAAGTACGTTGCTGTCAGTAGATATCAAAGGTGATTTTCAATATGACTATTTTTTAAAAGATCGTTCTTTACAGGTTGTGATTTCAAAGCCACAGGTTAGCGCAAAGACAACTAACACCTCTGATGCTCAAGAGAGCAAGCCCATATCGATTAACTTTCAGGACATCCCTGTTAGGCATGTCTTACAATTAATCGCAGATTATAATGACTTTAACTTGGTCGTCGCTGATTCTGTGAAAGGTAACTTAACGTTGCGATTAGACGGGGTACCTTGGCAACAAGTATTGGATATTATTTTACAAGTTAAAAACCTAGATAAGCGAGTGGAAGGTAATGTTGTTTTAGTTGCGCCTAAATCAGAGTTGGATGCACAAGAGCAAAAAGTATTAGAGCAAGCTCAAATGGCTTCAGAGTTGGGGTCACTCTCTTCTGAAATCATTTCTGTGAGTTATGCTAAAGCTTCTGATATTGCCGAGCTGTTGGTTGGTGAAGGAGAGATAACTATGCTTTCAAGCCGAGGCAGTATTACGGTTGATGAGCGAACTAACTCTTTATTGTTACGAGATTTACCTGAAAATATTGATGTTATTAAAGAGATCATCGAAACCTTGGATATCCCTATTAAACAAGTTCAAATAGAAGCAAGAATTGTAACGGTAAATGAAGGTAACCTCGATGAGTTAGGGGTTCGTTGGGGCATAACCAATACTAATGGTAGCACCACGGTTGGCGGTTCAATTGAAAGTAATTTAGCGGCCGTAGGTCTTTATGATGGCGGTAGCGGTGGCGGATTACCCGTTGATGATTTTTTAAATGTAAATTTAGGATTGGCTAATCCTGCGGCATCAAGTATTGCTTTTCAGGTAGCAAAATTAGGGTCTAACTTATTATTAGATTTAGAACTTTCTGCTTTACAAGCTGAATCTAAAGCTGAGATCATTTCAAGCCCGAGGTTAATTACCACTAATAAAAAACCTGCTTATATTGAGCAAGGTACTGAAATTCCTTATTTAGAAGCCTCATCCAGTGGAGCAACCTCAGTATCATTTAAAAAAGCAGTATTGAGCCTAATGGTTACTCCGCAAATCACGCCAGATAATCGCTTGGTTTTAGATTTAACGGTTACTCAAGATAGACCTGGGCAAGTGGTTAAAACCGGGACGGGTGAAGCCGTCGCGATTGACACTCAGCGAATTGGAACTCAAGTACTGGTCGATAATGGTGAAACCGTTGTTTTGGGTGGGATTTATCAGCATTCTTTATCCAATAGTGTAGAGAAAGTACCATTACTTGGGGACTTACCTCTGCTTGGTGCCTTATTTCGTCGTAGCTCTGAAAATATAGGTAAAAAAGAATTATTGATCTTTGTGACGCCAAAAGTTGTTATACAGTAATAAGATAGCGTAACTTAATGTACATAATTGTAAGTAAAATTGAGTGTCAAACAATTTATTATGCTGAACTTTTCATCTAGCTATTGCAATCACTAGCTATAAACTGAGATAATTTTCGGTCTGATCACGAAATATCTGTGAGGAATATGGTGCCACAGACAAGCGTCTATGAAAGAGACAACTGTTGGCAATGTCGTTAATGAACTTTGCATAATTTCTAAAAAATGGCTGAAAAACGAAATATTTTCCTTGTTGGCCCAATGGGCGCCGGCAAAAGTACAATTGGTAGACACTTAGCACAGCAACTTCATATGGAGTTTCTTGATTCTGATACGGTAATCGAAGAACGTACAGGCGCAGATATCGCTTGGGTATTCGACGTTGAGGGTGAGGAAGGTTTCCGCATACGTGAAGAAGGTGTAATTAACGATTTAACCCAAGAGCAAGGTATTGTACTTGCAACGGGTGGTGGCTCTGTAATTAGTAAAGAGAGTCGTAATCGTTTATCTGCTCGTGGTGTTGTTGTATATCTTGAAACTACAATTGAGAAGCAACTAGCTCGCACACAACGCGACAAAAAACGTCCGTTGCTTCAAACTGATGAACCTCGTGAAGTGTTAGAAGCACTAGCGAAAGAGCGTAATGCACTTTATGAAGAAGTGTCTGATTACGTTGTTCGCACCGATGATCAAAGTGCAAAAGTAGTTGCAAATCAAATCATCCAAATGCTTGAAGAGCGTTAATTCAAGTTATTTACTAAGACAGATACTGGGAACGAATCATGGAAACGATTCATGTAGATTTAGCAGAACGTAGCTATCCCATCTCTATCGGCGCCGAGTTGTTTTGCAACCCGGCGCATTTTTCATCTGTAATACCTGCCAAAAAACGTGTTGTCGTTATCAGTAATGTGACGGTTGCGCCGTTATATGCTCAACAAATCATCGACACCTTACAAACGTTTGAATGCCAAGTATCACTGCTTGAATTAGACGATGGTGAGCAATATAAAAATTTAGATACTTTCAATAATATCCTTACTTTTCTATTAGAAGAGAACCACAGCCGTGATGTAACGATTGTGGCTTTAGGCGGTGGTGTTGTTGGTGATGTGGTTGGCTTTGCCTCTGCATGTTACCAACGAGGTGTTGATTTTATCCAAGTACCGACAACCCTTCTTTCTCAAGTGGATTCGTCAGTTGGTGGTAAAACCGCGATAAATCACCCGCTTGGTAAGAATATGGTTGGTGCTTTTTATCAACCTAAAGCTGTTATTATTGATATTAATTGCCTTAAAACCTTACCTGAGCGTGAATTCGCCGCGGGAATGGCAGAGGTGATTAAGTACGGCATTATTGTCGATCGCGAGTTTTTTGATTGGCTTGATGAGAACATGGATAAGCTTTATGCATTAGATCATGATGCGTTGGTTTATGCCATTTCCCGTTGTTGTCAAATCAAAGCTGATGTCGTGGCAAAAGATGAAAAAGAATCAGGAATGCGCGCGCTCTTGAATTTAGGCCATACTTTTGGCCATGCGATTGAAGCAGAAATGGGTTACGGTAATTGGCTGCATGGTGAAGCTGTGTCTGCTGGTACGGTAATGGCAGCGGTAACTGCGCAAAAAGAAGGGTTAATTTCACAATCTGATGTTGAACGTATTTGTTCTATTTTAGAAAAAGCGAAATTACCATTAAAAGCCCCAAAAGAAATGACAGTGGATGCATTTATGAAGCACATGATGCGTGACAAGAAAGTCTTGTCAGGTAAGTTACGCTTAGTTCTACCAACATCGATTGGCAGTTCTGAAGTGGTTACTGGTGTTTCTGAAGATCTGCTTGCCGAAGTAATTGAGCAATGTAAGGCGTAAGATATGAGTATTGGTCATGATTTAACTGTATTGGAATTAGAAAGTCAGTTGGATGTGCTATCACGCATTCAATTTGTTTCTCGGTTTGGTTCTAATTTAGTGCATGTAGAAGGGGTTAAAGGCTCTGGTAAATCATGGCTGGCTCAACGATATCTTGAAAAGTGGTGTGATGATGCAAATCAAGCACTATTGATGTGTCATTCTAATCAATCGATTCAGCAGCAACGTGGCATTATTTTAAAGCAAGTCGTTCGAGATCCGTTATTTAATGAATCTGATACGGTTGTTGATAGTATCGGTCGCATGTTAGCGGGAGAAAAATGCAATCTCGTATTAGTGATTGATGATGCTCATTTACTCGCTTCTGAGCTTCTTAGTGAGTTATGGCTATTAGTTCAAAAAGCCCAATCAACACCAAATTGGCAAATCAATGTCTTGTTATTTTCAGAATCTGGCAAGTTAGCACCTGCATTGACACGCATGTCTTATGGGCAAGATAATAAACCTGTTGATATTGATATTGAACCACTGACGGCAGAAGAAGCGGTGACATTTGCTGAGATGCTGGTTGTTCGTTTTGCGCCAAGCAGAGAAGATAAAATCCGCATCCGTAATTTAGTTGATAAAAGTAATTATTTGCCTGCCGAGCTTATTGCTTTGGGAGACAAAAAAGCAGAGCGCCGAATTATTATTCGCTCAGTGACGCATTCACCTGTTGGTATTTTAGGCCTGGCTTCTCTTTTATTGCTAGGCGCAGCAGGGACCTATTGGTGGTTGAATAGTCAATCATCAGAATTGCCGGTTATTGAAACTTTAGTTGATGGTGATGAGCCGTTAGTCGTTACTCTTGATGATAAACTTAATGCTGAATTAGTTCAGGTTAATGATGAAGAATTACAAAGTAACAACTTGCCTGAAGACGATACGGGTTCCATTCCGCCTGAAGTAATCGACACGCCTATTGTTGTTGATTCTAAGGTTGAAGAAGGAAAGCGTGTTGTTGTGCCATCTGAATTGGTTGACTCATTAATTGATGATAATGAGACCATTGAGCCTGAAGTTGAAATGAGCACTGACTTATCGAATTCAGCTCAAGTAGAGGTAGGTGAAGCGACGAAATCAACGGTTGCCATTGTAGAAGAAGATAAGAGTCAGATATCTCAATCGGATGTGGCTAAACCAGAAGAAGTGAAAGCGACTTTTGTTATCGCAGATAAAGAGCTTAAAGCGATCTCAGATAAGCGCTATATTCTTCAACTGGCGGCGTTAACCAATGAAACTGCAGTACAAGAGTTTCTTAATGAGCATCAAATTGAAGGCTCGGCTCGTATCTACCAAACACTTCGTAATGGGTCTATTTGGTATATCGTCACGTTTGGTGATTATGCGTCTATTTCTGCTGCTCGTGGTGCGGTACAAAACCTCCCAAGTTCGGTTCAATCTTTGGGTCCTTGGGCTAAATCGTTAGTGCAAGTGCATCGTGAAATTGATTCTGTAAAATAAGCGCTAAGATAAACAGATCCTAGCGAAAAAATAGGGTACAATCCCCCGCTTTCTGAATTAAGGTAAAAAGGCGTAAAAGACGTATGAAAAAGCATCGCGCATTTCTAAAGTGGGCTGGCGGTAAATATAGCCTAGTAGAAGAAATTCAACGTCATCTTCCTGATGCAAGAAAATTGATTGAACCCTTTGTTGGTGCTGGTTCTGTGTTTTTAAATACAGATTATGATCATTATCTTCTTGCAGATATAAACCCTGATTTAATCAATCTTTACAATCACCTTAAAGATGATCCTGAGCGTTTTGTTGAAGACGCTCGAGTGCTATTTCAACCAGAATATAATCAAAAAGAAGTGTATCTTGATTTGCGTATTGAATTTAACCAATGCACAGATACTTATCGTCGTTCTTTATTGTTTTTGTACATGAATCGCCATGGCTTTAATGGTTTATGCCGTTATAACAAAAAAGGCGGTTTTAATGTGCCTTTTGGTTCGTATAAAAAACCGTACTTTCCAGAGAAAGAGATGTACTTTTTTGCCGAAAAAGCAAAGAAAGCAACGTTTGTCTGTGAAGGCTATGTCGATACCTTTAAACGAGCACGCAAAGGTGCCGTTGTTTATTGTGATCCTCCTTACGCTCCGCTTTCAACCACTGCGAATTTTACCTCTTATGCAGGTAATGGCTTCTCTCTTGATGACCAAGCAGCATTGGCGGATATTGCGGAAAAAGCCGCGTTTGAGCGTGATATCCCAGTATTGATCTCTAATCACGACACCACATTGACTCGTCGTCTTTACCACGGTGCAACACTTAATACTATTAAGGTGAAGCGTACGATCAGTCGAAATGGTGCCGGTCGTAATAAGGTTGATGAGCTAATGGCTTTATTCCACGCGCCTGAGTGCCGCGAGTAAATTAATCGTTACCCTTCAAAAATCCCATCGAAAGACTCATTGAGCTTAAGACAGGTTTATAATTATCAGGTAGAATTGCGCCGTCGATTTAATCGATTGCGCCATATCGTTGTGGCGATACTTAAATAATTATTAACCTGAGGCTCAACATGAAAGACTTTTTGATCGCACCATCTATTCTCTCTGCTGATTTTGCTCGTCTTGGTGAAGACGTTGAAAAAGTATTAGCGTCAGGTGCTGATGTTGTTCATTTCGATGTAATGGATAATCATTATGTTCCAAATTTAACGTTTGGTGCACCAATCTGTAAAGCACTGCGTGATTACGGTATTACGGCTCCAATCGATGTCCACCTTATGGTAAAGCCAGTAGATAGCATTGTTCCTGAGTTTGCTAAAGCAGGCGCAACGATGATCACCTTCCATGTAGAAGCGTCAGAGCATATTGATCGCACGCTTCAATTAATTAAAGAGCACGGTTGTCAGGCGGGGGTAGTATTAAACCCAGCAACGCCATTATCTTGCCTTGATTACATTCTAGATAAAGTAGACATGATCCTACTTATGTCAGTTAACCCAGGATTTGGTGGTCAATCATTCATTCCAAGTACCTTAGATAAATTACGTGCAGTACGTAAGTTGATCGATGAGTCAGGCCGTGATATTCGTCTTGAAATCGATGGGGGTGTGAAGGTTGATAACATTCGTGAAATCGCTGAAGCGGGTGCGGATATGTTCGTTGCGGGCTCTGCAATTTTTAATCAACCAAACTACAAAGAAGTGATTGATGAAATGCGTGCAGAGCTAGCAAAAGTAAAAGGTAATTAAGAATCATGTTTGAAAACATCAAACTGATCGCCTTTGATTTGGATGGGACGCTGCTTGATAGCGTTCCAGACTTAGCTCGTGCGGTTGACCTTGCTATGCAAGATGTAGGTTACCCAAGAGTAACGCTAGAACAAGCGTCTCATTGGATTGGTAATGGTGCAGATGTGCTTGTTTCTCGTGCACTAAGCCAAAGTGTCACAGTTCGAGAAGGGTTAGACTCTGAATTGGTTAAGCAAGCTCGCGCTCGTTTAGATCATCACTACCATGATGGTGGTCATGAGTTAAGTCACTTATACCCAAATGTGAAAGAGACGCTAGAAGCGCTTTATCAACAAGGTTACGCATTAGCACTTGTTACTAACAAGCCCGCACAATTTGTTCCTGAATTACTTGAACAACATCAGCTTGCTCATCTTTTTGTCGATGTGATCGGTGGCGACACCTTTGTTGAGAAAAAGCCGAATCCATTTGCACTTAATTGGTTGCTTGATAAGCACCAATTAACGCCTTCTGAGATGCTGATGGTAGGCGACTCAAGAAATGATATTCAAGCAGCTCAAGCAGCCGGTTGCTATAGCTTTGGTTTAACTTATGGCTATAACCATGGGGAGCCTATCGCAGATAGTCAGCCTGATGTGGTGAGTGATGAATTTAATCATTTATTAGCCGTGATGAGTGTGGCAAGATAGTATTCATTGATAAGTACAAATAAAGACTATCAATACAATAGAATAACCATTAAATGATCCCATCGTGGATCATTTAATTTTTACAGTTAAACAAGGAATCATAACCATGAGCAAGCCCATCGTATTAAGTGGTGTTCAACCATCAGGTGAACTAAGTATCGGTAACTACTTGGGTGCTCTACGTCAATGGCAACAGATGCAAGACGATTATGATTGTCAGTATTGTGTAGTAGACCTTCACGCAATTACGGTTCGTCAAGATCCTAAAGCGCTGCATGAAGCGACACTCGATGCACTGGCAATTTGTCTAGCGGTTGGTGTTGATCCTAAGAAGAGCACGCTATTTGTTCAGTCGCACGTACCAGAGCATGCTCAACTTGGTTGGCTTCTTAACTGTTACACTCAAATGGGTGAATTGAATCGTATGACTCAATTCAAAGATAAATCAAAGCGTTATGCAAATGACATTAACGTAGGTTTATTTGATTACCCAGTATTAATGGCGGCAGATATTCTGCTTTATGGCGCACATCAAGTCCCTGTTGGTAGCGATCAAAAGCAACATTTAGAACTAGCGCGTGATATTGCTAATCGTTTTAACAATATCTACAGCCCTGAAGCGCCATTATTTACCGTACCAGAACCGTACATTCCACAAGTGAATGCGCGTGTAATGAGCCTGCAAGATGCGACGAAGAAAATGTCTAAATCAGACGATAACCGTAAGAACGTTATTACGCTGCTAGAAGACCCTAAGTCGATTCTTAAGAAGATTAATAAAGCACAAACAGATGCAGAAATGCCACCGCGTATTGCCCATGATTGGGAAAATAAAGCGGGTATTTCAAACCTGATGGGTCTGTACTCTGCGGCATCAGGTAAAACGTTTGAAGAGATCGAAGCGCAATACCAAGGTGTTGAAATGTACGGTCCATTCAAGAAAGACGTTGGTGAAGCGATTGTTACTATGCTTGAGCCTATCCAATCTGAATACAAGCGTATTCGTGAAGACCGTGCCTACATGGATTCAGTAATGAAAGCGGGTGCTGAGAAAGCCTCTGAGCGTGCTGCTGTAACATTGAAAAAAGCGTTTGAAGCGGTTGGTTTTGTTACTCGCCCATAGTCTTTAGCTCTGATAAAATAGATTGCTCGTAGGGTTTCTCTGCGAGCAATTTTTATTTCTTATTCATCTTTTTAAGTAGTTCTTTATGCTGTTAATGATCGACAATTATGATTCATTTACCTATAACCTATATCAGTACTTCTGTGAATTAGGTGCAGAGGTAAAAGTGGTTCGTAATGATGACATTGACATTGCAGGTATTGAGGCACTTAATCCATCTCATTTAGTTATCTCCCCTGGACCTTGTACGCCAAATGAAGCGGGTATTTCACTACAAGCAATCGAATATTTTGCGGGGAAACTGCCAATCTTAGGCGTGTGTTTAGGTCATCAAGCTATTGCTCAAGTATTTGGTGGTGACGTGATACGTGCGAAAAAAGTCATGCATGGTAAAACCTCGCCAATTATCCATACTAACCAAAGCGTATTTAAAGGGCTGAATAATCCTCTTACCGTGACTCGTTATCATTCATTAGTGGTTAAAGCTGAGACATTACCTTCATGCTTTGAAGTCACTGCATGGACAGAAAATGAAGTGGGAGAAATGGATGAGATCATGGGTTTTTGCCATAAAACGCTGCCGATTGAAGCGGTACAATTTCATCCTGAATCGATAATGACAGAGCAAGGTCACGATATCCTCTCTAATTTTATTAATAAATAATTAATATTTTCCCTGTTAACTAGAGCGATCTAGTTCACTCTTCTTACTTTTTCTTTTGTCTTTTTTTCTGCTTATTTATATGAAGATTTATGCATAAGCCTTGTGTCTTCTATTCTTATAAATTCGTTTACTTATCTACTCACCTGCTATAGCGTTATTCTATAACTATTCTAATAAACTGACTTATCAGTCAATATGATATAGAAAAGGGAACTTTTTTAGTTCAAAAAAAGAATTTTGTGCTATTGAAAAGGTTAATGGTTTGTAAATACTATGCTGAAAAACGGCATACGCAGAAGGAAAGTGTGATGACGACCAATTCACAAGTCGAACGTAAAGATTTTAATGATGTAATGATACCTTGTTATAACCCAATGGAAGTTATCCCCGTCAAAGGGGAAGGTGCTCGAGTGTGGGACCAAGCGGGCAAAGAGTACGTTGATTTTGCTGGTGGTATTGCCGTGAGTTGCTTAGGGCATTGTCATCCTATCATGGTTAATGCCTTACAAGAGCAATCACAAAAGTTGTGGCATCTTAGCAATGTGATGACCAATGAACCTGCGATTCGTTTGGCCAAAAAACTCACAGAGGTGTCATTTGCTGAAAAAGTTTTCTTTGCTAACTCAGGTGCAGAAGCAAATGAAGCCGCTCTTAAATTAGCGAGACGATGGGCTGTCGATGTTCATGGAGAAGAAAAAAGTGAAATCATCGCATTTAAACAAGGCTTCCATGGTCGAACTTTCTTTACCGTAACCGTCGGTGGCCAAGCGGCTTATTCTGATGGTTTTGGTCCTAAGCCCGGTGATATCTCTCATCTTGAATACAATAATCTTGCAGAGCTTGAAGCGCACATGTCAGAAAAAACCTGTGCAATTATGATGGAGCCATTGCAAGGTGAAGGTGGATTAATTTCTCCTACATCAGAATTTGTAGAAGGTGTTAGATCACTGTGTGATAAATACAACGCACTGCTTATTTTTGATGAAGTACAAACGGGTAATGGTCGTACTGGTGACTTTTACGCGTACCAAGGCTTAGGCGTTACGCCTGATATTTTAAGTACTGCAAAATCACTGGGTGGTGGTTTTCCAATTGGTGCCATGCTAACAACGACAGAGCTGGCTCAACACTTAAAAGTGGGTACACATGGATCAACTTATGGTGGTAACCCATTAGCATGTGCTGTTGCTGAAGCCGTTGTGGAAGAAGTGGCAAAGCCAGAAACATTGGCTGGCGTAAAAGAGCGTGAGCAATGGTTCCGCGATGGGCTAGAAGCGTTAAATGCAAAATACGATATGTTCGCAGAGATCCGCGGCAAAGGCTTGCTACTTGGCGCCGCATTAAATGACGCATGGCAAGGCCGTGCTCGCGATGTTCTTGTAGCAGCAGGCGAACAAGGGCTAATGGTTCTTGTTGCTGGAGTCAATGTTGTTCGATTTACTCCGTCGCTAGTTATTACTAAAGAAGACGTAGAGCTTGGTTTTGAGCGTCTAGATAAAGCACTTGCGTCATTAAATAAATAGATTCACATAAGGATTTGGGCAACACCAGTAGATAGGGTTGCCCTTCTTTTATTTAGATTAATTATCTAGTGCTCACTCCAATAGATAGTCTTGAAGTTTTATCTATTGGACTTAGCATAGTCTACGCAACATCGCATCGGAGGGAATATTGATGCTTGTTATTCGTCCTATCACTCAGGAAGATTATCCTGCGCTTCATCAGTGTGCTGTGGAATCCGGTCATGGTTTCACCTCGCTACCCGTTAACGAAGAACAATTACGAAATCGAATTGATCACTCCATAGATAGTTTTGAAAAAGAAGTTCAAGAGCCTGGAACAGAAGGTTACCTAATGGTTGGCCAAGATTCAGTAACGGGGGAAGTTACAGGAACTACAGGAATAGAGGCTGCGGTTGGTTTGGATTCTCCCTTCTATAATTATCACATCAGTAAAGTGGTTCATTTCTCACGTAAGCTCAATGTTAATAATGTCGTGAAGGTACTGACTTTTGGCAGTAATTACACTGGCAGTACTGAGATCTGTACGCTTTTCTTACGCCCAGAGTTTCGTGAAGGCCTGAATGGCCGTTTGATGTCTAAAGCGCGTTTTTTAATGATGGCGGAACATCCGCATCGTTTTTCGGACACTATTTTTGCAGAAATGCGTGGTGTTTCTGATGCAGAAGGGGAGTCACCATTTTGGAAATGGCTGCAAAAACACTTCTTCTCAATTGATTTTACTGAAGCGGATTATCTAACGGGTATTGGATATAAAGGATTCATTGCTGATCTTATGCCTAAGCTACCAATCTACGTTAGCTTATTAAGTAAAGAGGCTCAGGCGGTTATCGGTAAGGTGCATGACAACACTAAACCTGCTCTAAGACTATTAGAAAATGAAGGTTTCCGCTGTCGAGGTTATGTCGATATTTTTGATGCAGGGCCAACGGTTGAATGTGATTTACGCAGCATTGAATCGGTGCGAAATTCATTTAAAGCTAAAGTTATCATCACAGAGCATAACAGCTCACAGCAGTATTTAATTGCAAACACATCGTTTGAGAATTTCAGAGCAACAGCAACCACCGCCGCTTATGATAAAGCGACTGATACCGTTCATTTAACGCAAGAAGCGGCAACGGCATTGCAAGTAGAAGTGGATGATTACGTACGTTTATTAGCTCAATAGAGGACAAAGGATATGACACATTGGATTGCAGGGGATTGGGTTTCAGGACAAGGTGAAACCATACAATCAGTAAGCCCATACAACAGTGAAGTGGTGTGGGAAGGAGACAGCGCAACCAAAGAACAGGTTGAGTCTGCTGTTAGTGCGGCACGTCATGCCTTTATTGAGTGGAAAAAACAGCCTTTTGAAGCGCGCCAAGCGGTTATCGAGCGCTTTGCTGAATTGGTAAAAGAGAATGCTGATAAAGTTGCTGAAGTTATTGCAAAAGAGACGGGTAAACCTTTCTGGGAAACAAAAACCGAAGCGGGAGCTATGGTGGGGAAAATCGCGATTTCCATTCGTGCTTACCATGAAAGAACGCCACATAAAGAGCGTGAAGCTGCAGGGAATAAAATTGTACTAAGACATCGCCCACTAGGAGTAATGGCTGTCTTTGGGCCGTATAACTTCCCAGGACACCTACCAAATGGTCATATCGTTCCTGCGTTACTTGCGGGTAATACCGTGGTATTAAAACCTTCAGAGCAAACACCATGGACCAGTGAAGTAATTATGCAGCTGTGGCAGCAAGCCGGTTTACCTAATGGAGTGATTAACTTAGTACAAGGTGCTCGTGAAACGGGTGAAGCACTGGCTAGCGCTAAAGGGATTGATGGGTTGTTGTTTACCGGCAGTGCGAATACAGGGCATATTTTACATCGCCAATTTGCAGGAGATACAGGGAAAATGCTGGCCTTAGAAATGGGGGGGAATAACCCAATGGTGATCTCTCATAATTTTGGAGATCGAGAAGCGACGGTTTATACCATTATTCAGTCAGCTTTTATCAGTGCTGGTCAGCGTTGTACTTGTGCTCGTCGTCTGTATGTGCAAAAAGGCCAAGCTGGAGATGAGTTAGTTGTGCGTCTTGTTGAGGTCGCAAAAAGCATTGTGGTTGACCAACCTTTTGCTGATAACGCGCCATTCATGGGACCGCAAATATCCGTCGCTGCGGCAGAGTTTATTTTAAATGCTCAGAAGAATTTACAAGCTTTAGGTGGTGAATCACTGCTTGAGGCGAAAAGCTTAGGCCACGCCTTTGTTTCTCCGGGCATTATCGATGCGACTAATGTAGCTGAATTACCGGATGAAGAATACTTTGGCCCATTATTGCAAATAGTACGCTATGAAACCTTAGAAGAGGCGGTAGATCTGGCTAATGGCACTCGTTATGGGTTATCGGCAGGTCTTGTTTCAACTGATGACAATGAGTGGGAATATTTTGTAGAGCATATTCGTGCAGGTATTGTAAATCGTAACCGTCAATTAACTGGAGCAAGTGGTGACGCGCCATTTGGTGGTCCGGGGGCATCAGGCAATATGAAACCAAGTGCCTACTATGCGGCAGATTATTGTGCCTACCCAATGGCCTCAATGGAAGGCGATGCCTGTGAAATTCCCGCTCAACTGTCTCCGGGTTTAACTTTATAAGAGGTGATAGGCATGAATAACGTAACGTCTTTATTTTCGTCATTATGGCAAGATTATATTACTCGTTTATCCCCATCGGCAGGAAAGGTTCATCAGTTATTATCTAATGGCGATGAATTGATTAACGATCACATTGCATTACGTACGTTTAACTTGCCTAAGGTTGGCTTGCAAACGTTAGCTGCCCCATTTTTAGCAATAGGGTATAAAGCGTGTGAGACGTATGATTTTGAAGCGAAAAAACTCAAAGCACAGCATTTTGAGCATCCAGATCCTAATGCGCCACTTGTTTTTATTAGTGAGATTTTAGTTGAAGAGCTATCGCTTGAAACTCAGAACATTATTCATGCTTTGGTTGAACAGGTGCCAGCGCATTATTTTGCGACCAGCGATTTTCTTTCAGCGGGCCGTCCTTGGGCGTTAAGTTTTGAGGAATATCAAATCTTAGCAAAAGAGAGTGAGTATGCTTCTTGGCTGGCAGCTCATGGTTATGGTGCTAATCACTTTACGGTTTATGTTAATCAGCTTGAAGCGTTTGCTGAAGTGGTTGATGTGAACCAACACTTACGTGATGCTGGTTTTGCAATGAACGAAGTGGGTGGTGAAGTGAAAGGCTCTCCTGAGGTTTACTTAGAACAGTCATCAACCATGGCCGATAAAGTGAAAGTGAGCTTTACTGAGGGTGAGTTTGACATCCCAGGTGGATTTTATGAGTTTGCTAAGCGTTATTCGCTACCTAATGGCAAGATATATACAGGATTTGTCGCTGCATCTGCTGATAAAATTTTTGAAAGCACAGACAGTTAATTCTAAAATTTAGGCATAAAAAAACGCAGCTCAAGAGCTGCGTTTTTATTCGTTTAAGATAAGCGTTAAATTAACGAGTACCGTAAACTACGATTGTTTTACCGTGTGCAGAGATCAAGTTTTGCTCTTCAAGCATCTTCAAGATACGGCCAACAGTTTCACGTGAACAACCTACAATTTGACCGATCTCTTGACGAGTGATCTTAATTTGCATGCCATCTGGGTGAGTCATTGCATCTGGTTGTTTAGCTAGATTCAATAGAGTCTGAGCGATACGGCCTGTAACGTCTAGGAATGCTAAATCACCTACTTTTTGGCTAGTGATTTGTAGACGAGTTGCCATTTGAGCAGAAAGACGCATCAGAATATCTGGGTTTACTTGAATAAGCTGACGGAATTTCTTAAATGAAATTTCAGCCACTTCACAAGGGCTTTTAGCACGAACCCATGCTGAACGTTCTTGACCTTCTTCAAACAAGCCAAGCTCACCGATGAAGTCACCTTGGTTAAGGTAAGAAAGGATCATTTCTTTACCTTCTTCATCTTTGATTAGTACAGCAACAGAACCTTTTACGATGTAGTAAAGTGTCTCAGCTTTTTCACCAGCGTGGATTAAAGTACTTTTTGAAGGGTACTTATGAATGTGACAATGAGATAAGAACCACTCTAATGTTGGGTCTGTCTGAGGTTTACCTAGAACCATACTTTATACTTCCTCTGCGTTTGCCAAGTAGGCGATGTCCATTTTAAAATAACTGAGCCAAATATCAGTTTGGCCTATAGAATATGGTTATCGGAACAAGGCTGCATGTTCGTTGAGATAATTGATAAAATCATACCTTGTTTCGCCGTTGATTTCTTGACTTTGATCGTATGAAATGTGCGACCAAGGGCACAATTTCGTGAAATGGATCACGAGTTTTCTTTTTATGTAGTAAAGAGGCTTTTATGAACGCTGAAGTTAAATGGATTGAGGGATTTACTTTCCTAGGTCAATCTCAATCTGGCCACTCTGTGGTAATGGATGGAAATGGTGGTGAAAAAGCCCCAAGCCCGATGGAAATGGTATTAATGGCCGCTGGTGGATGCAGTTCTGTTGATGTTGTAGATGGACTTAAATCTGCAAATCAAAAAGTAACAGGCTGTATTGCTAAGTTATCAAGCGCGCGTCGTGAAACTGCGCCAAAGCTGTTTACTCATGTGAATATTCATTTTGAAGTGAGTGGTGATAATCTGGATCCTAGCATTGTTGAGCAAGTTACTGCTGATTCATTACAGAAGTATTGTTCAGTATGTTTAATGCTAGGTGAAGGCATTGATATGACACACTCTTGGGAAATCGTGGCTTAAAATAATGCGTTTCCTAAAGAGAAAGCCTCGCTAATTTTCATTAACGAGGCTTTATTTAGCATAAAGGCTAAAAATTACAGAATGAAGCGACTTAAATCTTCATCTGCGACTAGCTTGCCTAAACGCGAACTTACGTATTCAGCATCAACAACTAAGCTCTCGCCGTGTTTTTCAGAAGCATCGTAAGAGATCTCTTCCATTAAGCGTTCCATCACCGTATGTAAGCGACGAGCACCAATGTTTTCTGTACTTTCGTTTACTTGGAAAGCGGACTCAGCAATACGAGTGATGCCATCTTCAGTAAATTCAACGCTTACATTTTCGGTTGCCAATAGAGCTATGTATTGTTCAGTTAATGACGCGTTTGGTTCCGTTAAGATACGTTTGAAGTCATTTGCTGTTAATGCTTCAAGCTCAACACGGATAGGTAAACGGCCTTGTAACTCAGGGATTAGATCAGACGGTTTTGCCATCTGGAATGCACCCGATGTGATGAATAACATATGATCGGTTTTCACCATACCGTGTTTAGTGCTTACTGTGCTGCCCTCAACTAATGGCAGTAAATCACGTTGCACACCTTCACGAGAAACATCACCTGAATGAGAGTTTGAGCCTTTACAGATCTTGTCTATTTCATCGATAAATACGATACCGTGGTTTTCTACGTTAAAGATGGCTTGTTCTTTTAGTTCTTCAGGATTAACCAGTTTCACGCCTTCTTCTTCTGTTAGTGCTTTAAGGGCATCAACAATTTTCATCTTACGCTTTTTGGTTGTATTACCGCCTGATAGGTTTTGGAACATACCTTGAAGTTGGTTTGTCATCTCTTCCATGCCAGGAGGAGCCATGATCTCTACACCGACCTGAGGTGCTGCAACATCCACTTCAATTTCTTTGTCGTCTAGCTTGCCTTCACGCAGTTTTTTACGGAAAGATTGACGGGTACCAGAATCATTATCACCTTCTTCGTTATTACCCCATGCATCTCGCGCTGGTGGTAATAAAATATCTAGGATTCGGTCTTCTGCTTGCTCCTCAGCTCGGAATTTTACTTTTTCAACGGCTTGTTGGTGTGTCATTTTGATAGCAACATCGGTTAAATCACGAATGATACTCTCAACTTCTTTACCAACGTAACCTACTTCAGTGAACTTAGTCGCTTCAACTTTAATGAAAGGCGCATTTGCTAACTTCGCCAAACGACGTGCAATCTCTGTTTTACCTACACCAGTAGGACCAATCATTAGGATATTTTTAGGCGTAACTTCGGCACGTAAATTTGGTTCCAATTGCATACGACGCCAGCGGTTACGAAGTGCAATCGCGACTGAACGTTTTGCTTTATCTTGACCAATAATATGGCTATCTAGTTCGTGTACAATTTCACGAGGAGTCATTTCAGACATGGGAATTCCTTATTTTGGTTAAGCGTTCAGTTCTTCAACGGTATGATTGTGGTTGGTGTATACGTCGATATCACCAGCAATAGTTAACGCTTTTGTGGCAATTTCACGAGCATCTAAATCGGTATTCTCCAGTAATGCGGTCGCTGCAGAGCGAGCAAAATAGCCACCAGAACCGATAGTTAGTAAATCATTGTCCGCGTTGATTAAATCGCCCGTACCACTGATGATAAGAGAAGTGGTTTTGTCTGCCACAATTAACATTGCTTCAAGGCGACGCAATGCTCGGTCACTACGCCATTCTTTAGCTAACTCAACCGCAGCTTTGGTTAAGTTACCTTGGTGCATTTCTAATTTTCGTTCACACAGGTCGAACAGAATAAAGGCATCTGCTGTGCTACCAGCAAAACCAACAAGAACAGAATCATTGTATAGACGACGTACTTTTTTTACGTTGCCTTTTGCGATCATATCACCTTGAGATGCTTGGCCATCGCCAGCAACCACGACTTTGCCTTCACGGCGTACAGAAACAATTGTAGTCACGAGTAAAACCTCTTATTCGACGACGCCATTAATTAAAGCATGACATCATCTTCATGATTATTACTATTGTAATGGGGGGAAGGAGTAGGGTTTTCAAGTTGAATAGATAGAAAAAAGGAGCACTCAATGCGCTCCTTTTTAAATGTGTGATGCTATTAGCGATTTTAATCGCTGCACTTATTGATGAGTGATTACTGATCTTTCCAGATAGCGCAAGGTTCGATTTTAGCTCGTTGTAACTTATGGCGATCTTTTTCTGCATCACGTTTAAATTTATACGGTCCAAGAACCACTTTATACCAACTACTGCCGTCAGCATGACGAACGGTAGATGTTATGCCTTGGAAAGCAATATTCATCTTGCGCTCTTCAGCTTGTGAGCGTGATTTATAAGCGCCGCATTGCATGATGTAAGGAACTTCAGATACTTTTAGCTCTTTTTGTTCTACTTCAATTTCTTTATTTGGAAGTTCATCCATATAACTCCATTGCTCTTCTGGCAATGGTGGAATTTCTTGGTTAGAGCTTGTTTTCTTGGGTTTAGCTGGAGCGACTTCCGTTATGGTTTCTTTTTGCTCTGGCGCTGGAGAGTCATTTAAAAAGTAAAGGGCATAGCCAAATACTGCAACCAATAGGCCAGCAACGGCAACGGCTTTCCAAGGAGTAGAGCCCGGTGATATCGGCTGCTTAACGCCTTTTTTCTTGGCTGTTTTTTTTGCCGGTTTCTTGGGGGTGCGTCCACGTTTTACGTAATCTTTATTAGCCACAGTGCGTTACTTTATACAGAATTCAAAGAAGGTTCTTTATGGTAATCAGTTGTCGCTACTCATACCAGTATTTGTGTGAAAAAGTACGCAAAAAGTCACTAATTGGAGAGAAATATTGACCCAATCAATGACTTTGCTTTGTGGATTCCTCTTGCTGATGTTTAGAGTTCTTATGATTAATGGTTTTTTGGTGGTGCAGTGCTTTCTCTTATTACTAATGATGATTCTAACAATCTGGATCCTGAACGAACATCATGACCTTTAAGTAGCTCTAGAAGCATAAGCATAGATTGACGTCCGATCTCATAGCGAGGCTGTGAAATAGTGGTTAATGACGGCTCACAGTACTGGGAAAATTCAATGTCATCAAACCCCATAATGGAGATGTCTTGAGGTACACGAAAACCCATTTGCTTTGCTTTTTGAATTGCACCAATGGCCATTATGTCGTTGTGACAAAATACGGCGCTTGGTGGTGAGGAGAGAGAGAGCAGTTGGCTAATTGCCTTCGCACCTGCTTCAAAAGAGAAATCACCATAATGAATGTAGGCGCTGTTCATAGTGATTCCTGCTCGGCGCAATGCTTGTTGGTAGCCTTGGTGTCTGAATTGACATAGGGCAGAATCTTCAGGGCCAGATAACTCGGCAATACGTTTATGGCCTAGTTTAGTTAAGTAATTCACGGCTTCAAATGCAGCGGTTAAATTATCAATATGAACGGTTGGTAATTCTAATTCAGGCGCGTATTCACAAGCCATAACAAGAGGGGGTAAGTTTTTTTGTTCTTGGCGACTGGCATTGAAAGGAAGATCCGAGCCTAGCAGTACCATGCCATCAACCTGCTTGGTATAAACAAGATTTACAAAAGAATGCTCGCGCTTTTGTTGCTGGCTACTGTCGCCAACCAAAACGATATATCCATTCTCGACGGCGGTATCTTCAATGCCTCGTAGAATATCGCTAAAGTATGGGTCGCAAATATCAGGCACAATGGTCACTATTGTTTTAGATTCATTACGGCGTAAAGTACGAGTGAGTGTCGTTGGAGAGTACCCCGTTTCAATGATGGCATTCTCTACGCGTTTGCGAGTGGTTAACGATACTTTTTCTGGTGTCATTAGTGCTCGTGATACCGTAGCTGTTGATACCCCTGCCGATAGAGCAACGTCCTTCATTGTCGCCATAATAATTCTCTCCAACTAAAATCTAATGTTAAGTAAACGATTGCTCTGTTTATTTTAGAAGATATTTTATGTGTAAAATAAAGAATTAAATACGGGCGATCTAACAAAAATTACATCTACGTTGTGACTTGCCTCACATGGGGGCTGATTATCTTCCTCCTTAATGAAAAATAAATAGAATTAAAATCCTTACACTAACTAAGGTCTTGAGGCTCTATATCAAGCGTCCAGCGAACTTTTTTCGCTAATGGGAGCAGCTCAATCGCTGCCTTAGCTCCTCGTAACATACTCTGCATTACGGTTCTGTTTGGCGCTTGAAAAAGCAGTTGCCAACGATACTTACCTGCTCGTTTTGCTAATGGTGCAGGGATGGGCCCTAATACCGGCGTGGCGTCATGAAATTGTGGATGGCTCTCTAGTATGTCGCGCACTTGCCGTAAAAATTGCTCTACGTTATCACTATTATTTGCTTCTGCTCTGAATAGAGATAAATGGGTATAAGGAGGGAGCTGAGCAAATTTTCGCTCTTGTAAAGCATACTCAGCAAAGTGTCCATAACCTTGATGCAATAAGCTTTGTAGTAGCGAGTGTTCTGGATGGTGAGTTTGTAAAATTACTTCACCTGGTTTACTGGCTCGTCCAGCACGACCTGCCACTTGAATAAAGAGTTGAGCTAAACGCTCAGGGGCACGAAAGTCACTGCTAAATAATGAGCTGTCTACATCAATTAAGCCGACTAGGGTGACGTTGGGGAAGTGGTGGCCTTTTGCTAGCATTTGAGTACCAATTAAAATTTGGTATTCGTTATTTTTAATCGCGTCTAAGTAATTCTCTAAGCTGCCTTTTTTGCGGGTGCTGTCTCGGTCAATACGAACGGTTTTATACTCAGGAAATAAATTCATGAGTTGTGTTTCAAGCTGTTCTGTTCCAACGCCAACAGAGATCAATTGAGTCGAACCACAACCCTGACATTGATGAATAATGGGTTGCTGTGAACCACAGTGGTGGCAACGAATTTCATTGCTATGTTGATGAAAAGTATAATAAGCATCGCAACGTTTACATTCTGCCATCCAACCGCACTCGTGACACATGAGTGCAGGAGAAAACCCTCGGCGGTTTAAAAACAACATGACTTGATTGCCCTCAGATAAGTGTTTTCTCATTTGAGCAATTAAAGGGGCAGATAAACCACTATTTAAATACAGGCCTTTTACGTCTAATACGCCATGGCGAGCTGGAATTGCCGTACCTGCACGTTTGGATAACGTTAGGTGGTGGTATTTACCGACTTTCGCATTGTGCAGCGTTTCGAGTGCTGGAGTTGCCGAGCCTAAAATAATAGGGATGTTATCTAAGTTGGCACGCATCACTGCAAGATCGCGAGCGTGATATCTCATGCTATCTTGTTGTTTATAAGAGGCATCATGTTCTTCATCGACAATGATGATCCCAAGATCATGAAAAGGCGTAAATAGAGCTGAGCGGGTGCCTATAATTATGCCTGCGTGATTGTCTCGTGCGGCTAGCCATGAATTTAAACGTTCAGTGTCATTAAGACCTGAATGAATGACATCGACAGGAACATTAAAGCGACGTTTAAAGCGATTGATGGTTTGTGGCGTTAAGCCAATCTCAGGAACCAAAACCAGAGCTTGGCGGCCTGCTTTTAGAATGGGCTCTAATAATTGTAAGTACACTTCTGTTTTACCAGAACCTGTTACACCATCCAGTAAATAACAGCCGAACTCAGGACTTGCATTGACGGTTGCAATTGCAATAGCTTGTTCTTCATTGAGCTGTGGTTTCTCTTGGGTTACCTCAACATTGCGCTGCCAATAGCTCGGCTTTGGGGCAAGGGAGATTTCTTCAATCCAACCTTTATCTACAACCGCTTTTAATGTTGCCGCGGTGATCTCTTCTTCTAGCATTTGTTCATGGCTGCATGACTGATGACGAACTAAGTTCAGTGCTTTAGCTTGTTTTGGTGATCGAGTCAGTTTATTAAGATCTTGGTTTTTTCCTAATTCGGTTATTTGCCATGCCTTTAAGGCTGCAAAACTTGCCTCTCGACCTTTGCGTAACCAGGCTGGCATTGCATTCGCGAGGGTTTCACCTAGGGGATATTGATAGTAAGTACTGCCCCAGTTAAGCAATTTGTAGAGATGAGGAGGCCATAGCGATGCATTATCAAGCACCGCATCAATCCCTTTGAGCTTTTCTCGTGAGAATTCTGATTCATTGCTTAGTTTAACCACCACACCGATTAAGCGTTGACGCCCAAAAGGCACTTTTACACGGCCACCAATCACAGGAGCTTGTCCCGGTTTGATAAGATAATCAAACGAGCGATCAAGAGGAACGGGGAGTGCAATGTGGGCAATTGAATATGACATGGCTAACATTAATAAGAGATCAGAATGAGAATAGTCTACCCTTAGATAAAAATATCGCAAACTAGTAAAAAAAACGGCGAAAAAAGTAACAGATTAGTTGATTGATCGCTCCAGATTCATTACTATACGCGACCTTAAGTAAGCGTAATCTAATTATGCTTATTATTTTTGTTAAACTACGTGTGGTGTCCGGCATTAGAATCGGATGGCGACACGGCCTAAATTATTGAGGTTTTCCCATGAAAGCAGGTATCCATCCTGAGTACAAAGCTGTTAAAGCTACTTGTTCTTGCGGCAACGAGTTCGAATTCAACTCTGCACTAGGCAAAGACACAATCCACCTAGACGTATGTGGCGAATGTCACCCGTTCTACACTGGTAAGCAACGTATCGTTGATACTGGCGGCCGTGTTGATCGCTTCAACAAACGTTTCGGTGCAATTGGTTCTAAGAAATAATTACCAGTTTCCGATAAAAGAGGAGTCCTATAGGGCTCCTTTTTTTATGCCTGAAAAACGAGGGTGATCACATACCACATTCTGGTTGGTACGATGTGTAAGCCAAGACTATGAAGTTTGAGCTAGATCAACTATTATACAATTTACTGTTTTGAAACAATTCTCTTATAATTATTAGCATTCAGGAAATCACCATGTCAGAAGACTTTCGCGAACAAGCTCTCCATTATCACGCCTACCCAACACCGGGTAAAATTGAAGTTGCATTGACTAAACCTGCAGACACAGTAGAAGATCTTGCGCTGGCGTACAGCCCTGGTGTTGCTGAGCCGGTGCGTGAAATCGCGAAGAATCCAGATGATGTTTATAAATACACATCAAAAGGTAATATGGTTGCGGTGATTTCTAACGGTACCGCTATTCTTGGTTTAGGTAACTTAGGTCCTTTAGCATCAAAGCCTGTTATGGAAGGTAAATCACTGCTTTTCAAGCGTTTCGCAGGTTTAGATTCTATCGATATTGAAGTAAAACACCGTACGATTGATGAATTTGTAGATACAGTGGCTAATATTGCAGATACCTTTGGTGGCATTAACTTAGAAGACATCAAAGCCCCTGATTGTTTTGAAATTGAGCGTCGTTTAATTGAGCGTTGTGATGTACCGGTGTTTCATGACGATCAACATGGTACTGCGATTGTAACAGCAGCAGGCATGCTGAATGCAATTGAGCTTCAAGGTAAGAAATTGGAAGATGCGATCATCGTTTGTCTTGGTGCTGGTGCTGCAGCAGTAGCTTGTATGGAGCTATTAATTAAGTGCGGTGCAATGCGTGAAAAGATCTACATGTTAGATCGTAAAGGCGTGATCCACACTCGTCGTGATGACATTAATGAGTACAAACAACGTTTTGCAAACAATACCGATAAGCGCACACTTCAAGATGTGATTGAAGGTGCTGATTTATTTTTAGGAGTATCGGGTCCGAACCTATTAGATGCAGAAGATTTAAAACTAATGGCGGACAAGCCAGTTGTATTTGCCTGTTCAAACCCAGATCCTGAAATTAAACCTGAATTGGCTCACGAAGTTCGTGATGATCTAATCATGGGAACGGGGCGTTCAGATTACCCGAACCAAGTTAACAATGTACTTTGTTTCCCATTCATTTTCCGTGGTGCGCTAGATGTGCGCGCAAGCGTGATTAATGATGAGATGAAATTAGCGGCAGTAGATGCGATTCGTCAGTTAACAAAAGAGCCTGTACCTGCCGAAGTATTAAAAGCCGCAGGGGTTGATACGCTAGAATTTGGCAAAGGTTACATTATTCCTAAGCCAATGGATCCTCGTTTGCTTCCTCGTGTTGCTAAAGCGGTAGCACAGGCTGCGGTTGATTCAGGTGTAGCTCGTATTGAAATGCCAGAAGGATATATGGAAGCGTAGTTCGCTTTTGTTTTTCAGTTTAGCAAAAAGGCTTCTAACTAATTAAGTTAGAAGCCTTTTTTACTTAAATAAAAACTATATCAATGTGACTAATTCGATGAATTATTTATTACATTGGCATTATTTTTTGCTTTCTAAAGCTTGAACAAACGTATCTTGAGCATCTTTAATTCCTAATGCTTTAGCTTCTTCTAGTAGTGCTAATGCTTTAGGTATGTCGTTTGTTTTTACTGCTTCAGCAATGGCTTCTTTATAGAAAGTATGCGTTTCTGGTTGTGCTGATTTTATTGCTACTTTAGGTTGTTGAGGTGCTTGTTTATGCGCTTGTAATGAAAGCGTTTTTATCGATAGCTTTAGTTTACCAAAACGCTCATAAGCATAAGTCGGATCTGTCACCATAGGCATCGGTTCACCTAATTCTTCTGCTCTGATCCTTGCTGGGTGCTTCACCTTAATAGATTGACCTAAATATTCATTAGAAGAATAGATAATAAAATAAGGGGTTTTAGTTGCATCAAGTTGGAAATTTAATTGAAACTGAGTACGAGTAAACGCATCGGATGGTTTAATATCAAATTGGTCTAAACTTGTTGTATTTACAACGTTAAACTCATGATCGAGAGCAATGAGTTTAGGAGCAACAACCGAGTCATTAATCATTAAACTTGAAAGACGTAATTGTACTTTTCCTGAACGGTCGGATAATTTAAAGGCATTAAAATAGCTGTTTCCATCAGAAAAATGACCAATAGGTGAATCTTTATCTAATTGAAAATCGATATCTTCCGTTGTCGCCAGTTGTATCCAAGGGTATTGTGAAAAATCAGAGCAACACACTTCTGACGAGGTAATTGGAACCATTGGCTCTTGAATAACTTGAGTCGAAGAGCAGGCGGTTAAAGAAAGACCGATAAATAAGCTAAGTAATAATTTTTTGGTGTTCATCAAGACTCTCCATGATTCGACAAATAAACGCAAAAAGGCAGCCGATGTGGCTGCCTTTAATTTTAAAGTAATTAGAACCAGATTTCAGTGTGAACACCGATAATTGTTTCTGACTTACCATCTTTAATGCCAATTTGTTTAGCACTTGCTTCATCGTCAGCTGTAATGTAGCTCACGTATGGTTTGATTTGTGGGCGACCAAAGTAATCAGCGTTAACGGTAAATGCTGCAGCCAATTCAACATTAATAATGTCACTCTTCAGATCATCACCTGTACGTCCCCAGTAACCTTCAGCGCCCTCTTCGTGAGCGTAAGAGCCAGTTGCTTCAAGACGAAGATTCTCATTTACTTTGTATGATGGGCGTGCTGCAACAATATAGCGTTTAAGGTCTTTAGCGCCAAATAGCTCATCTAAAGCAGCAAAGTAAGTTACTTCAGAACCCATCTGCCAGTTTTCAGAAATATTTACCACACCACCAGAGGTAAAGAAGAATGATTCAGCATTATCATCACCGCCTGACCAGCTACCAAAGTTAACGCCACGGTTTTGAGCTGCGCCTTTACCGTAAGCGATCGCTGTTTGTGACCAACCATCTAAGCCGTAGTAGCTAGAGTTTAATGTGATAGAAGCACCGATACCATCGTCATGTTCAGCGTTAGCTTGAGTGATGTATTTAAAGTCAAAATCTAAGCTACCAAAACCAACATCAATACCGTAGTAGTATAAATCATGCGACGTTAGTGTTTGTCGACCGTCAGCTCCTGGACCCTTATTTATATCATCGTCTGTATCTGCAGCAACAATTGCAAAGCCAGCAGTATTTCCTGCAAGTTTAGTTTGGATACCAGCACCAACACCGGATGATTGTTTCCAGAATTCACCAGATAATGCACTTGCAGAACGGTTTAGGTAACGTTGACCACCCCAGATAGACGTATCTTCTCCTAGATATGATAGCCCACCAATTTCAACATAAGTTTCTTTTACTTCAAATTGTGCAGTTGTGTTGGCTTTTTGGCTACCAGGAGATGAGTAAGCGTAAGAGTTACCATTGCCGTATTCAGAGCGAACCACGAAATCAGACCAAACACCATTTGAATGTTCAGTGTGCTTTTTGATTACGAATTCAACTTGGTTAGTACTTTTTCCGTGCGTACCTGCTGTTTTATAATCAGGTTTACCAAATTCAGTATCTACTGTTTCGCCATCTACCATACGAAAGTTCATTGAAGCATAGCCGTGTACTTCCCAGCCATCTGAAATTACATCAGTCCCGTTCACTTTCTCAATTTTAGGTGCAGCAGCATCATCTCCAGATGTAACATCTAGAGCAAGGTCTGTTTCAGCAAGTGTTGCGCCAGAAAATAGAGCTGTAGAAACAGCAGCGGCAAGCAATGTGTATTTATTCATTTTCATCTTAAAATCCTATTTCCTTTTTAGAGGATATTTTGATTTGAAAATGTTTACTCCCAAATTTAATTCCGAAACAAGGCAGTGTAGGAAAGAGAAGTAAACATTTATTCTCGTTATTGAACGGGAAGCAGATTAAAAATAAATCACAATGTTTAACTCCTCCTCTTTTAATAAAAGGGAGGGCGTAGAGCTAGGGATGAGAAAAAATAGCGATAGGTCTTCTGTTGATAATAATCACACTTGGTAGGGTGTATTTAGAATATAAATGAGATAGTGCTCACGTGAGAAGATATTTAAAAATAGGAATTAATGTAAAAATAGAGGAAATAAAGAAAACAGGAAATAATCAGAAATGTGATCTAGCTAATAATTGACCTCATTAGCTAGAAATAGTTCACTTTATATTCGATTATTTACATTTAGAAACCATCATTGATTTTGGTTTTCCTTGAGGATTAAATTCTAAACTCCATACATAATTACCATCTTCAGGAAGATAGATCGCGGTATCTTGGCCGTAGCCACCGTTAATCAATGCATTCGATTGGCCTAGTTTTGGTGATAATCCATCAACAGTGTATTGAGCTCCCCAGTCTTTTGTTGCGTATTGCATTTTATAAGGACCTCGTTTTTCGTTTATCACTACTTGATAGATACCGTTTCCTTTATATTGATAGGATCTAGGTTCTTTGTGGCCCCAGCGAGAATCTGAGAAATCACCTACAAGGTATAGAGTGTCTTTAATGGGCGCATTAGTAATAGGCATTGTCGGATTATCACATTTGGCCATAAAACCGGTGCCATATAGGGTAATTTCTTTTGCTTCTACTTTCGGGCCTGTAGGGTTTGGTTTTTCTATCTTTAAAAATCGGCTTTCAAAGTTAGATAACGGAATGGTATATATCCCTTCAATGGGACTAAATTCTTGGTTAGTTAATAAGTCGACTAAATTACCTTTTGAACCTATCTGTTCAGCTTTAAGAGAAAGCGTTTGGTTCTGCTTTTGAGTGCTAACCATGAATAAAATCGTATTATTTTCTGCTTGCTTATGATCTACATATACCGCCTTATTAGCGATAATATTGGTTCTGACACCTTCCGATAACGCGGGGTTTTCAATACGTAAAGTCATTAACTCTGAGACGTAGGTTTTTAAGTTAAGTTGGTCAGGTGTTAGTGTTGCAGTAAGGCCATGAATTTTGGCGGATGAGCGAGCGATGTGGTCATCACATACTCCTTTAATAGCACAAGTGTCTTTATTTTCTTTGTTAGAGAAACCATCAACTTGATCGCCAATTTCATCTCCGTAATAAAGAGTGATAGGGCCGGTATAGGCTGCTTGGAATGAAAGGGCTGCTTTATGACGTAACCAATAATTCCTGTCACTTGGTTCTGCAATATCACCACGTTGTAATAAATCACCAAAGCGAACGACATCATGATTGCCTAGCATTAGGTTTGGCGATGCGTGTGAAGGGTAGAGTTCATGCATTTGCATTCCTTCATTAAGCCAATCACCGCCTTTATTTCCTACACCACTCTCATTGACGGCAAAGGTTTCAGCGACACGAAAGCGTAAAGGAAAATCAAAAGCAGAGCAAAGCGCTGGGTTTTGCTCAGTACCATAACCTGTTTCTGTAATATAGCTTTCGTTATTCCAGATCTCAGCCACCATGTAACCGAGCGGGTTAACTTGTTCGCCTTTATTATTAATATACGTCGTGTTTTGTGATGCATTATCAACGGCTTTTCTAATGTTTATCCAAGATTCAGTAGGGACTTGGTAAGCTTGATCTAATCGCCAACCATCAATCTTTAATTCGGATATCCAATAAGCTGCGACTTCAGAGTAAAAGTCTTCGCTCTCAGGATAGTCAACTGGATTATTGCTGCCACTCGGTAGTAAGCCTGATGGTGATGGCTTAATGAGGCCTTCTTTATGGTGACCAAATACACCATCAAATAAGACATACATTCCACGTTTATGTGCTTCTTCTACTAATTCTTTTGCTTTTTCTAATGTGCCAAAGCGAGGATCTATTTTAAAAAAGTCAGTAGCAAAATAACCGGTAGCATCGAGCTTATCTGCCCAATGATCTTGCCCCTCAATGGGAGCAGATTCAAAAATAGGCGTCATCCAAATGGTATTCATGCCAAGTGATTGAATATAGTCTAATGAATCAATGATCCCTTGCAGGTCGCCATTATGATGACTCGGACCATAGCCAGTACCGTGACCAATGTTTGGATCACCATCAACAAAGCTTTCCACCATAATTTGGTAGATGCGTAAATGATTACTTTTTTCCATCATCTGTGGATTACATTGATAGGCTGAGGTTGTTTGTGTTGTTTCTGAGGTTGAGCTACAAGCGCTCAGTAGAGAAGTAATAGCGAGTGCTATCGCTGTTTTTGCTATGTTATTTTTCACAGTTAATCCTTTATATTTATAGTAGGGCACTGTGATTGTTTATTAAGCAAGTAGAAATGTAATCCTCCTGATTTATAAAAAATGAGGAGGAGACAGGAGGCGGAGATGAAAGTTATTTACTCGTCGTCAAACGCTTCGAATTCAATGCCCATTGCGGTCATTAATGCTTTTGCTTCTGCAGGAATATCATCAGGGCGGTCTTTACGTAGATCTTCGTCTGTAGGTAAAGGTTGGCCTGTATAAGCATGAAGGAAAGCCTCACATAATAGTTCACTATTCGTTGCGTGACGTAGGTTACTTACTTGGCGACGCGTACGTTCATCAGTAAGGATTTGCAGTACCTTTGTTGGAATAGAAACAGTAATTTTTTTTACTTGTTCGCTTTTTTTACCATGTTCGGCATAAGGACTTAAATAGTCACCATTCCAATCAGCCATTGTTCACCTTCGTTCAGAATTATTGATGTTGAGTTAGAGTCTCTAATTCTAGCGATATTTACGGCTATAAGCAAAGATATATAGACGTCTAGAAGTATTGACGTCTCATTTTGTGGTGGTAAAGTAGAAGAATATAACTTATGGATTAGATTATACCACTGCTTAGCAGTTTGGAAGGGAAATTATGAGCGAGAGAAAACCGGCAACTATTGCAGTTCGTACTGGCATTGAAAGCGATTCACAACATAATGCGGTTGTGCCTCCTATCTACTTATCAACTAACTACAGCTTCCCTGAATTTGGTGATGTACCAAAGTACGATTATGCTCGCTCAGGAAACCCAACTCGAACACAACTAGAGACCACCTTATCTGATTTAGAGTGTGGTGCTGGTGCGGTTGTGACAAACTGCGGTACTTCAGCGCTTAATCTAATGGTTTCAGCTCTGCTTGGTCCTGATGATCTTATTGTTGCCCCTCATGACTGTTATGGCGGAACGTATCGCTTATTTAACACTCGCGCTAATAAAGGTGACTTCCAAACCTTATTTGTTGATCAATCGGATACTAAGGCTTTAGATGCCGCCATTGCTAAAAAGCCTAAACTTATTTTATTAGAGACCCCTTCTAATCCATTAGTTCGAGTGGTAGATATTGCTGAAATTTGTCAAAAAGCCGCAAAAGTAGGTGCTTTAGTTGCTGTTGATAACACTTTCCTTTCTCCTGTCTTACAGCAACCTTTAACGCTTGGTGCTGACTTTGTCCTTCACTCGACAACTAAATACATTAATGGTCATTCTGATGTTGTTGGTGGCGTATTAATCGCAAAAACACAAGCGCACGCAGATGATCTCGCATGGTGGGGAAATTGCATTGGTGCAACAGGCACTGCATTTGATAGCTACTTAACCTTACGTGGTATTCGTACCTTAGGTGCGCGTATGCGAGTGCATGAAGAGAATGCAATGGAGGTGCTTAAGTGTCTTCAAGAAGAAGCATTAGTAGGCACAATTTATCACCCAAGCTTACCTGAGCATCCGGGCCATGATATTGCTAAACGCCAACAAGCAGGGTTTGGTGCAATGTTAAGCTTTGAGCTAAATGGGTCATTAGAGCAATTAAAGGTGTTTGTAAAAGAGCTTAAATATTTCTCTTTAGCTGAATCACTTGGTGGAGTAGAAAGTCTCATTGCCCATCCGGGTACCATGACCCATAGAGCGATGTCTGATGAAGCGCAAGCAGAAGCCGGATTGGCTCCAACACTATTACGTATTTCCGTTGGATTAGAAGACAGCCGAGATCTGATTGCCGATCTTAAACAAGCCTTCCTTGTAGCAGCAGGAGTGAAATAATGACAGGAGTCGTCACGCGCCAGTTACATAAATTTGGTGGTAGTAGCCTTGCTGATCCGGAGTGTTACCGTCGTGTAGCTACCATATTAAAAGAATATTCTCATGATCATGATTTAGTGGTTGTCTCTGCTGCGGGTAATACAACGAACCGAATTTTAGAATGGTTTGAGGCACTATCAAAAGATGGTCGCCTTGCGCATGAAGTATTGGGATCCTTACGACAATACCAACAAGGTTTAGTCTCTGAATTATTGACCGTTGAAAATGCAGAGCCATTGCTTGAGGAGCTGCATAAGGAGTTGGTCGCTATTGGTCAATTATATGCTCCTTTGACAGAAGTTCAGCAAGCGGATGTACTTGGTCATGGTGAAGTATGGTCTTCAAGATTACTTGCTGCTTATTTAAATCAAATTGATCTACACGCTACTCCGCTTGATTCTCGTACTTTTTTACGCGCAGAGCGAGCTGCTCAGCCAGAGGTTGATCGCACACATTCTTGGCCATTATTCAAAGAGCAAATTGCTCAGCATCCTCATGGGCGTATTGTGATAACCGGGTTTATGGCTCGCGATCAAAAAGGAGAAACCGTTCTGCTTGGTCGTAATGGTTCAGACTATTCAGCAACCGTCATAGGCGCATTAGCTGAAGTTTCTCGCGTTACCATTTGGAGCGATGTCGCTGGGGTATTTAGTGCCGATCCTCGTAAAGTCGACGATGCGTGTTTATTGCCATTACTTCGTTTAGATGAAGCGAGTGAGTTAGCTCGGTTAGCTGCTCCTGTATTGCACAGTCGAACATTGCAACCTGTTGCTCAGAGTGCGCTTGATTTAAGTTTACGCTGCAGTTATCAACCAGAATCTGGTTCGACTAGAATTGAGCGAGTATTAGCTTCAGGGCGTGGAGCTAAAATTGTTACGTCACTTGAAGAAGTGTACTTAATTCAATTAGGCTTTGGTCGAGGGCAAGATTTTGAACGTGCAAAACAAGAGGTCCTTTCCCTTCTTACTCGCTCTCAGCTTCAGCCTTTGGCTTTAGAAGCACAAGCGGATCAATTTACATTATTACTTGCTTATACCTCTGAAGTCGTCAATGAAGCATTAGATGTATTACAGAGCTCTGCTGTTCATGCTGAGATTAAACTTAAAGAAGGCTATTCGATGATCGCTGCCGTTGGGGCTGGCGTGACAAGCAATGCTATTCATAGCCATGGTTTCTATCATCAGCTAAAAAACTGTCCACTTGAGTTTGTGTGCGAATCAGAATCTGGGTTAAGTTTGGTGGCGATATTACGCACGCTAGATACTACGCCTGTGATCAATGGCATTCATACGCATTTATTTCAGGCTCAGAAGCGGGTTGCACTGGTTTTATGTGGGCATGGCAACATTGGATCTCAATGGTTATCTCTGTTTACTCAACAAAAACGTAATCTTGAAAAGCGTCATGGGATGCAGTTTTCTCTTGTTGGCGTAATTGACCGTCACCGCCATTGGCTGGATTTTGATGGATTAGAGAGCGCTGCGATAACGAAACGCTTTGATGATGAAGCAATTGCTTATCAAGAATTTTCTTGGATAGAACAGCTTGGTGCAATACAGGGTTACGATGATGTGGTGGTATTAGATGTCACAGCAAGTGCCGAGCTATCACAGCAATATACAAAAATTGCAGAGCAAGGTATTCATCTTATTTCTGCTAATAAAGTCGCAGGCTCAGCACCAAGCGATGAATATCAAGCTGTGATTGATGCATTTGCTAAAACAGGTCGTCATTGGCTATATAATGCAACCGTTGGTGCAGGCCTTCCGATTAATCACACAGTAAGAGATTTACGAGAAAGTGGTGATGAGATCCTTGCGTTATCCGGTATTTTTTCAGGCACCTTATCTTGGTTATTTCAGCAGTATAATGGTGATGTACCGTTTACAGAGTTAGTTGATCTCGCATGGCAACAAGGATTGACTGAACCAGATCCAAGAAACGATTTAGATGGTTCTGATGTCATGAGAAAGCTAGTTATTTTAGCTCGAGAGGCTAGGTTAAAAATTGAACCGACTCAAGTTAAAGTCGAATCTTTAGTGCCTACTGAATTAAAAGATGTCAGCTTAGACGATTTCTTATCAAAAGGAGAGCTCATTAATATAGAGTTGCTCGAACGCTTAGAGAAAGCCAAAAAAGAACAGAAAGTATTACGTTATGTTGCTCGTTTAAATAAAGATGGCAGTGCGACAGTAGGCATTGAAGCCTTGTCTGAATATCATGCTTTAGCAAATTTATTACCTTGCGATAATATCTTTGCTATTGAAAGTAAATGGTATAAAGATAACCCATTAGTTATCCGAGGTCCTGGGGCAGGAAGAGAGGTAACAGCCGGAGCTATTCAGTCAGATTTAAATCGTATCTCTGCGCTTTTTTAATACCTTAAATAACCGTCTTATTATTTGAGCCATGTTATATAACATGGCTTTTTTGTACTCATTGTAAGAACAAACGGATTTAACACGTTTTTAGGTTATTTTATATTTTTTATCAGGTCCTTGTTTTATAGGGGCTTAGCTGCAATTAAGTTAAATTAAGCATAAATTAAAATTAAAATATTTTGCATGCTATGGATTTTGTAAATCTATTCAGTGATGATGGCCCTGAGTTGGCTAACATATATACGATAAATAGTTCGAAACATAACAATAATAAGCGTAGCCACTCATTCTTTAGATATTAATTTTTTTGAATTAATTGATTCACTGCCGATTGAGAGAACCATAATGAATACGCCCAAAATTACCCCAATGCTTGGAGATATAGCAGGAAATAGTGTCAGTTCAGAACAGGTGCTGCGAAGTGTCGATTTAAATCTATTAACTGTATTTGATGCTGTGATGCAAGAGCAAAATATTACACGTGCGGCTCACAATTTAGGAATGTCACAACCAGCAGTAAGCAATGCGGTTTCTCGATTAAAAGTTATGTTTAATGATGAATTATTTATTCGTCATGGAAGAGGCATACAACCGACACAACGAGCTCGCCAACTATTTGCTCCAATGCGCCAGGCATTACAATTAGTCAAAAATGAATTGCCAAGCTCTACATTCTCTCCTGAAACATCAGCAAGACAATTTAAACTCTCTATTTGCAGTCCATCGGACATTCGTTTTGCTCCGCGTCTTATGCGAGATATTCAACAAAAAGCGCCCCATATAAACCTTAAGCTATCTGGTGAGCATGAATCTGATATCGCTCAAAAATTACGTTACCAAGAAGTCGATTTCGTTATTGATTATGTGCGCTTTGATCAGCCGGGATACATGAGTACCGAGTTATTTACTGATGAACTTGTGGTTGTAACCTCTGTAAATCATCCTCGAATTCAAGGAAGCATAACAAAAGATCAGTTGGCGAGTGAGAAACATGCCGTGCCAGCTCGTCTTGAGAATACCAAAGGTTTTGCCGATCATATTTACATGGACCCAATTTATGAGCAAGCTTATAAAGGGGCCAGTATCAGCAATATTCTTTATGTAGTTTCTCAATCAGAGTTGATTACCGTAGCACCACGATGGCTAGTAAACTCAATGCCAAATCGTGCTCAGTTATCGATTCTTGACTTACCATTAGAATCAAAAAGTATCAGTGGTTACTTAAGCTGGCACGATTCATACCAAAAGGACAAAGGGCATATTTGGATGCGTGACCAACTAATGCTTATTTGTGGTGAAGAAGTCGTAGCATCAAGTAAAGGAATGATGTTTTAGTTTACGGTATTAGAAATAGTATAAGTGTTTTAGGCAGTGTATTTACACTGCCTTTTTTGTCGGTGCTCATACGATATAAATAAAATGTAGCTTTTAAATAATTAAATTGTTAATAGCACACTCGTGAAATGGGTTTCACACAACAATACTTACATTTTATACAGAGAAACAGTTGCCTTTTTTGCCACCAATTGTACACTTTGTGCAGATTATAGCTTACAAGTGTAAGCCTAAAGGTGAATTCGAGATGACTATCCAAAACCCACATATTGTAAAAGAGATCCGCCAACATATTGCTAATAAGCCAAATACTACCGCATTGCGTGAACGTAAGTGCAGTATTTTAATTGATACTGAGTGCGAAGCGTGGAGTGATATTACTTGGGGGCAATTTGGTGAGCAAATGGATACATTATCATTAGCCCTATTAGCTCATGGATTGAAAGTACAAGAAAAGGTAGGGATATTTTCAAATAACATGCCTCGTTGGACGGTTGCCGACTTTGCAACGATGCAATTGCGTTCTGTACCTGTACCTATTTACCCAACAAATACACCAACTCAAGCGGCTTACATTATAAATGACGCTGATATTCGTATTTTATTTGTTGGTGAACAAGCTCAATATAATGCCGCCGTGGTTATTTTTGAGCAATGCCCTCAATTGACTCATATTGTAGCATTGAGTGATGATATTGATTTAAATGATCATCAAGCGGGTATCTCGTGGAATGATTTTGTTTCTAAAGCTGATGATATACATAAAGAGGAGCTTCAAGCTCGTCTAGATAGCGCTGAAATGGATGACTTACTGACATTGATTTATACCTCAGGTACAACCGGTGAGCCAAAAGGCGTGATGTTAGATTATATTAATGTCGGTTCACAGCTAGAGGCGCATAACACAAATTTAGCATTAACAGAAAAAGATGTGTCACTGTGTTTTTTACCTTTATCTCATGTGTTTGAGCGTGCATGGACGTTCTATGTGCTTTATAAAGGCGCAACAAATTGCTACCTACCAAATACAAACTTAATCAAAGAAGCGTTGATAGAAGTCAAACCAACAGTCATGTGTGCTGTTCCTCGTTTTTATGAAAAGATTTTCTCAACGGTTCATGAAAAAGTATCTCGTGCACCCGCTCATCGCAAAGTGATGTTCACTTGGGCTGTAAACATGGGCGCGAAAATGTCAGCGTGCCAGCAAGAACAGCGTGAACCATCATGGCTACTTAAACAATCACATAAGATTGCAGATAAACTAGTATTGTCAAAGCTACGCATGATTTTAGGCGGTAAGATTAACTTTATGCCATGTGGTGGTGCAAAATTAGATGCGACAATTGGGCGTTTCTTCCATGCACTTGGCGTAAATGTAAAATTAGGTTACGGCATGACAGAAACCACAGCAACGATCTCATGCTGGGAAGATGGTAAATTTCATCCGGATTCTATCGGAACATTAATGCCTGGTGCCGAAGTTAAAATTGGTGAGAGCAGTGAAATTCTTGTTCGTGGCCCAATGGTCATGAAGGGGTATTACAATAAACCTGAAGAGACAGAAAGTAACTTTACTGAAGATGGCTTCTTAAAAACCGGTGATGCAGGTGAGTTTGACGCAGAAGGTAACTTATATATCACTGACAGAATTAAAGAGTTAATGAAAACGTCTGGTGGTAAATATATTGCACCACAAGTGATTGAAGGTGCGATAGGCAAAGATCACTTCATTGAACAAATTGCCGTTATTGCCGACACTCGTAAATTTGTATCTGCACTTATTGTTCCTTGCTATGACGCTCTAGAAGAGTACGCGAAAGAGCTAAATATTGCTTACCATGACCGTATGGAACTAATAAAACACAGTGAAATCGTAGAGATGCTTGAAAAACGCGTAGCAAATTTACAAAAAGAATTAGCTCGTTTTGAACAAGTGAAAAAGTTTACTTTGTTGTCTAAAGAATTTTCGATGGATAAAGGCGAACTGACGCCAACTCAAAAACTACGTCGTAAAGTGATCAATGAGCGTTATCAAGACGAGATTGAAGAAATGTACGATGAGAAAAAAGATCAAAAAGGAAGGAAAGATAAATCATAACTAATCTTTATCCTTCTGAATAATAAAAGAAACCAGTCTTATATAGGCTGGTTTTTTTATATAAAAAAAATACCATTTCATCTATTTTATTTTATATAAAATCAGAGCCTTAGTTTTCAACCTTAAATATATCGATGATTTTAATAAAACACCTCTAGACCAACGTGCTAATAAAAGGTTAAAGTTGTTTCGTGATGGTGGCTTTTGTTATCAATAACCGTTATCTACATAGGATTTTAATTTAATTAATATCGGTTTAGGCTAAAAATAAGCCCTAACTATGTAAACCATGAACTTATCGATAATTCATTTCGTATAAGTTGAGGGTTTAAATGTCTGGAGATAAATATGGAAATGTTATCTGGCGCAGAGATGATCGTACAGTCTCTGATTGATGAAGGTGTTGAGCACATTTTTGGGTACCCTGGTGGTTCAGTGCTAGACATTTATGATGCACTACACATGAAATCTGAGGATATTCAGCATGTGTTGGTAAGACATGAGCAAGCCGCTACGCACATGGCTGATGGATTTGCTCGAGCAACTGGTAAACCGGGTGTGGTTCTTGTTTGTTCAGGCCCTGGAGCAACCAATACGATTACAGGAATCGCAACCGCCTATATGGATTCTATTCCGATGATTGTGCTTTCTGGAAACGTACCAAACAGCATGATTGGAACTGATGCTTTTCAAGAGTGTGACATGGTAGGTGTTTCTCGTCCGATAGTTAAACATAGCTTTTTAGTTAGAAAAGCCGAAGACATTCCTGAAATTATAAAAAAAGCATTTTATATTGCTTCAACAGGCCGTCCTGGACCTGTTGTTATTGATATCCCAAAAGATGTCATGAGCCCTGCGTTTAAATTCCCTTATCAATATCCGACGTCGATGTCATTGCGATCTTATAATCCAACGACAACAGGGCATAAAGGTCAGGTTAAAAAAGGCCTTAAAACCCTTTTAGCTGCAAAAAAACCAGTGCTGTATATTGGTGGTGGTGCTGTTATCTCATCAGCAGAACAACACGTTATTAAATTAGCAGAATCACTTAATTTACCTGTAGTCAGTACGCTTATGGGCTTGGGTGCTTTTCCTGGCACACATAAAAATGCATTAGGTATGCTAGGTATGCACGGTACCTATGAAGCGAATATGGCGATGCATAACGCTGATTTAATCTTTGGTGTTGGGGTGCGCTTTGATGATAGAACAACCAATAATTTAGAAAAATATTGTCCTGACGCCACTATCATGCATATTGATATCGATCCTTCATCTATTTCTAAAAATGTTCGAGTTGATGTACCTATTGTTGGCTCGGCAGAGGTCGTTTTAGAGTCGATGCTTAAATTACTTGTTGAGCAAGGTGGAAGTAATGATGAGGCAGCTTTAGAACAATGGTGGAAAGAAATTTCAGTATGGCAAGATAAAAAATGCTTATCTTACGAAACCTCACCTGACCGTATTAAGCCTCAACAAGTGATTGAAACCTTACATCGACTAACGAATGGTGATGCTTATGTCGCGTCTGATGTTGGTCAGCACCAAATGTTTGCTGCGTTATATTACCCATTTAATAAACCACGTCGTTGGATTAACTCTGGTGGCCTTGGCACCATGGGATTTGGCTTACCAGCCGCATTAGGTGTGAAGTTTACTCATCCTGATGAAGTGGTTGTGTGTGTCACTGGTGATGGCAGTATTCAGATGAACATTCAAGAGCTATCAACAGCATTGCAATACGATATTCCAGTTAAAATTATCAACTTAAATAACCGTTTCTTAGGTATGGTTAAGCAATGGCAAGATATTATCTATCAAGGTCGTCACTCTAATTCTTACATGACATCAGTACCTGATTTTGCTGCGATTGCAGAAGCTTATGGTCATGTTGGTATTCGAATCAACCATCCTGATGAGCTTGAATCTGGATTAGAGAAGGCGCTGTCATTAACAGAACGTCTGGTGTTTGTTGATATAAATGTAGATGAAACAGAGCATGTTTATCCTATGCAGATCAAAGGTGAAGCAATGGATAAAATGTGGCTAAGCAAAACGGAGAGAACCTAATGAGACATATAATTTCACTATTATTAGAGAATGAATCAGGTTCTTTATCGCGCGTAGTAGGCTTATTTTCTCAGCGTGGTTATAACATTGAATCGTTAACCGTATCACCAACAGAAGATCCAACGCTTTCTCGCTTAAATATTACGACGGCAAGTGATGCCATGGAACTTGAGCAGATCCAGAAACAATTACATAAATTAATTGATGTAATTAAAGTTCAAGAAGTGACGGAAACTGAACATGTTGAGCGAGAGTTATTATTGGTTAAAGTGAAAGCGAGTGGTTTTGCAAGAGCAGAAGTGAAACGTACAGCAGATATTTTTCGTGGACAGATTGTTGATGTAACCAGTTCTCTATATACCATTCAGCTTGCTGGAACGTCAGAGAAACTTGATGCATTTATTTCTGCGGTATCAGAAGTAACTGATGTGGTAGAAGTCGCTCGAAGTGGGGTTGTTGGTATTGCTCGCGGAGATAAGGCGTTAAAAGTATAATCTGTTTATTATTTGTTACTTTTTAATCTTAACTATAAAGCCTTCCTTGTGAGGGTTTTATTTTGTCTGGATAATGGTTATTAGACTAAAGTCTAACCTTGTCTATACTTATGGCTACAAGATACACAAGTCTAATAGAGAACATTATTCTGCTAGTAGGGTGATGGAAGAGGACTGAAAATGATGTGAGGTTTCTATGTTTACTGACTTTTTAGTAAGGCTTACTGTAGGAAGTTTGGCTGTTTTAGGTTTTAAGTTGAGTGCGATTTATTTTTTATTAATGGTGGTATTAATCGCTACTCATAACAAAGAGTTTTTTGGATGGTGAACATGCCATAAAAAAAGAGGGCTAAGCCCTCTTTTTTATTAATTAGCTATACTCGTTTATGAATTATAGTACGTGTACAGATGCTGTGTTTGTTGTGCCTGATGGAACTAGAGCACCAGAAACCATAACAACGATGTCGCCTTTCGCGCCGATACCAGACTCAAGAGCTAGTTCTTTACCGCGTAGGTAGAATGCATCAGTGCTGTCGATAGAATCAACAACCATTGGTGTAATACCTTTAGAAAGACAAAGCTGTGCAGCAGTCTTAGTATTAGTTGTTACAGCGATGATTTTAGCTGTTGGGAAGTATTTACGGATTGAGCGAGCTGATTTACCAGCTTCAGTAGCAACAACGATAACAGGAGCGTTTAGTTTCTCTGCTGTATCTACTGCACCTTTACACACAGCTTCAGTAATACGTAGACGTGGGCTGTCTAGACGAGAGCCTAGCTCTGCTTTTAGTGCTGAATCTGTACGAGCACAGATTTGAGCCATGATAGTTACCGCTTCAACAGGGTATTTCCCTTTAGCTGATTCACCAGAAAGCATTACTGCATCTGTACCATCCATGATTGCGTTAGCAACATCACCCGCTTCTGCGCGTGTTGGACGTGGGTTTTTGATCATAGAATCAAGCATTTGAGTTGCAGTGATTACAACTTTACGTGCACGGTTACATTTTTCGATCATCATCTTCTGAGCGAAGATTACTTCTTCAACTGGGATTTCAACACCAAGATCGCCACGAGCAACCATGATACCGTCAGAAGCTTCTAGGATTGAATCGAAGTTATCAACACCTTCTTGGTTTTCGATCTTAGAGATGATTTGAATGTTCTCGCCGCCATTAGCAACAAGAAGTTCACGGATTTCTTTAACGTCTTCTTCTTTACGGATGAAAGAAGCAGCAACGAAATCAACACCTTGCTCACAACCAAATTTAAGGTCAGCTTTATCTTTTTCAGAAAGAGCAGGAAGTTGAACAGAAACACCAGGAAGGTTAACACCTTTGTTTTCGCCTAGGTCACCGTTGTTAAGAACTTTACATTTAACTTCAGTTTCAGTTGTCGCAACAACTTCCATTTCGATTAGACCGTCATCAACAAGGATAGTGTTACCAACTTCAAGATCTTTAGCAAAGCCTGGGTAAGTAACAGCAACAACGTCTTTGTTACCAACAACAGAAGTATCTGTTGTGAATGTGAAGTCTTGACCTGCAACTAGAGCAACATCGTCGCCGTTTTCTAGTTTGATTGTACGGATCTCAGGACCTTTAGTATCAAGAAGAATAGCAAGTTGCTTGCCAGTGTTTTTCATTACTTGACGTACGTTATCAATACGTTGGCCGTGTTCTGCGAAGTCGCCGTGTGAGAAGTTTAGGCGCATAACGTTCATGCCAGCATTTGCTAGTTCAGTTAGTTTTTCAACAGATTCAGTTTTTGGGCCGATCGTACAAACGATTTTGGTCTTTTTCATGTGAGAAATCTCTCCAGATGAGTATATTTAAAATGATAAACGCAGTAATGCTCAGCCAATGTTTGAAGTGTTGAAAAATTACAACAGTTTGTTCTTCATAAAACACGATAGCTAAGCATTGAAATTCAATAATTACCTGTATTTTAGCTCGAAAAGAGTAATGGATTATTGATTCAGGTAAACAATTTGTACTTTAATCACAATATTAAAAACAAATTTACATTACTCGACATAATTTCGAACATGTCTTTTTCGTAAGTTTCTATCTATTTTGATGCAAATTCTAACAGCAAAAGTCGTGAAGATCACTTTCTAGTTAGTATGATCTTTGGCAAATATTTATTTTATTACTCGAAATAAAAAAGGCGCATTAAGCGCCTTTATATTATTGATTTTCAATTGGTTGATATGCTTTAAGTTTTTGCATACCTTTAGCTAACTTAACGAACCAAGTACCAATAGCAAGGACAGAGATTACTGCACCAACAATTGGAATTGCAGCATAAACTTTATCAAGGACAGAGCTGTCTACCCAATAATCAAGACCCGCAGCCATACCACTCATTGTTGCAGCTGTTACTGCTAGAACAACGAAAAATGTTAGGAAAAGAAAAAAACTTTTAATGATCGCGTAGTAATGGCTATCAATGACTTCATCATTTGTGCCCTTATTCATTTGGTAGCCTGCATAAATAATCGCAACAATACCTGAAGCCATAAGAGTAATTGGAGTTAGTAGGCTTGCGATATAAGCAAACCAAATACCATTATCTGTTTTCTTTGACATAATATTTGTCCAGTAATGAAATGAATACTTGCAAGTATATACCTTATTTTTATTATGGGAATATACTTGCGAAGTTGTGATGCTTATTTCAGCATTCTTTTTAAGATTTTTCCTGTCGCTGTCATTGGCAGAGCTTCAACAATATCAAGATGTTTAGGACATTTATAATCAGCTAGCTGTTCTTTACTCCACTTGATTAACTCTTTTTCTGAAATAGAGTGACCCTCTTTTAAAATCACAAATGCTTTAACCTCTTCGCCAAAACGAGGATGCTCAACACCAATCACAGCAACAAGGTGAACTGAAGGGTGCTTCATATATACTTCTTCTACTTCTCTTGGGTAAATATTGTAGCCACCGCTAATAATTAATTCTTTTAAACGGTCAACGACATAGATATAGCCTTCATCATCGAAGCGAACAATATCACCGGTATGAAGCCAGCCATCTACGATTGTTTTCGCTGTTTCTTGTGGTTTTTTGTAATAACCTTTCATTACATTATGGCCACGGATAACTAATTCACCTTCTTGGCCTGTTGGAACTTCATGGCCATTTTTATCGACTACTTTCATCGTTACACCAGGTAATGGTTGTCCAATACTTCCCGGCTTACGTTCAAACTCTAGATGATTAAATGCAGCAACAGGTGAGGATTCTGATAAACCGTAACCTTCAATAACAGGTACTTGTAGCTTCTCTTCAAATTGTTTCAATATTTCTACAGGCATAGAGGCGCCACCTGAGATTGCCACCTTCAGAGTTTGTGCTATTTCTTTAAGATAAGCACCTGGGTGTTTTTCTGCATAAGCTAATAGACCGATAAACATGGTTGGAACACCTGCTAAGTGTGTCACCTTATGTTCATGTATCTGTTGAATAACTGTCTTTGGTACAAAGCGAGGAATAAGAACTAAAGCGCTACCAGCAAGGATGGAGGTGTTCATTATCAGTGATTGACCAAAAGTATGAAAAAGAGGAAGTATAGCAATACTAACATCAGTGCCCTTTTGGTTGGTTAATGCTTGGCAAGCCTGTGCATTACATAACATATTACTTTGGCTTAATTCCGCCCCTTTTGCTGCACCGGTTGTTCCTGATGTGTATAGAATTACACAACTGTCTTCTGCAGAACGATATACCGTTTCAAAGGTTTTTCTGCCTGTTTCTAACCATTGATTAAAAGAGTGCGCAGCTGTCGGTTTTTGAGAGTTTGGTGTGGTTTCGATAAGGATAAAGTGTTCACAAAAATCGGCTTTTGTGTAGCCTTCATAACCAAATTGGCCGATAGGCATTGCGTCAGAACCTTGATATGAAATCAGAGCTACGGCATCGGAGTCTTTTAAATGGTAAGCAACTTCATCACCTTTTAGCATGACATTTAAAGGAACGACAACAGCGCCTATTTTTTGAATCGCATAATAGGCAATAACGAATTCTGGCGTATTAGGGCAAGAGAGGGCGATTTTTTCATTTGGTTTAATATTTAACTGACTTAGATGATCCGCAATGGCGTTCACTTTTTGATTTAATTCTTGATAAGTAATTTTCTGATCTTGAAGGATTAAAGCGATATTGTTTGGACGAAAAGTGGCGTTGCGCTCAAGATTATTGGCTAAATTGTACATAGTTAACCTTTATTGTTATTAGTTAATATTGAATGTCTGGAAGTGTATATCAAGAAAGAAATAAAAGCAGAGAGGAAAAAACATTTTATTCGTTTATTAAGAATAAGAGCAAAGGTTGAGATACCAATGCTCCATTTTGTGACTAAAACTTATAAGAAGCACCAAGATATAAAGAGTCTAAGGCATAGAGATTGGTCTCTGAGTAATACCCATTCGTTGACTCATATTCAACCGCATACATATCCATTTCATAAGCTGCTCGAATTTGAACGCCGCCTAATGCTTTTGGTGTGTATTCAACACCAAATCCAAACTTAAAGGCCGCTCCGTTATCGTCGGTTAATTGATCTTCAGTTTGATTTAAATCTAAACTCGACATACCAACTAAGCCAAAAGGCCTAAGACCATTATTAAAGGTATATCCTAAGTTTGCAGCTAAGGAAATAGACGTTGGTTTCATTGAATAACGACCCATTTTCGCTTTGGCTGTACCATAGTCAGTATACGTTCCTTCAATACCTACTATTTTATTGAATTGATAGCCTAAATAAATTTTTGTTGAGTTGCCATCAGCTTCTGCAGAGAGAAGGTTATTATTATTGTCATTCCAAGAGTCCTCTTCTGAATAACCAAATGTTCCGAAACCTGCCCCAACATAAAATCCGCTAACCTTAGGTTGATCGTTAGCAAGAGCATAGAAAGAGGTGCTAGAGATAAGAAGGGGTAAAAGTAGTCGTTTCATTGATGGCTCCATGATCAAAGTAATTATCAATCATTATAGGTAGCTTTATTGAATATCCCAATTATTAATGCTTTTTTGTGAGCTATTGATAGTGCAATTGGTTCTTTGATAGTGCTATTTGCTATTTTTCATTGAGCGAGAGATCTTGAATAATAGTATTCGAATAATTTCTAGGATGGAGTATATGAATAAAAAAGGATTATTAGCGATTGTTATTGCATTGATTATTGCAGCCGTATGTACTTCAGGGTTGATGAGAGCAGCAATAGAATTATCTATATTTTTACTCTTGGTGGGCTATTTATTAATCATCAAGAAAAAGAAGATAAATTAAAAAAGCAAAAAGGCTGATAAGTAAAAATACTTATCAGCCTTTTCTAATTTGGTGGCCCCTCCCAGATTTGAACTGGGGACCGAACGATTATGAGTCGTGCGCTCTAACCACTGAGCTAAGGGGCCGTTGTAGGTGGTGATTATAGGGGAAGATGAAAACAGTGTCTAGACATAAGGCGTCTGCTTTTTAATCACTTGATTGAAAATATGCATCCAGATCGAAAAAAGGTGAGCCTAAGCCCACCTTTTTGATTCTATTAGCAAATAATTATGTTTAATTATTCGTCTAAGAAGCTACGTAATACTTCTGAACGACTTGGGTGACGTAATTTACGTAATGCCTTAGCTTCGATTTGACGAATACGCTCACGCGTTACATCGAACTGCTTACCTACTTCTTCAAGAGTATGGTCGGTATTCATATCGATACCAAAACGCATACGAAGTACTTTTGCTTCACGAGGAGTTAGGCCTGCAAGAACGTCGTTAGTTGCAAATTTCAAGCTTGTTGAAGTTGCAGAATCAACTGGAAGTTCAAGGGTGTTATCCTCGATGAAATCACCTAGGTGCGAATCTTCATCGTCACCGATTGGTGTTTCCATTGAAATTGGCTCTTTAGCGATCTTCAGAACCTTACGGATCTTGTCTTCAGGCATTTGCATGCGCTCTGCAAGTTCTTCTGGTAATGGTTCACGGCCCATTTCTTGTAGCATTTGACGCGAGATACGGTTCAGCTTATTGATCGTTTCGATCATATGAACTGGAATACGGATCGTACGTGCTTGGTCAGCGATTGAACGAGTGATCGCTTGACGGATCCACCATGTTGCATAAGTAGAGAACTTGTAACCACGACGGTATTCAAATTTATCTACTGCCTTCATTAGACCAATATTACCCTCTTGGATAAGATCTAGGAACTGAAGACCACGGTTCGTGTATTTCTTAGCAATAGAGATAACAAGACGTAAGTTTGCTTCAACCATTTCTTTTTTCGCACGGCGAGCTTTAGCTTCACCGATAGACATGCGACGGCTGATGTCTTTGATGTTCTCTACAGGTAAACCTGTTTCTTTTTCGATGCTGTCGAGTTTAGAGATTGAACGACGAATGTCTTCTTCGTAACGCTTTAAACGCTCAACGTATGGCTTGTCTGAAGCCATGATCTCATCAAACCATTCAATCGATGATTCGTTACCAGAGAAAAGTGAAATGAATGATTTTTTAGGCATTTTGCCGTATTCCACACACATACGCATAACTAAGCGCTCTTGTGTACGAACACGATCCATGCTGCCACGCATTTCTTTTACTAGGTAATCAAATTGTTTAGGGATCAGCTTGAATTCACGGAATACGTCAGTAAGCTCGCCAATCGCTTCGCGTGCTTTTGCGTTATCACGGCCATGCTCTTCAAAAGCAAGCTGCATATTGTGATAAGAAGTACGAAGCTCTGTAAATTTCTCCAAAGCAAGCTCTGGGTCAATACCTACATCTTCTTCTTCTTCGTCTTCAGTTTCTTCACCATCATCATCTTCATCGTCTAGATCAGATTCACTCAGTTCTGAGCCGATGTGTGTTGCTGTTGGTGCTGCAGAACCATCATCATTTGGATCAACAAAACCAGAAATGATATCAGTAAGACGAATCTCTTCAGCTTGAACTTTATCAAATTGTTCTAATAGGTATGAAATAGCGCCTGGGAATTCAGCAACAGAGCACTGAACTTCATTGATGCCTTCTTCAATACGCTTGGCGATGTCGATTTCGCCTTCACGAGTAAGAAGTTCAACGGTACCCATTTCACGCATGTACATACGAACCGGATCCGTTGTACGGCCAATTTCACTTTCTACACTTGATAGTGCGGCTGCAGCGGCTTCTGCTGCATCTTCATCAGTTACGGCATCATCATCATTTAATGACATATCATCAGCATCAGGTGCGGTTTCTACCACTTTGATGCCCATGTCATTGATCATTTGGATAATATCTTCAACCTGCTCAGAATCTACAATTTCTTCTGGTAGGTGATCGTTAACTTCTGCGTAGGTCAGATAGCCTTGTTCCTTGCCTTTGATTACAAGTAATTTTAGCTGTGACTGCGGATTTTGATCCATAGACGGTATCCTACTTCTGGTCTGTGTGAAGGAATTAGTATGCGAAATGCAAACCACTAATAATAACAAATTTTTTCATTAATGACGACAATTTAGGTTCTATGCTTTTAATTCTAGCATTAAGGCTAGCAGCTCCCTTTTTTCTTCGACTGATAAGCCAAGTGTTCTTTCTTTCGTCTGTAAACTTTCAATTTGTTGATTGATGCACTGGGCTAAAACGCTGTCCAGTGAATCCATAAATACATCTTGTATGTTATCTTGGTCTATTGGGAGTTCCCATGCTGCCAAGCGTGATAATAGTTTTTCATTTTTATCACTACGCCAATGTTCTAATAACCGGCCTGTGGTGATATGGGGGTTATGTCGACAATTTTCAAGTAGCTGAAGAAATAAACTTAATCCAGGCAGTGGAATATCTTTCACACTGTCTAGATCTGGCACCAGTAAGGCCAACTCTGGATTTTGTAATAGCAGAGTAATAACTTCACGCATGGCGGTACGTTTTATTTCTGGTTGCACAAAACGCTTTGGTTCATTTTGTTGTTGTGATGCTGACTTATTTAATTCATATAGAAAGCGATCTATTTGATCATGGCTCCAGCCCACTTTTAAGCTTAGCTCATCCCAGAGATAAGTTTTTAAAGATGGATCTTTAACTTGATTAAGTAAGGGCGCAGCTAGCGTCACAACGTGGCGTTTACCTTCTCGACTGCTGCTATCAACAACTCTTTCTAAAATATCTCTTAATAAAAAATCAGGTAGAGAAAGAGCTCGTGCCATTTCAATCTCTAATTGTTCTTTACCATATTTTCTTACATATGAGTCAGGGTCTTCACCTTCAGGTAAAAACATAACTTTTAAGGTTTTATTTCCATTTAAGTATGCCAAGGCGTTTTCTAATGCACCACGAGCGGCTTTTCGGCCCGCTCTATCTCCATCATAACAACAAACAACGGTGCTTGTTTGACGGAAAAGAAGTTGCATGTGATCGCCAGTAGTTGCAGTACCTAGAGAGGCGACCGCATAATCCACCCCAAATTGGGCTAATGCAACCACATCCATATAGCCTTCGACAACAAGGGCTTGTGGTAAATCTTTATAAGCTTGCAGTGCTTCGTATAAACCATAAAGCTCTTTGCCTTTATGGAAAATAGGTGTTTCAGGTGAATTTAAATATTTGGGAGTGCCTTCACCAATTACTCGCCCACCAAAACCAATTACGCGACCTCGGCGATCTCGAATTGGAAACATAACTCGACCACGGAAGCGGTCATAACGGCGGCCATTATCGCTTTCAATTAACATCCCACCACTGACTAAAGCATCTTGTGACGCTTTATCTCGGCCGAAGTTTTTCTTCACCAATTCCCATTCATCAGCAATATAGCCGATACCAAACTTCTGTACTATTTCACCAGAAAGTCCACGATCTTTTAGATAATTAATGGCATGAATATTAGCGGCGGATTTTAATTGGGAGCAATAAAACTGACTGATACCGCCCATTAAATCGTAGAGGCTACGTTTTTGTTCAGTACTGGCTGTTGGGCCTGAAGGGGCATTAAATCCACTGCGTTGTTCGCGAGGAACATCAAGACCCAGCATAGAAGCAAGTTCTTCGATGGCTTCAACAAACTCTAAGCGGTCAAACTCCATAAGGAAGTCAATTGCGTTGCCGTGAACACCACAACCGAAGCAGTGATAGAATTGTTTTTCTTGGCTAACAGAGAAAGAAGGGGATTTTTCATTATGGAATGGACAGCATGCGCCGTAGTTTTTCCCTTGTTTTTTCAGTTTTACTCTTGCGTCAATAATATCGACAATGTCGTGTCGATTTAAAAGCTCATCAATAAAACTGCGAGGGATATGTCCAGCCATTTTTCTTTTCCTGTAGATACAAACAAGCCGTGCATATCTAAAGATAGCACGGCTTGCTTTATAAATAGAGTATTATTAAGCCAGTTTAGAACGAACTAATTGGCTTACTTTACCCATGTCAGCGCGGCCTTGGATTTGAGGTTTTAACACGCCCATCACCTTGCCCATATCTTGCATTCCTTCAGCACCTGATTCTGCAATTGCTTTGTCTAATAACTCGGCAACTTCTTCATCGGTAAGTGCTTGTGGCATGAAATCTTCAAGCACTGTAATTTCAGCACTTTCTTTTTCAGCAAGATCATCACGACCAGCGGCAGAGAACTGCGATACTGAATCACGACGTTGTTTAACCATCTTAGTTAAAACAGCGATAATATCATCGTCAGACAAAGTTGTATGACCATCGATTTCACGTTGTTTTATTTCAGATAAAGCTAAACGAATAGTGCCAAGGCGTAATTTATCCTTGGCTTTCATCGCTAACTTTTGCTCGTCTTTGAGTTGTTCAATTAGAGCCATAACTTAATCCTAATTAAATTTAGGTAAGTTATTAGTACAGGCGAACGCGACGTGCGTTTTCGCGAGACAGCTTCTTAGCGTGACGCTTTTGAGCTGCTGCTTTAGCGCGTTTACGTACTGTAGTAGGTTTTTCGTAATGCTCACGACGGCGAACTTCAGAAAGAACCCCTGCTTTTTCGCAAGAGCGTTTGAAACGACGTAGTGCAACGTCGAACGGTTCGTTTTCACGTACTTTAACTACTGGCATATGCCTTTCACCTCAGGTGTTAGTCAATTCGCTGGTAGTTATAATTAACCAGCTATTATTCAAATTGGTGCCGAATTTTAATCCGATCAAGACGTTTTGTAAAGTACTCTTGATTAAGAATTGAGTAATTTCTTTGTTTATTTTGTCTTCTCTAGCGATCAGGTCGCTTGAGGTCGTGTAATGATGAAGGTAGTATGGCGATAAATTAACAGGTAACTGAGAAAAATATGCGAATTTTAGGCATTGAAACCTCGTGTGATGAAACGGGTATTGCGATTTATGATGATGAAAAAGGGCTATTAGCTCATCAACTGTATAGCCAAGTAAAACTGCACGCAGATTATGGTGGTGTCGTACCTGAATTGGCCTCTCGTGACCATGTTAAAAAGACGATCCCTTTGATTCAAGCGGCATTAAATGATGCAGGTCTGACTAAAGATGACATCGATGGTATTGCATATACTGCTGGTCCTGGGCTTGTTGGTGCATTATTAGTTGGCTCTACGATTGGTCGAAGCATTGCATATGCGTGGGATGTTCCAGCGATTCCTGTTCACCACATGGAAGGTCATTTACTTGCACCAATGCTTGAAGATGTACCACCGGAATTCCCATTTGTTGCTTTGCTTGTGTCTGGTGGTCACACCATGATGGTTGAAGTAAAGGGCATTGGTGAATATCAAATTTTAGGTGAATCTGTGGATGATGCTGCTGGTGAAGCGTTTGATAAAACAGCTAAATTAATGGGGCTAGATTACCCTGGCGGACCGTTATTATCAAAACTGGCTGAGAGCGGCACAAAAGGACGCTTTAAGTTTCCTCGTCCTATGACAGATCGTCCAGGTTTGGATTTTAGCTTCTCTGGTTTGAAAACATTTGCTGCGAATACGATTCGTGCGAATGATGATGATTTACAAACTCGTGCTGATATTGCATTTGCTTTCCAAGAAGCGGTTGTTGATACATTAGCAATTAAATGTCGTCGTGCATTAAAACAAACGGGCATGAAACGTTTAGTAATGGCTGGTGGTGTAAGTGCGAATAAATACTTACGTCAAGAGCTTGAAGTGATGATGAAAAAAATTGGTGGAGAGGTGTTCTACCCTAGAACTGAATTTTGTACCGATAATGGTGCGATGATCGCTTATGCGGGTATGCAACGTCTGAAGAATGGTGAAACAACGGATTTGGCGGTTCAAGCTAAACCTCGTTGGCCAATAGATCAGTTAGAGCCAATTAAAAAATAAGATGATCCATTTAGATCATAAAAGATCGTTATCTATATAAAGGGGCTAATTAGTCCCTTTTTCTTTGCCAAATTTTCTTTTCTTCACCGGCAAAGAAGCGGCGTATATTTTCATGATGCTTGAGAACGATTAAGCAAGAAAGCATAGCAACAGGTAGCGTGTATTGAGGTTTTACAAACCAAGTGAATAAAGGGGCAAGTAACGCGGTAAGCATCGAGGCTAAAGAAGAGTAGCCAGTGACTAATATCGTAATAACCCAACTACCAAATAACATTCCTGTTAAATCCAACCCAATTGGAGCAAGTGCGCCAAGGGCCGTTGCGACTCCCTTTCCCCCTTTAAAATGAAAAAATAACGGATACATGTGACCTAAGCAGGCCGAAATAGCAATGATGCCTAATAGAAGAGGGTTAATCTCAAGAAAGTAGCCTCCCCAAACCGGTAGCATACCTTTTAATATATCACAGAGAAGAACCAAACCAGCGGCACCTTTACCACCGAGACGATAGACATTGGTCGCGCCAGGGTTATGAGAACCGTATTTTCTAGGGTCAGGTAACCCTTTCAATCGACAAATTAAAACCGCACTAGAGATCGATCCTAGCAGATAGGCGATGATGATCATAATTAGTGCAAGAGGGGTCATGAATGAGCCTTTATTTAAGTGATCAGGAGCGAACAAAAACCATTTTTATAGTATATTGCTGAACATATCGAGCAAGGTAATATCAATATTACGTTGTTTTTCTTTTGATGGGTATCCGACCTCTTAATAAAAAGTGTGATCAAAGATGGATTTAGTATTTATAAAACAGCTTGAAGTTATTACAACCATTGGCGTTTATGAATGGGAACAAGGCATTAAACAAAAGCTTGTATTAGATATTGATATGGCTCATGACAATAAACCTGCAGCAGCATCTGATGATGTTCAACATTGTTTAAACTACGCAGAAGTGAGTGAGGCGGTGACGGCTCATATTCAAAACGGTCGCTTCTTATTAGTTGAGCGTGTTGCAGAGGAGATCGCAGATCTTATTATGACGCGTTTTTCAGTGCCTTGGCTTCGCATTCATCTATCTAAGCCTGGCGCTGTAGTTAATGCACACAGTGTTGGGGTTGTGATTGAGCGAGGAAGCAAATGATCACAACTTATATTGGTATTGGCTCCAATATTTCTCCTGAAAAAAATGTAAAAATAGCCATTGATGAATTACATCAACTTGGTGAAGTAACAAAAGTGTCAACGGTATATGAAGCTGAGCCTGTGGGTTTTTCTGGTCATAATTTTTTCAATTTAGTCGTTGAGCTAAAGGTGAATCACTCACTGGGTGAACTTGGCGCTCTATTGCGTGCGATTGAAATTAAATGGGGCAGAGAAGTCAATGCGAAGAAGAACCAAGATCGAACATTAGATCTAGATATTCTTTTGTACGGTGATTTGGTTTCAGAGTCGGATCCCAAATTACCTCGAGAGGATCTGTTTAAGTTTGCCTTTGCTATTTTACCAATGGTAGAACTGAATCCAGATCTGATTATCCCAAGTACACAACGTACCATCAGTGAAATTTGGGCTGAATTCCCTTATTCTCAATCACTAAAACCAGCTTTATTAAACTTAACATTCTAATGGACTATCATGACATATTTTGAAGCATTTTTTCTTGCGTTGTTGCAAGGATTTACTGAGTTTTTACCTATCTCGAGCTCCGCTCATCTTATTCTTCCTTCCGCTGTTCTTGGGTGGCCAGATCAAGGGTTAGCCTTTGATGTTGCTGTTCATGTGGGTACTTTAGCGGCGGTGATTATTTATTTTAGAAAAGAGGTAGTGAGCTTATTAACTGCTTGGGTTGGCTCTATGGTTAAAAAAGAGCACAACAAAGAATCTAAATTAGCTTGGTTAATCATTTTATCGACTATTCCGGCTGCACTTTGTGGTCTGTTGTTTAAAGATTTTATCGAAGTGTATTTACGTAGTGCGTGGGTTATTGCAACCACAACGATTGTATTTGGCCTTTTACTTTGGTGGGTTGATAAAAACTCAGAGTTAGTTAAAGACGAGTATGAAATGACGTGGAAAAAAGCGTTATTTTTAGGTATTGCTCAAGCGATGGCGATGATCCCTGGAACCTCTCGTTCAGGCATTACTATTACTGCTGCTCTTTATTTAGGCTTTACTCGTGAAGCGGCTGCGCGTTTTTCATTCTTAATGTCGATCCCAATCATTACTCTTGCCGGATCTTATCTTGGTCTTAAATTGGCGATGAGTGATATCTCTATTAATTTTGGTCTATTAAGTACCGGTGTGGTGGTTTCTTTTATCAGTGCTTACATTTGTATTCACTTTTTCTTGAAGCTGATTTCAAGCATGGGAATGACGCCGTTTGTTATCTACCGTTTGTTGTTAGGTGCCGGCTTGTTTGCTTGGTTAAGTTTCGCTTAAAAGCAGGATTCAGATCGGTCGCAAGCTCCCTTAAAGGGTTCAGAGGTGATCGCGGTGATAGAATAAATTACCGCGATTGACTCTGAATTCTGCTAGCGAAGCGATCTGAACTCTACTTGGTCTTTAATTAATTCTTAATGCTGACTTCACCGCTTCAATTCGTCTTTTACTCAACTCATCCCTAATCTCTGGTCCTTTAAATCCTGCCGCAACCACTTCTTTTACTTCCACATTTTTTGCCGCTTCAAACGCCATTTCAAAACGCGCTTTTTGTGGGTAAGGTTCTGACTCTAGTCCTAACCGTCCCGCGTGATCAGCTTGGCAACAAAGTAAAATAGGTTCTAAGCGCTCAGGCTTACGCCATACATCCATTTTATCGAGTATTTTAATAAAGGTTTGAGCACGAAGCTCAGAAGCTCGATGGATATTGGTGTGATGCTCACAAACCAGTAACGCTAAATCTCGATATTCATTGGGAACCCGAACACGATTGCATAGTTGCTTAATGATTTTAATACCAGTATGGCAATGCATTTTATGGCTTGGCCATTCTGACTCTGGCGTAATGCCTTTACCTAAGTCGTGGACTTGAGCTGCAAAACGAGTTGGTAAGTCTTGGCTTAGTAATGTGGCTTGTTGAGCCACCATTAATGTATGAACACCCGTATCAATTTCTGGATGCCATTTTTCAGGTTGAGGCACACCGAACAATGCATTCAACTCAGGTAATACAACCGCTAGAGCACCACATTCTTTTAGTACGGAAAGAAAGACCTCAGGGTGTTGGCTCGATAGTGACTTCTCCCACTCTTGCCATACACGTTCTGGAGTCAGGTGAGATAACTCTCCACTCTCTACCAAGGTTTTCATTAAGGTCATGGTTTCTGGTACGACAGTAAAACCGAGAGAATGAAAGCGAGCAGCAAATCGAGCGACACGTAATACCCGCAGTGGGTCTTCGACAAACGCGTCAGATACGTGGCGTAATAAACGATTATTTAAATCATCTTGTCCATTGTAAGGATCGATGAGCTCACCATTATCGGCTTTAGCAATCGCATTAATAGTAAGGTCGCGGCGCAGTAAATCTTCTTCTAACGTAACATCGGGTTCCGCGTAACAAGTAAATCCTTTATACCCTTGACCACTTTTACGTTCTGTTCTTGCTAGGGCATATTCTTCTTTGGTTTTGGGATGAAGAAAGACAGGAAAGTCTTGGCCAACCGCTTGATAGCCAAGTGAACCCATTTCGTTTGGTGTAGAGCCAACAACAACCCAGTCTTTATCTTTTACCTCAATATTGAGAAGTGAATCTCGAACTGCGCCACCAACTAAATAAATTTCCACGTTTTGCCCTACTCGCTACCAAGATAAAGAGAACTTTCTTTACTTTCTTAGTTCCAATGATACCGTGCAATCATAGCTTTTCGACTTTTATTCTCTATTTATTCTTAGAATTATCCTGATAGGACACATTGCATTTTTATGTACCAAGATTTTTTTGGCTTTAATGAGCTTCCATTTTCAATGACGCCTAATGCGCGTTTTCTCTATTTGAGTGAACGCCATAAAGAAGCGCTGAATTATTTATTGTCTGGGTTAGGGCAAGGTGGTGGGTTTGCATTATTAACAGGAGAGGTAGGTACGGGTAAAACAACCGTATCGCGTGCATTATTTTCTCAATTAGATAGCAATGTACATCTTGCCTTAATTTTAAATCCGATGTTCAGTGCCCAAGAGTTATTAGAGGCAATTTGTGATGAATTTAAGATTAGCTATTCTGAAAATGCACCGTTAAAGCAATTAACAGACCGTATTGTTCACTTTCTTAAAACAGAGCGTGAGAATGGTTTTCAAACTATTGTTGCTATTGATGAAGCGCAGCATTTGGGTCCTGATGTTTTAGAACAGCTGCGCTTATTAACCAACTTTGAAACCGACAGTGATAAGTTATTAAAAGTATTATTGATTGGCCAGCCAGAGTTACAACAAAAATTGCAGCAAGCAAACTTACGTCAACTCGCTCAACGTATTACGGCACGATACCATTTATTGCCTTTAACACAGAAAGAGATTGAGTCTTATATAAAGCATCGTCTGAGCATTGCTGAAGGGGAGTTATCCTTATTCTCTGCCTCGGCGATAAAGACGATTGTTCGTCGTTCAAATGGCATACCTCGTATCGTTAACTTATTGTGTGATAAAGCGCTATGGATTAGCTACCAAAAAGGAACACAGAGGGTTGATCATCAAGCCGTTGAGGAAGCGTGTAAACTGGTACTTGATTGGCAAGTAGAGACGCAAAGTGTAGCGCCTACGACACCACAGTTATGGTTCCCTTCGCTCATTGCCATAGGTGTATCTTTATTATTGAGTATTGGCAGCTATCGCTTCCTACCTCAATATTTAGAAGCTAATTATCCAATAGTTAAACCGATTATTGAGAAACCATTAGACGGTTTTTCTTCGCAATCCAGTGCTTTTCAAACCTTACTATCGGTTTGGGGATATTCGGTAACTGAGTTTCAAGCGAATTGCACTAATGCCAAAAGAGCGCAATTATATTGTGTGGAGAGCAATGGTACGTTGACTGATTTATTGGCACTAAATCGCCCTGCACTGGTTTGGTTACAACAAACTTCTGGAGAGGGGTTGTTGGCTATCCTTTACCGCGTAAACTCAAAGGGAGCTGAATTATTATTACCTTCTAAGAGGATAAAAGTATCACATCAATGGTTTGAGCAACATTGGAATGGCGCGTATACACAGCTTTGGAAAAAACCGATTATTACTGAGAGAGCAATGAAACTAGGTGATCAAGGAGACGCTATTTTAGCATTAAATCGCTTACTTTCTTTTGCGCTAGAGCAGCCAATCAATAGCTCTGATTTATTTAGCAAAGAGACTGAACAACAAGTGAAAGAATTCCAAGAAATTTTTGATCTTAAGACGGATGGTATCGTTGGTTCGAGTACACAAATGTGGCTTGATACCATTGTGAATGTTGATGCTCCTTTATTACAAGGAGGTGAATAATATGACACTATCTCGTTTATCATGGAAATCATTATCGGCGATTGTGGTATTACCTCCATTAGCGGTATCAGCATATATTGCCTTTCCTTATTATCAAGCCAGCCAGCAGGAAACCCCTTTACCTGAGTTGTCATATACGCAATTGGATTTCCCAAGCATTACGACCAATAAGTTACCCATACGTGCTCAAGAGTTAGCGTTACAGCGATCATCACAGAGTGATAAAACTGACGCTGATGCTATCACAGTAATACCAAGCAATACTTCGGTTACTCAACCCCAAAGCAATAGGGCTGAAGTGAAAAAACAAATTGAAGACACTGCTTCATCACTAGATATCAATAAGCTCGATTTATCAGGGTTATCACCAGAGTTGGCTGCACGGTTTGAATCAGTTTTGAATGATCCCTCTGAGTATGACGATCATGAGGCTATTGAGGATGAGCCATTAGAAAGTAACGGTTATCTTGAGTTAGATAAAAATGGTTCACAACTTTCAGGGCGTTTGCCTCCTCTTAATTTCCAAACTCATAATTACACCTCTAAGCCGAGTCGTCGGTGGGTAAAGGTTAATGGTCAAGAGGTTAATATTGGTGGCAGTATTACTCCTTCAATCACGTTACTAGAGATTAACCCTAGGGATGTTGTGATTGAGTTTAAAGGACAGAAAATCGAAGTTCCTGCTCTGTATGAATGGAAAGGGTAATCAAACTCAGTGGTTATTCGAACAGATATAAAAAAGCTCAGGAAATCCTGAGCTTTTTTGAATTGATTATTTCTTAATGGACTTAGCGTCGATTAAGCCCAACCGTTTTGTTTTTTCTTACGGCTTGGGATCATGTGAGGAAGTAGAAGGCCAAATAACAGACCAATACCAGCAACGCCACCGCCATACATGAAGTACTTAAGTAATAAGTCTTCTTTTTGAGTATCTAGCTTAGCGCGTAGTTCACGAACTTCAGTTTGAGAACTCACTAGCTGATTGTTCACATCATTATAGGTTTTTTCTAGATTTTGAATTTGTTGATTACGTTGAGTCAAACTATCAGCAAGTCCTGCTTTTTCATCATTTGCCGCTTTACGAGCGTTAGCTAATTGCGCTTTAACTGAGGCAAGTTCAGCTTCAACTTTTGGTAAGCGTTCACCTAGACCTGCTTGGCGAGAAACAAATTTAGACTCAATCCAACCCTTACGGCCTTTAGTATCGACAATTTGAGTAAAGCCAGTGTTCTTATTTGCTGCTAGTTGAGTGATACGATCACCTGCATTCACACTACCAATGATTTTAAATTGATTACTTGGACCTGAGTGCATGTAGGTAAACAGGTTATCAGAAATATAACGAGTTTGAGCTTGTGCTGGCGCAGCAATAGCCCAAGCAAGTAGAATCAGGCTAATAAAATGCTTCACAATAATATTCCTTTGAAAAGTGGATCCTGAATCGCTTACGTAAAAAATTTATCTATGTATTAATCGCGATTCAAACGAAGGTATAGATACTAAAAATATTTGGGCCCAGATGCAAGAAAAGAGGAGATTTTACTCTCCTCTTTGTGCATTTGTTTCAAAATTGATTAGGCTTACTTAAGCGCCTATACCAAAGACAGCTTGCATTAGGTAATAGAAAACAACAGCTAATAGAGCACCAGCAGGCAGAGTAACAACCCAAGATGCTACGATGTTACGTACCACACCTAAGTTTAATGCGCCAATACCACGAGCAAAGCCCACACCCAATACCGCACCTACAAGAGTTTGCGTTGTTGAGATAGGAAGACCAGTGCCTGAAGCTAATACTACCGTTGATGCTGTTGCTAGTTGAGCAGCAAAACCACGACTTGGTGTTAGTTCAGTGATACCTGTACCTACGGTTGCCATTACTTTATGGCCTAATGTTGCAAGACCAACAACGATACCAATACCACCTAGAGGAAGGATCCACCAAGCAATTGTACTTTTCGTTGTGATTTCACCCATATGTTCAACGGTTGAAACAACAGCAGACAGTGGACCAATCGCGTTAGCAACATCGTTAGAGCCATGAGCAAATGCCATTGCACACGCAGTGATAACCATTAATGTACTGAAGATGCTTTCAACGCCAGTAAAACCACGGCTGTCTTTTTCATCATTTACTGTGTTTGCAAATTTACGAGAGATATAGATGTAACCACCAACCATAACTAAAGCAGACACACCAGCAGAGGCAACCCATGCTTCACCGTTACTTAAATGAAGACCAACGTGTTTTAGGCCTTTTTTGATAGTAACTAGAGCGATAACCATTGTCGTAATGAACATGTAAACAGGAACAAAACGCTTTGCATTCATGAGTGGTTTGTCAGTATCAAATATCAGTCGTTGAGCACTGATAAAGATCATATAAGCAAAGATACCAGAGATCAGTGGGGTAACTAGCCAGCTACCAACAATACCTTGTACTGAGCTCCAATCAACCGCTTCGGTACCCACAGCAACACACGCAAAACCGATGATTGCACCGATGATAGAGTGAGTTGTTGATACAGGCCAGCCCATGTAAGAGGCAAGCAATAACCAAGTACCAGCAGCAAGAAGGGCTGACATCATGCCGTAAACTAATACTTCAGGCTGATGAGCGAAAAGAGAGGTATCAATTACCCCTTTACGAATTGTATCTGTAACCTCGCCACCTGCAAGGTATGCCCCTGCAAATTCGAAGATCATAGCAATGATGATTGCTTGTTTTACTGTTAGTGCTTTAGACCCTACAGAGGTGCCCATTGCATTGGCAACATCATTTGCACCAATACCAATCGCCATAAGGAAGCCGAAGAAGGCCGCAACTAAAATTAGGGTCGTGCCGTAGTTAGCAAGAATATCCATTGTATTACCTGTTACTGAATCACAAACTTATGAGCGAGATAGCATTAGTTCTAAACGAGAACCAACACGCTGTGCTTGGTCGGCAATGCCGCCAACCCACTCAAGAATTTTATAAAGGAACATAACATCGATCGGATTGTACTTGTGTTCGATGCTCATGAGTTGCTGGCGCAGTTGAATTTGCAATTCATCAGTATCATCTTCAATGATATCTAATTTATTGATCATCTCAGCAACCAAAGTGACTTCACGTCCCTTAAAGCCGGTTTCTAATAGCTCGTCCAATTCGCTGATCACTTCTTGCGCTTGATTAGCCGCATCTAAACAACGTTGAACATAAGCTAAAAATGCATCCTGCATAGAGCTTGGAATTTCAAGTTGGCGACCAACAACGCGACCTGCGATGTCTTTAGCCAGGTTTGCAAGTTTATCTTGCTGAGTTAATAGACCGAGCATATCGGTACGATCAACAGGCATGAATAAACCACGAGGAAGTTTTAAACGAATTTCTCGTTTTAGTACGTCCGCTTCTTTCTCTAAATGAGAAATTTGTGCACGAAGTTCGTTCGCTTTTTCCCAATCACCTTTTGCACACGTTTCGAAAAACGGAACAAGCAGTGAGCAGCATTCATTGACACAAACAACGTGTCGCTGCAAAGGTTTCATTGGGGACTTTGCGAATAACCCCATAATAGTATTTACTGGCATGGTTTCTTAACCTATAAAACAAGTAGCACCTAATGGTGAATTGTTAGACGATGGCCATAAAGGCGCGAATGTTAACCCAATCCCACTATCAATAAAACTACTTTAGATCATGGTTTTGGCATTATTTCTAGCTTGATACCGGACAGTTTAAGCCATATCCTTGGAAAGACAACGGTTATGAGGTCATTATGGAAACTGAAATAGAACTAAAATTTTTTGTTTTTCCTGAGTTTGTAGACACCATTATAGACAAAATTTCAGGTGCAAGAGTCATAGAGCAGAGTTGTCTTCACTTAGGAAACATCTATTTTGATACTCCTGAGCAGCATCTTCGTAAGCATGATACCGGGCTTAGAATTCGACGCTTTAATGATGAGCGAGTGCAAACATTAAAGACAGCAGGGCGTGTTGTAGCCGGATTACATCAGCGACCAGAATACAATGCTGAGCATGATTCAGACACTCCAAATGTGCATTTACACCCTGAAGACGCATGGCCAAATGACATCGCTTTAGATGATCTCCAAGCACAACTGTATCCTTTATTCTCCACCAATTTTGTTCGTCAACAGTGGCTGGTTGCCATGCCTGATGGCAGTGAAATTGAATTGGCTTTTGATCAAGGAGAGGTTATTGCTGGCGATAAAACTACGCCAATTTGTGAAGTGGAGCTTGAACTTAAATCGGGTCAAACCGATGCATTATTTACACTTGCTAGAGATTTATGCAGCTCTGGTGGAATGCGTTTAGGTAACCAAAGTAAAGCGGCAAAAGGCTATCGTTTAGCCATGGATGCACCAGCAGATAATGTAAAACCGCTAACATTAGTAAGAACAGAATCAACAGACAGCGTTGAAACGTGTTTTGTTAATTCATTAGAACACGCATTATCGCACTGGCATTATCATGAGCAGATTTATATCGACACTCAAGATAAATTAGCATTACAAGAAATTCGTATTGCGATTGCCTTTTTACGACAAATCTTTTTAGTCTTTGGTGAAATGGTACCAAAACGTGCCAGTGAATTATTACGCCAAGAACTGAAATGGTTAGAGGATGAGTTACATTGGTTAGATGAATCAGAGCACCTTGCTTACTTAATTGAAGAAAAAGGGAATGTGCTGAGAAAACTGGATGCTCGTAAATTTCTTGTTGCAAGTTTAAAAGAGAGTGCAGCGAGTCTACCAAGCCAAGATGAAATGCTTTCTTTATTAATGTCAGCTCGCTACTGTGGTTTGTTGCTTGATTTGAGTCGTTGGATCTTAACGCGAGATTGGCAGCCATTTTTAGATGATAAGAAGCGTCAAATATTACAAGAATCTATTGATGGCCATTCAGGTACGTTATTAGATAGAACATGGGAAGCATTAGATTCAGCGTTTTCAACATCAAATCAGTTATTACCTACTGATTATTTTAAGCAAAAAATGCGTTTACGTCGAAATCTAATGACAGGAACCTGTTTTGCATTAATTTATGATGATGAGCGAAGAAAAGGCTTTCGCTTACCTTGGTTAGATCTATTACAAGGTATTGGTGATCTAATGAGTTTGGAGCCACTTCGTTCACGAGTGCAGTCGCTTGAAGATGAAGAAGAGCGAGAGCAACTACAGCGCTGGTTACTTCGCCAAGAACGATCGATCTTACATGCCATGGAACAAACTCGCAGAGCTGGGCTTGAATACCCCCCATACTGGCAATAGTATTTATATTACTCTTAATTGATTTAGATTAAGCGGTAAAAAGAAGAGAAGTTAGCAAGCAACCCTGTTTGATTACTTCTCTTTTTTATTTTCTATTTGTTCTAGTTTTTTTAGTATTTCACTTTGTTGTTGTAATAATAAGTGAAGCTTCTCATCCCGATCGTGTTTTTCTTTCTGCTCGTGTCGTCTTTGTTCTACTTTTGCAGGCTCTGTAATAATTGAGGTTATCAACCCCGAGATCATACCGAAGATGCCAACCCCAGATAAAATAATCAACACCGCTAGCACTTTCCCTGCAACAGTCACTGGATAATGGTCACCATAACCGACGGTTGATATTGTAACAAAGGCCCACCATATCGCATCTCCTGCGGTATGTATGTTTGCTTCAGGGTTTGATCCTTCAAACATCAACATAAAGACAGAACCCAAAGAAATAAGTGTCACCATTAATACTAAAATTGAAGCAATAGTGGCTTCTTTTCGATTTGACTGAATTTGTTTTAACAAAGATTGGCTAGAGCGAAGTAAACGGCATATACGTAAAATATGGAAAATCCTAGCGTAACGAATAGGTTCGATAATGGGGATGCTCGCAATAAAATCTATCCAGTGATCTTTTAAATACTGGCGACGGTGCTTACTGCGAAATAAATCAAGACTAAGCTGAAAGAGAAAGAGACCACATATAATAGTGTCGAGTGCGATTAGCATGGTGCGGCTGGTGTGATCTAGTGGTACGAACAGCAGGCTTGAGATCACAATTAGTGATAAAAAGGAAAGTATCAGTGACATTAAGCTCAAGGGTCTTAGGTCAATTTTGTTATGATTCATGTTAATTATTTATACCTATCCGTCGATACAATATTGATGCGCGTAGTTTTTGTGCAGATATCTATTTATCATGCACTAAAAAAATTGATTCTGAAAGCGAACAGGGAGTGAGGATGTCAACAATAACCTTTAAGCCATGGGAAAGATTGGTCACTGATATTAAATTGGTGCCAAAGTTAGTCATGTTAATGGTGTTTAGTACGGTTCTATTAGTAACAAAACAATTGTGGGATGCGAATAACTTTTACCAATCTGTTATTACTATTCAGAAAGAACGAGCACAAGAGTTAGCCATTGCTAATGCTGAATTAGTAAATCGTCTTTTAAATTATAACTCAGAAGGAAACGATTTAGTCGCTGAAGCAATCACCAGTCAATCAAAAGGCTGGAAAGACGGTAATTATATTTATGTGATTGATCGTAAAAGTGGTGAGGTTTTTGGGCATCAATCTATCCGTTCACTTTCTTCTTTTAATAATACACTGGATGATGGGGCCTCTTTGCAGCAGTTATTCCGTGGGTTGTCTTCTCAAAAAGCATATTCATTAAATGAGCATTCTCGTTTTGAATCGGCAGTAAAAGTTCCAAACCATGATTGGGTCGTTGTGGCTTCACAATCTTCAAATGTTGCTGAACAATATTATCAAGAGTATTTAACGCAAGTGATCTGGCAAACATTAGCGATGATCGTTTCTTTCATGGTTATTTTATTGAGCGCTTCAAGCATTATGCTGCGTCAAATGAAGTATTTAAATGCTTCAATGAAACAGATTGCCGCTCAAAATCTTTCAGAGCCTGTTGAGATGAACTGCAAAGATGAGTTTGGTGATTTGGCAAGAGAACTAAATAAAACACGATTACAGCTTAAATCTGTGGTTGAAACTCAGTTATCAGCATCTCAAGAGCTCGCTGGGTTGACGGAAATCATGACCATCAGTATGGAAGGAACAAAAGAAGCGGCTCAAGAAGAGTTTGCTGAAATTGATCAGCTAGCAACAGCCATGAGTGAAATGAATTCAACGGTTCAGAATGTGGCTGAGAATGCGCGTAATGCTTCTATTGGTACCGAGCAGGCACAAACTCAAGCAAAAGTAGGTCAAGAATTTGTTGAAGGTACGATAGTTAAGATCCAAGCATTATCGGGTGATATTGCTGCTTCTGCTGAGGTGGTTAATCAAGTAGAAGAAAGAGTGATGTCAATCAGCTCGGTGGTAGAAACGATTCGTGGTATCTCTGAGCAAACCAATTTACTTGCATTAAATGCAGCGATTGAAGCGGCTCGAGCAGGTGATGCAGGACGTGGTTTTGCTGTCGTTGCCGATGAAGTAAGAAACCTAGCACAAAGCACGCAAGGTGCTACGGTTGAAATTCAAGAGATGATCACTCAATTACAAAACAGTGCAAACCAAGCGGTTGAGTTGATGGAAAAAAGTGTGGTTGAAGCTGCGGAAGGTGTAGAGCTTGTAACTAATGCAGGCACAGAGTTAGACAGCATTGTTAATCAAGTAAACCATATTAATGAAATGAACTTCCAAATCGCAAGTGCAGCAGATCAGCAAAGTTCAGTAGCAGAAGAGATGGATCAAAACTTAACCAATGTTCGTGAATTGGTAGATGCGTCTGTTGTTGTGATGACAGAGCTAACCGAAACATCAGAAGAAATGCAGAAAAACGCAGAAGAGTTAGAAGCAAAAATGAAAGTCTTTAAACTTTAAGACAAACTAACTTAATTTAATTAACGCCTACACTCAGTTGTAGGCGTTTTTATTTGCGGCGAAAAACAAAATTTGGCACAGTATCAATAGTCTGATCGTACTTGGCGGTCATAAGGAATTTTCGATAAGGAATATCATGTCTTTGCCATCCTCATTAGCGTCATTAGCAGAACGTCGTCAACAAGAGTTAACTCATCTTTCCCATATACAGCAGTGGCCTAATACATTACAGGGGCAGCTCTCGATAGCTTTAGGGTGCAGTGATTTCCTGCATGAGGCATTTCAGCAAGACGAAGTATTATGCCAACGCTTCCCATCAATGTTTGAAGTGATTGATCGTAGTGAAGATTATCGTTCTCGATTACAAGAGTGTTTATCTCAATGTAATGACGAAAATACGTTGATGCGGGAGCTTCGCTATTTTAGACGACGTGAAATGGCCTATATCGCGTGGCGTGACTTCACGTTAGCCCATGAGAAGGAGGGCCATCATTGGTCTTTAGAAATCAGTTTATCTCATCTTTCTTTATTAGCTGAAGCTTTGATTGTCGAGTCATATCAATGGCTTTACAAGCAGGCGTGCATTGATTGGGGAACACCAAGAAACGCACAAGGTGAGGCGCAACCGATGTTGATTATAGGGATGGGGAAGCTAGGTGGTGGAGAATTAAACTTCTCATCAGATATTGATTTGATTTTCACCTATCCTGAAAATGGAGAAACCGAAGGCGCTCGTCGAAGTATAGCGAATGCACAATTCTTTACTCGCTTAGGTCAGAAGATCATTAAAGCATTAGATCAAACCACATTTGATGGCTTCTGTTATCGTGTTGATTTGCGTTTGCGCCCATTTGGGGAAAGTGGCCCATTAGTCATGAGCTATGCGGCGTTAGAAGATTACTATCAAGAACAAGGTCGCGATTGGGAACGCTACGCGATGATAAAAGCGCGAGTGATGGGCAAAGAAACTTACAGCCATTATCAAGAACTTCGCCAAATGTTACGCCCATTTGTTTTTCGTCGTTACATTGATTTTGGTGCAATCCAAGCCTTACGTCGAATGAAATCAATGATTACCACCGAAGTTCGTCGCCGTGGTTTGAATGATAATATTAAACTTGGTCCTGGTGGTATTCGAGAAGTTGAATTTATAGCTCAAGTATTTCAATTAATCCGTGGTGGCAGAGAGCCTTCTTTACGTGGTCGCGGGTTATTAGAAACGTTAGAAGCAATTAAAGAACTAGGCCAATTATCAATCCAAGAAGTTGAAAATTTAACCGTGGGTTATTGTTTCTTACGTCGTTTAGAAAACTTATTACAAGCAATTGGAGACAAGCAAACTCAGACATTGCCCATGGATGAAAGAGATCAATCCCGCTTGGCTTTTGCGATGGGAATGGCTAATTGGGATGAGCTATATAGCGCGATAGAAAAGCACATGAATAGTATACATTCTGTGTTTGAAAATTTGATTGGTCATGATGAAGAAGAGCAAGAAAATAGCATTGATAAGTCGTATGTCGAATTATGGGATATGGCACATAACCCTGAAGTGCTTGAGAGTATCTTACAAGAGTTGAATGCTGAACAAGCAGAGTCGCTCACTCGTCATATTATTGAGTTTAAAGGTGAACTTAAAAAGAAAACGCTAGGCCCAAGAGGGCGTGAAGCGATTATACATTTAATGCCCAAATTGTTCAGCATAGTGATTAGCCGAGAAGACGCAAGTGACACTTTGCCTCGATTAACGAAATTGATCCAAGCAATTGCCACAAGAACCACATACCTAGAATTGCTTGATGAGCACAATGGCGCATTACAACATTTAGTTCGTTTGTGTGCAGCAAGTCCAATGGTTGCTGAGCAACTGACTCGTTATCCGATATTGTTGGATGAACTATTGGATATTAATCAACTCTATAACCCAATTGAGTTGAGCCAATATAAAATTGAATTGAATGAATTTCTTGCCCGCATTCCTGAAGATGACATGGAACAGCAGATGGAGGCGCTACGTCAGTTTAAGCAGGTGTGTTTACTTAGAATTGCAGCCTCCGATATCGCGGGTGGTTTGTCATTAATGAAAGTAAGTGATCACTTAACCTACTTATCAGAAGCGATAGTTGAAGCGGTGGTTAATCAAGCCTGGTTACAAGTCACTGAAAAATTTGGTGAGCCAACGCACCTTGAAGGGCGAGACAGTAAAGGCTTTGCGGTAATTGGTTACGGTAAAGTTGGCGGCTGGGAGCTTGGTTATAATTCTGATCTTGATATCGTCTTCATGCATGATTGTGATGTGAATACCTATACCAATGGCAAAAAAGAGATTGATGGTCGTCAGTTTTATTTGCGATTAGCACAACGAATTATTCATATTTTCTCTGTGCGAACCCCTTCTGGAATTTTATATGAAGTCGATACACGTTTACGCCCATCAGGCGCATCGGGTTTATTGGTGAGCACCAGTGAAGCATTTGATGAATACCAAAGAGAAGAGGCATGGACATGGGAACACCAAGCTCTGGTTCGTGCTCGTATGATTTATGGGGATATGACGTTGCAGTCTGCATTTAATGCAACGCGTCATGATATTCTCTGCTTAGAGAGAGATGAACAAAAATTACAACAAGACGTTGTCGAGATGCGCGAGAAAATGCGAGATCATTTAGGCGGAAAGAAAGCAGGACGCTTTATGTTGAAGCAAGATACAGGTGGTATTACTGATATTGAGTTTTTAGCCCAATACTTAGTGTTAAATCACGCTAACCAAGCGCCAAAACTCACTCGATGGTCTGACAATGTTCGTATATTTGAAAGCTTTGCGGAGCAGGACGTCATGAGTGAGGAGTTATCTCAATCCTTAATTCATGCTTATTGCGTAATGAGAAATGAAATCCATCATCGCAATTTATTAGGTTTTGATGCCGATGTTGCCGATACAGGTTTTAATGAAGAGAGAAAAACAGTAGTAACTGCTTGGAATCAATGGTTTGGTGAGTAAGTTTTACTAAACCTAGAGTTTACTCTTTCTAAGTTGGCGCAGAACTTGCGTAAATGCTACCATTTATAGCAGATAATTTTGATAGATAGCACAAACCAATAATGGTAGATGATTTGCTGTTTATTACCCGGAGAAAAGAATGAAACCGACACTTCCTAATTACGAACAATCCGGTGTATTGATTGTTGGTGATGTAATGCTTGACCGCTATTGGGGTGGTCCAACGAATCGTATTTCACCAGAAGCACCAGTGCCTGTGGTTAAAGTAAATAATATTGAAGAGCGTCCTGGTGGTGCAGCAAACGTTGCCATGAATATTGCTGCGTTAGGCGGTAATGCTCATCTTGTTGGTCTTGTTGGGGATGATGAACCAGCAAAAGCATTAACAGCAACATTAGCGTCATTAAAAGTGCATTGTGATTTTGTTTCTCTTCCTGAGTTTCCAACGATTACCAAACTACGAGTGATGAGCCGTGGTCAACAGCTTATCCGTTTGGATTTCGAAGAAAGCTTCCATGATGTTCCTGCTGAGCCTTTAATCAGCCGTATGCAAGCTACGTTATCAAAAGTAAAAGCGGTTGTATTATCTGATTATGCAAAAGGGGCATTAGAGCACGTTCAGTTAATGATCCAAGAAGCACGCAAAGTAAATGTTCCTGTATTTATCGACCCTAAAGGCGCTGATTTTGAACGTTACCGTGGTGCAACATTATTAACACCAAACATGCTTGAATTTGAAACGGTTGTTGGCAAAGTAAAAGACGAAGACGATTTGGTTGCCAAAGGCCAACAGATTATCGAAGAATTTGATTTTGAAGCGTTACTTGTTACGCGTAGTGAGCATGGCATGACATTACTTCGTCGTAATATGGAGCCATTACATTTGCCTACTCAAGCTCGCGAAGTATTTGATGTGACGGGTGCTGGCGATACGGTTATTTCTGTTTTAGCTGCATCAGTATCAACAGGCAAACCACTTGATGAAGCGTGTGCATTAGCGAATGCAGCAGCAGGTGTAGTTGTTGGTAAACTGGGTACATCGACGCTATCAACCATTGAACTGGCAGAAGCGATTCACGGTAGCCAAGATTCTGGTTTTGGAATTATCAGTGAAGATGCTTTGGTTAATGCGGTAAAACAAGCTCGTGATCGTGGTGAAAGAGTAGTAATGACCAATGGTTGTTTTGATATTTTACATGCAGGTCATGTTTCTTATCTAAACCACGCAGCAGAACTAGGCGATCGCCTGATTGTAGCGGTTAACACTAACGAATCAGTACAGCGCTTGAAGGGCCCAGGTCGTCCTATCAACCCAACAGATCGTCGTATGGCGGTATTAGCAGGGCTAGGTGCGGTTGATTGGGTTGTTCCTTTCTCTGAAGATACACCTCAGCGTCTTATTTCTGAAGTATTGCCAACCTTACTTGTAAAAGGTGGTGACTACGCAATCGAAGACATTGCGGGTGGTGCAGAAGTGATTGCTGCTGGCGGTGAAGTGAAAGTATTAAACTTTGAAGATGGTTGTTCAACAACAGGCATTATTGAAGCAATTAAAGGCGGTCGCGGTTAATATCATCCGTAATGCATAAAAGAAAAGCCACATTATAGTAATGTGGCTTTTTTGTTTGTGCTATACCCATCATAAAATGTATACGATGGGTATTGGCTTATTTAGCTTGCGTGGTTTTGTTTGCTTTTAAACCCGCGTTAATATCCATGATATCTTGCTCGCTTAATGTACCAACCGCTTGTTTTAGCTGAAGGACACTTAAGATGTAGTCGTAACGAGCGTTTGCTAGGTTACGGTTTGCATCATACAAACGACGCGTTGAATCTAATACATCAACAATAGTACGTGTACCAACATCAAAACCTGCTTCTGTTGCTTCTAATGCTGATTTTGCCGAGATTACCGTTTGCTCGTACGCTTTTAATGCACCAATGGACGCATTGATGTTGTTGTTGTAAGCGCGAACATTTTTAGTTACATCACGGTAAGTCGCTTCTAAATCTTGACTTGCTGCAACGTATTGGAATTCTGCTTGGCTAGTTAATGAGCTTGTGTTGCCACCAGAGTAAAGTGGGATATACAAGTTAATACCTGCATTGATATCACTTGAGTCGTAATCGTTTGAGCCATTATTATATGTGCCACTTTGATCTGTATATTTATAACCCGCATCAAATGTTAATGATGGCATGTGACCAGAGCTTGCTAGAGAGATATTATCTTTTGCAACATCAGCACTGATACGAGCAGCCAATAGGCTTAAGTTCTTTTGTTGTGCTTCATCAATTAGGCTGTCAGAGCTTTGTGCTGAAGGGCTAGCAGAGAAGCGCTCAGTATCTAATACACTGAGTTTTGTGTGCCCTTGACCTGTTATAACACGAAGATCTTCATAGCTGTTTACTAATTGATTTTCTGTTAACACTTCATTTGCTAATACGCTGTCGTATTGTGCTTGTGCGTCATGAACATCGGTAATTGCAGATAAACCCACATCAAAACGTTGTTTTGTTTGCTCAAGTTGGCGACCAACCGCTGCTTTTTCTGCACGAACAAATTCAAGGCTATCGTTAGCGCGTAATACATCAAAGTAAGCTTGAGCAACACGTAAAATAACACCTTGTTGTTCTGCTGCATAAGCAGAGTCAGCTTGGCGAGCACTTTTTTCTGCTATATCTAAGCTAACCCAGCTCGATTGTTGGTAAAGCTCTTGAGATAAGCTGATGCCAGCGGTTAATCGGTCATTTTCATTTCGGTCTAGATCACTACGAACGATATTATAACCCGCAGTTAAATCAATCTGTGGCAATAGAGAACTTTGAGATGAATTCACTGCTTCAAAAGCGGCATCTTTAGTCGCAGCAGCTCTTAGAAGTTGAGGATCATTTTCTTTAGCTTGATTGTATACTTGCGCAAGGTCATCGGCAGCAGCTAAAGAGCTGAAACTACCTAATGCCATTCCAATTAAGAGTGGAAGCAGTTTTCTCATGGTGGTTTGTCCTGCAAAAATTGTTTTATATAATATAGTACATAGAGTGTACCTTAACTCTCAGTACTCTGGCTGTAAAGATTACGTTTTTTTACGTTTTATCGACTTCTGGTATCTTAATAATGTGGAAAGCATCTAAAAAAAATGTAAGCATTATCAAAAAAGTTGAGTTAAAAAATTGTTGCCGTCTTCAATGAGTGATAAAACTGAGCCACAAAATGCGGAGAGCAAAATGAATTCATCATCAAAAACACAATTAGAAAGCCAATTTAGTTCAGGTGATGTTGATATTTTGTCGAAAGTATCGCTCTACAATGGCTTTTTCAAAATGACAAAAGTGAGCTTTCGCCATCAACTATTTCAGGGTGGTTGGAGCGAGATAATCGAAAGGGAGTTGTTTGAGCGCGGGCATGCTGTAGCGTTACTGCCTTATGATCCGATAAGCGATAGTGTCGTGTTAATAGAGCAAATTCGAGTTGGTGCACTAGAATCTGATTCTCCTTGGCAGTATGAGATCGTTGCTGGAATGATAGATAAAGATCAAACCGCAGAGCAGGTAGCCATTCGAGAAGCCAACGAAGAAGCCGGTATTGACGTTTCTCATTTAGAGAAAATCTCTCATTTTTACCCCTCTTCTGGTGGCTGCACAGAGCAACTAGATGTATTTGTCGGTTGTGTTGATGCCTCTAAAGCGGTTGGTATTCATGGCTTAGAAGAAGAAAATGAAGACATTCGGGTTCATGTTGTGACCAGAGAAGAGGCTTACGCATTAGTGACTCGTGGCATAATTGAGAATGCTGCCTCAATTATTGCGCTTCAGTGGTTAGAATTAAATGTTTCGCGCTTACGATCACAGTGGAACACGCAATAACATGCGTAAATACCATGTAGATTTAGCAAGTTTGATGAGAGTGTATGAAACTAATTACGCTAAATTGGTGTCACTTTTACCAAAGAATGAAAAAATAGGTGCACTAACTCGTTATCAAGTTTGTCAGCAACAGTATCAGATCAAAGTTTTAGAAGTGACAGTATATACAACATTAGTTGAAGTTTATCAGATAGATGAGAAACCAATTTATCCACTTCCGAAGTTAACAGTAAGGCTTTATCATGATGCGAGAGTTGCAGAGGTGTGTGCGAGCCAGCAACTTGCCTACATTAAAGCGAAATACGATTACCCAAATGGGAAGATGCTTCAAAAAGATGAAAAGCATCAATTAAACCAGTTTTTAAGTGACTGGCTAACGTTTTGTTTGAAAAATGGGATAAGCCAAGAGCCCATTTTTTTAGAAAAGAATTAAAAGGTTGTAGCTATTTTGCTCTCGGAAACATTACTAAATAACGAAAACGGCCCAATTCGGTTGTTACAGATAACAGATACGCATTTGTTTGCGCCTGAAGATGGAGCGCTTCTTGGTGTACCTACATTAAAAAGTTTTCAAACTGTTGTTGAACAGGTGCAACAGCGTACGCCAAATTTTGATGCGATTATTGCAACGGGTGACATCTCTCAAGATCATACCGTGTCGTCATATCAACATTTTGTTGATGGAATTAAGCCATTAGTAAAGCCATGTTATTGGTTACCAGGTAATCATGACTATAAACCTAGTATGGGGGGAGTACTGCCATCCTCTCAAATCCAAGCTTGTGAGCATTTATTTATAGGTCAGCACTGGCAACTAATTATTCTGGATAGCCAAGTGGTAGGCGTGCCTCATGGGGCATTATCAAAAGAGCAATTAGCTTTACTTGATAGCGTGTTATCCCAAAATCCAGACCGTCATTCCTTAGTGCTATTACATCATCACCCACTGCCTGCGGGTAGTGCATGGCTTGATCAGCATCAGTTAAAAGACAATGATGAATTTTGGAGTGTCGTTGGTCAGCATGACAATGTCAGTGGCATTGTATGTGGCCATATTCACCAAGAACTTGACCGTATTGTTAATGGTGCCCGTTTACTTGCAACGCCTTCAACGTGTGTACAATTTCTTCCAGATTCAGATGATTTTGCCTTAGACTCACAAGCACCAGGCTGGAGAACATTGGATTTACTGCCTGATGGAAGAATTGAGACGCAAGTACACCGTTTAGAGAATTGTGATTTTTCTGCTGACAGTAATGCTGGAGGCTATTAAGTGAAAAAACCAAGCTTACTCTTATATATTCATGGTTTTAACAGCTCACCGTTATCCCATAAAGCGCAAGTCATGACTCGTTATTGTGAAGCGCAACGTCCAGACATTAAAGTGATAACACCTCGATTACCTTCTTATCCAAAAGAAGCCGCTCAGTATTTAACTCAACTGGTCGAAAAGTACCAAACTGACTACCAAATAGGTTTAGTTGGCAGTTCGCTAGGCGGGTATTTATCAACATGGTTAAACCATCGCTATGGATTAAAAGCGGTGTTAGTTAATCCAGCCGTGAAGCCTTATGAGTTGCTTGAGGATTATTTAGGAACTCAAGTGAACCCGTATACACAAGAAGAGTACTTCCTTGAAGAAAAACACATGAAAGAACTCTTTTCATTGCGTGTTGATTTGATTGATACCCCGAGCTCTTTGTGGTTATTACAGCAAGAAGGCGATGAAGTGCTTGATTATCGACAAGCGGTAGACAAATATTCAGCCTGTAAGCAAACAATAGAAAAAGACGGCGACCACAGTTTTGTTGATTTTGAGCGTTACCCTGAACAAATTATTCAATTTCTAAATTTATAGTTACCGTTTCTCTACGATAGAGACACAGTATCTATACAATCTTTAATACAAAGCCACATATTTAGAGTGGAATAGGGGCGTTTGCTTGACTTTCCTCTCTCCCTTTCAGACTATGTGACAAATTTTAAGAAGCCTTCCGAGATATGACTGAACAATATAATGCAGGAGCCATTGAGGTTCTAAATGGCCTTGAGCCCGTTCGTCGCCGTCCTGGTATGTATACCGACACTGTTCGCCCAAACCATTTGGGCCAAGAAGTTATTGATAACAGTGTTGATGAAGCGTTAGCCGGACACGCGAAAAAAGTTGAAGTAATTTTACATGCCGATCAATCACTTGAAGTTATTGATGATGGGCGTGGTATGCCTGTTGATATCCATCCAGTAGAAAAAGTATCAGGCGTTGAACTTATTTTATGTAAGTTACACGCGGGTGGTAAATTCTCAGGTAAAAACTACGAATTCTCAGGCGGCTTGCATGGGGTTGGTATCTCTGTCGTAAACGCCCTTTCAAAACGCGTCGAAGTTACTGTCCGTCGTGATGGTCAAATATATGAAATTGCGTTTGAACACGGTGAAAAAGTATCGGACTTAACGGTAACGGGCACTTGTGGTCGCCGTAATCGCGGTACCAGTGTTCATTTTTGGCCTGATACAAGCTATTTTGATTCAGCAAAATTCTCGGTTAGCCGTCTTATTAATAATCTAAAAGCTAAAGCCGTATTATGCCCAGGCTTAGAGATTATTTTTAAAGACAAAGTAAACGATAAAGAGCATAGATGGTGCTATGAAGATGGTCTTAAAGATTATCTATTAGAGGGCGTTAGTGGTTATACATTGTTACCTGAAGACCCATTTACTGGCGCATTCTTAGGTAAAGGCGAAGCCGCTGATTGGGCCGTAACTTGGTTGCCTGAAGGCGGAGAACTTGTTTCTGAAAGCTATGTAAACCTTATTCCTACCGCTCAAGGTGGTACGCACGTCAATGGTATGCGCCAAGGCCTTTTAGATGCAATGCGTGAATTCTGTGAGTTCCGTAACTTACTTCCTCGTGGCGTTAAATTAACAGCAGATGATATTTGGGATCGCTGTGCTTACGTTTTGTCGGTTAAAATGCAAGATCCTCAATTTGCAGGCCAAACTAAAGAGCGTTTATCTTCACGTCAATGTGCTGCATTTGTTTCTGGTGTTGTGAAAGACGCATTCAGCTTATGGTTGAATGAAAAACCACAAATAGCAGAATTGATTGCCGAAGCTTGTATTGCTAATGCACACCGTCGTATGCGAGCGGCTAAGAAAGTCGTTCGTAAGAAGATTGCATCAGGTCCTACATTACCTGGTAAATTGACAGACTGTTCAATTCAAGATTTAGCTCGTACCGAACTTTTCTTAGTGGAAGGGGACTCGGCGGGTGGTTCTGCGAAACAAGCGCGTGATCGTGAATTCCAAGCGGTAATGCCACTGCGTGGTAAAATTCTAAATACATGGGAAGTCTCTGCAGACCAAGTTTTAGCATCTCAAGAAGTTCACAATATTTCTGTCGCGTTAGGTATTGACCCTGATTCAGATGATTTATCAGGGTTACGTTACGGTAAAGTATGTATCCTTGCCGATGCCGATTCAGATGGTCTTCACATTGCGACGCTTCTATGTGCGCTATATCTGAAGCACTTCTCTTCTTTAGTTCGTGCTGGACACGTTTATGTAGCCATGCCGCCACTGTATCGTATTGACTGTGGTAAAGAGGTATTTTATGCCCTTGATGAAGCAGAAAAAGAAGGCGTGTTAGATCGTTTAAGTAATAAACGTGCAAAAATAAACGTGCAACGATTTAAAGGGTTGGGTGAGATGAACCCACTTCAACTTCGTGAAACGACAATGGATCCAAACACTCGTCGCTTGGTGCAATTAACCATTGATGATGATGAGCAAACCAATGAAATGATGGATATGCTTTTAGGTAAAAAACGTGCAGACGATCGTCGTGCTTGGCTACAATCTAATGGCGATCAGGCAGAGGTATAATATATGAGTTCAGAAATGTCCTTGGAAGGTGTTGAACAGCTGCCGCTGCGCAAGTTTACAGAAGACGCTTATCTAAATTACTCCATGTACGTAATCATGGATCGCGCATTACCTTATATTGGTGATGGTTTAAAACCCGTTCAACGTCGTATTATTTATGCGATGTCAGAGCTGGGTTTATCTGCGAATGCAAAATACAAAAAATCGGCACGTACGGTTGGTGATGTATTAGGTAAATACCACCCACACGGTGACTCTGCGTGTTATGAAGCGATGGTACTAATGGCTCAGCCTTTCTCTTACCGATACCCATTGGTAGATGGTCAGGGTAACTGGGGTGCGCCGGATGATCCGAAATCGTTCGCCGCAATGCGTTATACCGAATCAAAATTATCGAAGTTTGCTGACGTATTACTTGGTGAAATAAGCCAAGGTACGGTTGAATGGCAGCCAAACTTTGATGGTACGATGAAAGAGCCTAAGATCTTACCTGCTCGTCTTCCTCATATATTGCTGAATGGCATCATGGGTATCGCGGTTGGTATGGCGACGGATATTCCTCCTCATAATGTGCGTGAAGTTGCGAATGCGACAGTGCATTTATTGGATAATCCAAAAGCAGATTTAGATCAAGTTATGGATTTCATTCAGGGGCCTGATTACCCAACTGAAGCTGAAATTATTTCATCTCATACCGATATTAAGAAGATCTACCGTACTGGTCGTGGCAGCATTAAAATGCGTGCAGTGTGGCATAAAGAAGGCAGCGATATCGTTATTACTGCATTACCACACCAAGTCTCAGGCAGTAAGTTATTAGAACAAATTGCAAGTCAAATGCGAGCGAAGAAACTACCAATGGTAGACGATCTTCGTGATGAGTCAGATCATGAGAACCCGACGCGTATCGTGATTGTTCCACGCTCAAATCGTATTGAAGCTGAACCGTTAATGAACCACCTATTTGCTTCTACGGATCTTGAAAAAAGCTTCCGTGTGAACCTAAATATGATTGGTTTGGATTTACGTCCGCAAGTTAAAGGCTTAGTTAGCATTCTTAATGAGTGGATTGAATTCCGTCGCACGACGGTTCGTAAGCGTTTACAGCATCGTCTTGATAAAATCTTAGCACGTTTGCATATTTTAGATGGTCTATTGGCTGCGTATTTGAATATCGATGAAGTTATCGAAATCATTCGTACCGAAGATGATCCAAAACACGAATTAATGACACGCTTTGATTTAACTGAAATTCAAGCGGAAGCCATCTTAGAGATTAAACTTCGCCAGTTAGCAAAACTGGAAGAAATTAAGATCCGTGGTGAACAAGATGAGTTAGCGAAAGAACGAGATCAAATTGAGACGTTATTAGGTTCTGAGCGTCGTCTAAATACGTTAATTAAGAAAGAAATTTTAGCGGACGCTGAGAAGTTTGGTGATGATCGTCGCTCTCCATTGGTTGAGCGTGAAGAAGCTAAAGCATTAACAGAGCGTGATTTAATTCCAAGCGAAACGATTACGGTTGTTCTTTCTGATAAAGGTTGGATCCGTCATGCGAAAGGGCATGAAGTTGACCCAACAACCTTAAACTATAAGTCGGGTGATAAATACCTAGCTCATGCTCGCGGTAAGAGTAATGCTCCTGCGGTATTTATGGGTAGCAACGGCCGAAGTTACGCATTGGAATCACATACTTTGCCTTCAGCAAGAAGCCAAGGTGAGCCTATTACGGGTCGCTTGAATATCACAGCTGGCAGTCAAATTACTCATGTAGTTATGGGAGAAGAAGAGCAAACATGGCTAATCAGTTCAGATGCGGGTTATGGTTTTGTTTGTAAGGGATCTGACTTACTGTCTAAAAATAAGAATGGTAAAGCGCTACTAACGCTACCTGAAAATGCTCAAGTTATGCCGCCAGAAACGGTGTTAGATTTGGACAATGATGAGATTTTAGCAATCACCAATGAAGGCCGAATGCTTCTGTTCCCTATCAAAGATTTACCGCAACTAGGTAAAGGTAAAGGGAATAAGATCATCAATATTCCAGCAGCGCGTTCGAAGTCTCGTGAAGAGTTCTTGTCTCACTTATTACCACTGCCTCAAGGTGCAACTATTACTTTGTATGCGGGTAAGCGTAAATTAGGTTTGAAACCTACGGATTTAGATAACTTCCGTGGTGAGCGTGGTCGTCGTGGTAGCTTATTACCAAGAGGTCTGCAACGAGTGACTCGCATTGATATTAATGGTGAGTGCACCGTAACTGAAGAGAGTGAATAATCTTTAGTTGTTTTTCGATATAAAAATAGCGCATGGTGAATGCGCTATTTTTTTATGTCGCTAGTATTGAAGTTGATCAGTTTGAAGGATCTTCAGCAATGGTAACTTTAATCGTCTTCGCCTTGCCCTTACGAATAATATCAACATCGACTTCAGTTTCTGGGCGTAACTCGGTCACAATATCCGTAACATTTTGTCGATTAATGACACTTTTCCCATCAATACTCGTAATAATATCTTGAGTTATGATCCCTGCTTTTTCTGCCGGGCTATTTGGTGCAACGCCTAAAACTAAAATACCATTAATGTTATCTGCATTCATTAAGCGAGCCATTGCCGGGTTGATATCTCGGCCATCAATGCCTATATAACCACGAATAACTTGTCCATCTGCAATTAAGCGGCGCATGATTTTATCAGCCAGAGCATAAGGAATAGCAAATGAAATTCCATAGGTTTCAAGCTCAGTTGCCTGCTGGAAAGAGGCGGTATTAATACCAACTAGCTCTCCCCGTGTATTCACTAGGGCGCCACCTGAGTTGCCTCTATTAATTGCAGCGTCGGTTTGGATTAAACCTTGTGTTCCATCAGAGCTTAATGCCGCGCGGCCAGTTGCTGAAATAATACCAAACGTGGTGGTTTGTCCTAAATTATAGGGATTACCGATAGCAAGAACCACATCACCAATATCTGCTTGATAGCTTGGATTTAATGGGATAACAGGAAGGTTAGTGTCTTTAATTTGTAATACGGCTAAATCAGTACGCTTATCTTTACCAATTAACTGAGAGTTAAATAAGCGGCCATCTTGCAGAGCTACAATCACTTGATCAGCATCGGCAACCACATGATAGTTTGTAATTATATAGCCTTTATCACTTACAATAACGCCAGAACCTAAACCTTCTGTATCTAAACGAAGGCGGTCTTCATTATTGTATTTTCGGCTATAAATATTCACAACCGCAGGTGCCGCTCGACGAACTGCATAATTAAATGAGATTTGATTACTTATTTGCTGTGGGGCTTGGTTTGTTTGAAGTTGCTCTGTCGTAATGGATGAGCGAAGATTAGGGAATGCAAATAGCAGAACGGCAGCGGTCGCTGTTCCGATAATAGCTGAGCGCAATAAGAATGAAAGCATTGCCTTCCTAACCTTTAAAAATCATAAAATAGTGGGCTAGGATAACATTGAACGTTTAAAAAAAGTAGATGTGAGAATAAGCGCTCACCTGAACACTTATTCTCTTTTTAGGCTTTAATTATTTAATCACAAGGTAAAGCGTTTGCTCTCCACGCTGAATATTAAGAGCAAGTACCGGTGGTTTATCTTCTAATAGCTTTCTAAAGTGTTGTAAATTAGTCACGCGGCTTCGGTTAATACCAATAATGATATCTCCTTTTTGTAAACCATAACGTTGAGCCATAGATCCCTTTTGAATACTGCTAATTTTCACGCCTTTAACAGGATCTGAATGGGATGTATTTTCTAGTTCGGCGCCTTTTAAGCCATCATGCAGTTTTTCGGCTTTCGCTTTTACTTGTTCCGCTTCTTTCAGTGTCGCTGTGACGGTTTTTTCTTTTCCATCACGGATTAGCCCTAAGGTCACTTTTTTACCCGCACCTAGAGTGGCGACTTTAGCGCGTAATTCACCAAAGGTTTGAATTTTTTTACCGTTAATCGATATAAGAATATCACCCGCTTTAATTCCCGCTTTATCTGCTGCGCTGTCTGGTATTACTTGACTAACAAAGGCACCGTGATTGGTGTCGTAATCAAAGGCCTCTGCCAATTCAGCAGTAAGCTCTCCACCTTGAACGCCAAGTATGCCGCGTTTTACATGACCAAATTCTAAAATTTGCTCTGATAAATTACGAACCATATTGGATGGAATAGCAAATCCAATCCCAACATTACCGCCATTAGGTCCTAAAATAGCCGTATTAATACCAATAAGTTCACCATTCAAATTCACCAGTGCGCCACCGGAGTTGCCGCTGTTGATTGCTGCATCGGTTTGAATAAAGTTTTCAAAATTATCGAGGTTTAATCCACTACGTCCAAGGGCTGAAACAATGCCTGAGGTCACGGTTTGCCCTAAACCAAATGGGTTACCTATAGCAACGCTAAAGTCTCCAACTCGTAGATTATCAGAATCAGCTAATTGGATTTGAGTTAGGTTTTTGGCTTCTTCTAGCTTTAATAAAGCAATATCGGACATTTCATCACTGCCAATCAATTCAGCAGTGTATTCACGACCGTCATGCAATTGAACAAGGATTTCTTTCGCACTGTTAATAACGTGATGGTTCGTTACGATATAGCCTTTTTTAGCATCAACGATGACACCAGAACCAAGACCTCTAAATGGTCGCTCTTGAACTTGTTCAGCAGGGAAGTCTGGCCCTAAAAAGAAACGAAACTGCTCAGGTATATGTTGTTTTGATACTTGAGTTCCAGAAACGGAGATACTGACTACTGCTGGTGTGATTTTTTCCAGCATAGGTGCAAGGCTAGGCAGTTGCTGAGAGTTGACCGCAAGGGGTAAGGCTGCTTGAGATTGAATAGGGGTAAGAATTGCACTGATGCTTAAAGTTAAAGCACCTAAAACAAGCAAAGGCTTTTTCATCGATAATGTACTCTTAGTTAAACAAAGTGTACTTATTCGACTCAAAAGCCTTTATAAAAGTTCATAGTAAATGCAAATTTTAAGCGATTTTATCTTCTTTTTTTGCGCTTACATCGCTAAGTGGTTCATCTTTTAATAAGCCACTTGCACCATTCGCATAGTCTTTTGGTGGGCTATTAATTTCATCTTTTACATGAGCCATTTTTTTATTTAACTCTGGTGAAAGAGTCATCTCATCCAAGCGAGCTGAGAATGGATTATCTTGCTCTGGCAAGTTTGGCATTAATTCTTTAGATGTTGACGCCATGTGGTCATACATTTTATTAAAATCTTTTGCTAATGCTTCTAGCATGGTGGCACTTGTCGCGAAATGGTCCACCAACTCTTGACGATACTGTTCCAACTCATACTTAGATTTTTCTAAATCTTGTTTTAATGATTTTTGGTCTTTGATACTAGGAACTGTAAAACGAGAAATCATAAAGCCAATGGTGATACCAATAGCTAAGCCAATTAAAGCGTATGTCCACGCCATGAAGTACTCCTTACCGTTTTTATTAATATGGGTCGACTTAATACTAATCTTATTAACTGTATATTCAGATTGGTATAACTGTGAGTTAGCCCACTCATAGTGTGAGTTGAGAACATGCTACTATGAAGGCAGTCAATCAACAAAAGAAAAGATTAAAAGTGATGACACCATTAGAAAAATATCAGCAAGACCTCAATCAAGAGGGGTTTATGCATGATAGCGCTCAACAAAATGCTGTAGAACATCTTGATGATTTATATCGACGGTTTTTAGAATTAAAAGTTCCTCAAGCACCAATAAAAAAGTCTTGGAAACGATTTTTTAAAAAAAACGAGCCACAAAAACTCGTGCCTGAAAAAGGACTTTATTTTTGGGGCGGAGTAGGCCGTGGTAAAACTTATTTAGTCGATACCTTTTATGATGCATTACCTACAGAAAGAAAAATGCGTGTTCATTTTCATCGTTTTATGCAACGAGTGCATGATGAACTGGGTGAACTAAAACAACAGTCTGATCCTTTACTTATTGTTGCTGATAAATTCAAACAAGAGACAGACATTATTTGTTTTGATGAGTTTTTTGTCTCAGATATAACAGATGCAATGATTCTGGCTACTTTATTAGAAGCTTTATTTGAGCGTGGGATTGCTTTAGTCGCAACATCAAATATTGAACCACATAACCTGTACCGTAATGGTTTGCAGCGAGCACGCTTTCTTCCTGCTATCGCATTAATAGAAGCGCATTGTGACATTGTTAATGTCGACAGTGGCATTGATTATCGATTAAGAACGTTAGAGCAAGCTGAAATTTTTCATTTTCCATTAGATGCGAAAGCGGAAAATAACATGAAAATGTATTTTGACAAGCTGACCTCAGAAAGCGAATACAAGGCAAAAACCATTGAGATAAATCATCGGCAACTAGAAGTAAAAGCGGAAGGGGATGGTGTGGTTCATTTTGATTTTGAATCACTGTGTGAGAGTGCACGTAGCCAGCACGATTACATTGAGCTTTCGCGTTTATATCACACGGTTTTGTTGTCTAATGTAAAAATCATGGGGGAGCTTAATGATGATGCTGCTCGTCGCTTTATTGCCATGGTTGATGAGTTTTATGAACGAAACGTCAAATTGATCATCTCAGCAGAAGTTGATTTAGCTGCTATTTATGAAAAAGGGCGCTTAACGTTTGAATTTAAACGTTGTCAGTCTCGTCTAGTTGAAATGCAAAGCCACGAATACTTAGCAAAAGAACATTTATCTTAATCATTACCTCCTATATTTTTATAATTTATAGCGGAGATTTGGTGTGATGAGAGTCAAATTTCATTTTTTTTGCTGTTTTTTCATAATATGTGAAATATCTTCAAAAAAAAGGTGATTTTTTCTTCACGCTTCACTATAATCCTCCGACCCACCGTTACTGTACTGGCGTAATTGCCAAGAGTGCCAACCACTCGAAGGGGTGATGACTGGGCTCAAAAATATACAGTGGGAGCGAAAGCTCCTAATCAGTGAAATTATTTAATAACGGGTATCATTAGCATGAAAACTTTCGTTGCTAAACCAGCCGCTGTAAAGCGTGACTGGTATGTTGTAGACGCTGAAGGTAAAACTCTTGGTCGTATCGCAACTGAAATCGCATCTCGCCTACGTGGCAAGCATAAAGCAGAATACACTCCTCACGTAGATACTGGTGATTACATCATCGTTATCAACGCAGAGAAAGTACGCGTAACAGGTAATAAAGCGGCTGGTAAAATCTACTACCGTCACACTGAATTCCCTGGCGGTCTAAAATCTATTTCTTTCGAGAAACTGATCGATCGTAAACCTGAAATGGTTATTGAATTAGCTGTTAAAGGTATGCTTCCACGTGGTCCTCTTGGTCGTGCTATGTACCGTAAACTTAAAGTTTACGCTGGCGCTGAGCATAACCACACTGCTCAACAACCACAAGTACTAGACATTTAATCGGGGATTATGGCAATGGCAGAGAATCAATACTACGGCACTGGTCGCCGTAAAAGCTCAGCAGCTCGTGTTTTTATCAAACCGGGTACTGGCAACATCGTAATCAACAAGCGTAGCCTTGAAGTTTACTTCGGTCGTCCAACAGCACGTATGGTTGTTAACCAACCTCTAGAGCTAGTTGAAATGACTGATAAACTAGACCTATTCATCACTGTTTCTGGTGGTGGTATTTCTGGTCAAGCTGGTGCGATCCGTCACGGTATCACACGCGCTCTTATGCAATACGATGAATCACTACGTCCTGCACTACGTGCAGCTGGCTATGTTACGCGTGACGCTCGTTGCGTTGAGCGTAAGAAAGTTGGTCTACGTAAAGCACGTCGTAAACCACAATTCTCTAAGCGTTAATATTACGCTTACCAGTGGCTTTGTTTTCAGAGCCACTTGGATATTGTGTTCAAAAGCTCAGCATTTATGCTGGGCTTTTGTTGTTTTTGTGAGGTGAAATACTCTTCACAGCTTGTATTCCTTCTACTTTTCTTATCTTTTCTCCCTTCTCATCATAAAAAGTCTACCCACTTCACAAATGTTGCAAAAAAGTAGCTTTACCTTGTCAAAAAGTAAGGTTTTCTTTATCATTTATGGGTAAAAACAACAGCATAATAATATATGAACAAATTCTGTGGTTATTTTAAGAATTTATAACATCTAAATCCTGTTGTATCACACCATTGAAGTTAGCCGTAGCTCGACAATGTATGGACATAATAAAAACTACATAAAGAGCACATGGGAGAAAGTTGGATGAGCAATGCGCCAGTGAGTAATGGTCGACGCCGTTTCTTAACAGCAACAACTGCGGTTGTTGGTGGTTTAGGAGCTGTGGCGGTGGCCGTACCTTTTATTAAATCTTGGAATCCGAGTGCAAGAGCGAAAGCTGCAGGTGCACCGGTTGAAGTCGATATCAGTAAGCTCGAGGATGGGCAGATGGTTCGTGTTGAGTGGCGAGGTAAACCTGTATGGGTTGTACGCCGTTCAGAAGCACTTTTACAATCATTGACTGAAATCGATGGTCAACTTCGAGACCCATCTTCAGGCGAAGAGCAGCAACCTGTGTACGCTCAGAATGCATATCGTTCGATTAAGCCTGAAATATTTTTAGCCGTTGGTATTTGTACTCACCTTGGCTGTTCACCTACCTATTTACCTGACAGTTTTAGTGAACAAGTTGAAGGGGTTAACTCTGGTTTCTTCTGTCCGTGCCATGGCTCTAAATTTGATATGGCTGGTCGAGTATTCCAAGGGGTGCCTGCGCCATTGAACCTAGTGGTTCCTAAACATATGTACCTTAGTGATACGCGTATCCTAGTTGGGGTTGATGAAGGAGGGGAAGCCTAATGCAACCGTTACTCGATTGGGTAGAAAAACGTCTACCTGCGATGAATGCGTATAAAAAGCATTTATCTGAATACCCAATGCCAAAAAACTTTAACTTTTGGTATTTCTTTGGCTCATTAGCTATGTTGGTTTTAGTTAACCAGATCGTTACTGGTATCTGGCTAACAATGAACTATGTTCCTTCTGGTGAGGGTGCATTTGCCTCTGTTGAATACATCATGCGTGATGTTGATTATGGTTGGCTACTTCGCTATATGCACTCTACAGGTGCGTCAGCCTTTTTTGTTGTTATTTATCTGCACATGTTCCGTGGCTTAATTTACGGCTCTTATCAGAAGCCTCGTGAATTGCTATGGCTATTTGGTATGCTGATCTTCTTAGTGTTAATGGCTGAAGCGTTCATGGGATACTTACTTCCATGGGGACAAATGTCTTACTGGGGTGCTCAGGTTATCATTTCACTGTTTGGTGCAATTCCTGTTATTGGTGATGATTTAACATTGTGGATCCGTGGTGATTACGTGATCTCAGGTGCGACGCTGAACCGTTTCTTTGCGCTTCACGTTATTGCTCTCCCAATTGTATTATTGCTATTAGTAGTATTACATGTACTCGCTTTACATGAAGTTGGTTCTAATAACCCTGATGGTATTGAGTTGAAAATACCAAAAGCAAAAGATGACAAGGGTGAGCATAAAACACAATTTAAATTCCATGAATACTATACGAGCAAATATAACATTATTGACTCGGTGCCTTTCCATCCATACGGAACGGTAAAAGATATGATTGGTGTAGCTGGTTTCTTATTCTTCTTCTGTTATGTGTTGTTCTTTAACCCTGAAATGGGTGGATACTTCCTTGAGCCGCCTAACTTTGAAGCGGCAAACCCATTGAAAACTCCTGAGCACATTGCTCCCGTTTGGTATTTCACGCCATTCTATGCAATCTTGCGTGCGGTTCCTGATAAGTTATTAGGCGTTGTCGCTATGGGTGCATCGATTGTTGTGCTATTCCTTCTTCCTTGGTTCGACCGTTGTAAAGTTCGTTCATACCGTTACCGTAGTAAATTGCATTTACTGAATATTGCACAGTTTACTGTTAGCTTTATTGCTCTTGGTGTTCTTGGTGCATTACCTGCGACGCCTACTTATACGTTATTAGCACAAATTTTCAGTCTGACTTACTTTATGTTCTTCGTTCTGCTGTTTGTATATAGTAAAAACGAAGCGACGAAACCACTGCCAGAGAGGGTAACATTCAAATGAGAAAGTTGATTTTAGTACTTTTTGCTTTGTTGCCATCAATGGTAATGGCGGCAGGTGCAAAGGTTCCACTAGATAGTGCGAATAACGACATTCGTGATCAAGCATCGCTACAAAATGGTGCGAAATTATTCATGAACTACTGTGCTGGTTGTCATTCAACTCAGTATCAACGTTATGGCCGTGTTGCTGAAGATCTAGGTATTCCAGTTGATCTTATGATGGATAATCTTGTTTTTGATCCAAACGCCAAAATTGGTGATTTGATGGAAAATGCGATTCCTGAAAAACAAGCAGCGAATTGGTTCGGTGCGCCGCCACCAGACTTAACACTGGTTGCTCGTGTACGTGGTACTGATTGGTTATACACTTACTTACGTACATTCTATGCCGATCCAACGCGTCCATTTGGTGTGAATAATATGGTATTCCCAAGTGTTGGTATGCCTCATGTATTACAGGAACTTCAAGGTGTTACAACTCCGATTTATGAGACAACCATGGTTGATGGTGTGGAGCATAAAGTCGTTGTTGGTGTTGAATCTGATGGTACCGGCGAATTAAGTTCAGGTGAATATGATGCAGCCGTTCGTGATTTGGTTAACTTTTTAGAGTATTCAGGTGACCCTGTTCAACTTGAGCGTCATCGCTTAGGTTGGTGGGTTATGGGCTTTTTAGTGATATTTGCTTTTGTTTCTTACTTGCTTAAGAAAGAATATTGGCGCGATGTCCACTAATCATGATATTCTAGATCGTTAATTGTACGCAATGGAGGCTTAGCCTCCATTGTTTTTGTGTCACTACTATTTCATACTAAATAGATAGCTGACAGGCACCTAAATTCGGTGCTTTTTGCTCCTAGATAAATACCGGAGGGCTCAATGGCTGTTGCTGCCAACAAACGCTCAGTAATGACGCTTTTTTCAGACGCTTCTGACATGTACAGTCACCAAGTACGCATCGTACTGGCTGAGAAAGGAGTAAGTGTTGAAGTTGAATTGGTTGATCCATCCAACTTACCAGCAGAACTTGTAGAATTAAACCCTTACAAAACTGTACCAACACTTGTTGATCGTGAGCTTGCTTTATACAACTCTAATATCATCATGGAATACTTAGATGAGCGTTTCCCTCATCCGCCATTGATGCCTGTTTACCCTGTTGCTCGTGGTAACAGCCGTCTAATGATGCACCGTGTTGAAACTAACTGGTATTCATTAGCAGAGAAAGTTGCGAAAGGATCTTTTGAAGAATCTGAAGCAGCACGCGCAAAACTGCGTAATGATCTTCTAATGTTAGGTCCAATCTTCGCTGAATACACATACTTCATGAGTGATGAGTTTAGCTTAGTGGATTGTTACTTAGCTCCGTTATTATGGCGTTTACCATCTATGGGTATTGAATTATCAGGCCCAGGTGCTAAAGAACTTAAGATCTACATGAACCGTGTATTTGAACGTGATTCATTCCTAGCTTCATTAACTGAAGCTGAGCGTGAACTGCGTCTAACGAACTAATGGATATTAGCTCAATGATGCCCCGTCGCCCATACTTGTTACGTGCATTTTATGAATGGATTGTAGATAACGAGTTAACACCACATCTTGTTGTTGATGCAACAATGAATGGTGTGCGAGTTCCAGAAGAGTTTGTTCAAGATGGTCAGATCGTTTTAAACGTAGCACCACACTCTGTTGGTAATTTAGAAATGGGTAATGAAGCGGTGACATTTAATGCTCGCTTTGGTGGTCGTCCTCACTCGCTAATTTTACCGCTCTATGCGATTCAAGCTATCTATGCACGTGAAAACGGCGCTGGAACTATGTTTGAACCAGAAGACGCGTACGAATTAAGCTCAGAAGAGGGGATCTTTGAGGAAGATTTAGTATCTACTTCAGAAGAAGATTCAGCGTCTGATGATAAGCCTGAGCCACCACGTCCAACGGGTCGTCCAAGCTTACGAGTGGTTAAATAGCTTTTCCACTACAGCTTTAAATTTAAAAAGCCTGCATAGATTGCAGGCTTTTTGTTATTGATTTAGATAATACCAATCACAGTAAGTAAGAGAACAATAATAGCGAAGGAAAAATGCTTGAGAACAAGGCGAAATTTTTTGATAAGTAGTTATTCTACAATCAAAAATTTCAACGCAGTTATCGAGAGTTTTAACCAGCTAGGATGATCAGTTATTTACTACGATTGGTATAATAATTATTCTTTTTCTACACTGCCACCTTGGCCGTATTCAAAGGCTTTAATTACCTCTTTAACCCCTTTGATATTACGAGCAACTTCTGCTGCAATATTTCCCTGTTCTTCAGTCACAAACCCAACAAGAAAGACCTCTTGAGCTTCAGTGAAGACACTGATCTTTATTCCATTTAGCTCTGATTTTGCGAGAAGCGAAGATTTCACTTTTGTGGTTATCCAGCTATCGTTATTTATTTGAGTAAAGGTTAATAAAGGACGAACACGGATTTGATTATAAACGGTATTAACACCATTTAAGCTTTTAATTTGTTTTTCAAAGGCTTGATTAAGTTGATTATTTTTTGCCTGCCCCATTAAAAGGGTTTTTCCGTTATAGGTTACGGCACTGACTCGCATATTATATTGATAAGGAGCTTTGTTAGCTAAGCCTGTTGCTTCTAATGAAATATTCTTATCCGTCAATTGCTCTTTCATTGTTCTATTGTCTGTCACGACTGAAGCTGTAGTTGCCGCTCCTGCAATGAATAAACCGGCACAGCCTTGAAGTAAGACGGCAGAAAGGAGCAATGCGCTTAATTTAATTAACTTCATCTATAATTACTCAGAATGCTGTGGGAAAAGAACCTGATCAACTAAATCACAAATACAATGTAAGGTTAAAAGGTGAACCTCTTGAATGCGTGCGACACGGTGAGATGGAATTCTAATCTCAACATCCGATTCACCTAATAGGCCAGCCATCACACCACCATCCATACCTGTTAACGCAATGATGGTCATATCACGACTTACCGCAGCTTCCATTGCTTTTAGAATATCCTGACTGTTTCCACTGGTGGAGATAGCAAGCAATATGTCTCCAGGTTGGCCTAGGGCTCTTACTTGCTTAGAGAAAATTTCATCATAATTGTAGTCATTTGCAATTGCTGTCAGCGTTGAAGTATCAGCCGTTAGTGCCATTGCGGGTAAACTTGGGCGTTCAGTTTCAAAACGGTTTAATAAACACGAAGCAAACTGTTGAGCGTTAGACGCTGACCCACCATTACCACAGCATAAAATTTTGTTGCCATTTAATAGGGTTGCCACCATGGCTTGAGAGGCATGCATGATGTGATCAGGAAGCGCTTCCGCTGCTGCGATTTGGATTTGGATGCTTTCGGTAAAGCTTTCTTTAATGTTTTCTAGCATTGTTTACCCTTCAACAATTGCATTTTTGATCCAGTTGATTTCCTGACCTTGAGAGTGGATAGCAACTACATCAAATCTAAAAGATGTATGTTCAACAGAGAGCCCATTTTTCATGAGCCAAAAGAGAGCGGTTCGTTGTAATTTGCGCTGTTTCTGCCATGTTACCATTTCTTGCGCAGAACCGTAATTTGAAGTGGTGCGATATTTTACTTCTACAAATACGAAAGTGTCTCGATCTCGCATGATGAGATCGAGCTCTCCAGTTTTAGAGTGGAAATTGCGTTGAATGAAGATGAGTTGATGTTGTTCTAAATAACGTTTAGCCATCAACTCATAATATTCACCCTTAGCGCGCTTATTCTGTTTCTTATCCATGAATAGCCCAGCTCATTTCTCGTTGAATAACACACTGTTGGTTAATACTGAGTTCACCCGTTTTGCCTTGCATATGGTAGTTATCGACCGCTTTCATTTGTGGTAGCTCAGCGATTAGTTGATAAGCATCCATACCTAACGCATGAAGACGTGTTTCACCATTACTGCTTTTTGGCCATAGTTCATCGTATTGCGCTTTGAACTTATGGTCTTCTTTTATCAGTAATGGAATATCACTAAATTCAATGCCTTTGATTTCGACAAGTTTAGTTTGGCGACCGCTGTTACTGCGAGAACTTGCATATAGCTTAGGTGGTGTGATCCCCGGGTTAATCGCAACATCGATGAAAGGCTTTAGAAGCACTAATTCACTGCTTTTTGCGACCATGTAAACCGCATCAATATCACGACGGCTACGAGGTTGTGATTCCAACTCCATCTTAGCCAGTGCGTTCATTTGATAGATACGTGCTTGGCTGCTTTCAATACCAAACACACTGTTTACTTTTTGTTGTAATTGCGACTTTTTACCAAAATAGCTAATTGATGGTTTCTTAGCCGTTAATTGGTACCATTTATCGCTGAAGGCTTGGCTTAAACGCTCACCCATTGTGCCTTGTGGGGCAAGAAATAAGGGGTGTTTATGTCCTTGTTCAAATAGGTGGATAGCAGCTTGTTCTGCTTCTTGTTCTGGAGAAAGCGTAAAGTAACAGCTGTTTTCCTCAGGATTTACTTCTGTGGGAATGTTTAGCGCTAATTGAGCGATATTTGTTTCATTTAATGATTGGAATTCTTCAATTTTACTACGCAGAAGAGGGCCAACCACAAATTGGATATCTTCTTGAGTTAACGTCGCCATGATCTCTTCCATAGAAGCCGATCCTGTATCAATTACTTTAAATTTAGTAAACTCACCACGTTCTTTATCTTCCATCATGCCATTTATAAAGCCATCACGAACGCGTATGGCTTGTGGTCCAAAGCGGCCACTTAAAGGTAACAGTAAAGCAACGTTATCAGGACGAACAATTTCGAGAGCTAGAATATCAAGCACTTCTTGTGGTGTATAAGTCGCAGCTGGATGTGTTGGATTTGCTTGCAGCCATTCATTCAAGGCTTCTTGTAATCGTGTTGGTGAATGCTTTAGTGTGTCTAAATAAGTGGCTAATTGCACCCAACCGTGAAGAGTCGTTTCACTTTCATCTAATTTAATATCTTGAAGGTTTGTGCTGTTAAATGAAGAAATACTTGTCCACACTTGGGACCAAAGTTGTTGTTTTTGGTCTTCAGGTGTATAGGCATTAAGGGAAATTAATTCTCTTGCTGCATTGAGGTTATCACCATTAAATAGGTGAAGCTCATAACGTAATTGGTAGTATTCAACCCATTGGCTGTCTTCAATTTCCCACCAAGCTTCGAAATTCAGAACTTGCAGAGCCTCATCAAATTTATTTTGTGATTTTAGCATTTTTGCATGATTAAGCTGCATTTCGGCCGTTTGAGTTGGTGATAATTGCAAACCTTTGAGTCGTGTTAATAGGTTAGTTGCAAGTGCAAAATTTTGTTCTTGTACAGATGCCTTTAAAGCCATGATTAAAAAATCAGCCTGAAGAGTACCTTGTTGCTGATCGGCTTTTAAAATATAAGCAGAGCTGGTTTCTACTGGCGCTTGAGTAATATCAAGACGTTCAGGTGCTTTTGGTGAACTCGAACAAGCTGCTAATGTTAGAGCAAGGGCTACAGGAGCAATCAGGCGTGTTACACTGTTCTTTCTAAGGGTCATATTTGCCATGGGTAATATACTGGTCCTACTTAAAAGGGCTGTTTTTACTATGGATGCGAATCACCCGAACAGCTAAAATATTATTTTGATTATAGTGGTGTCTATCTATATTCCCTATATTAATCGCAGAAGAGATAGTAAACAAATGACAGAACACAATTTATCTGTGGTAGAGACTGCAACTTTGTACATTGTTCCTACCCCAATCGGTAATTTAGGCGACATAACGCAACGTGCTTTAGAGGTGTTAAAATCCGTTGACTTAATTGCCGCTGAAGATACTCGCCATACAGGCAAGTTATTGTCTCACTTTGGTATTTCTAGTCAAACATTTGCGCTACATGATCATAACGAACAGCATAAAGCAGACTTGTTGATCAGTAAATTACAACAAGGTCAATCTATTGCACTTGTCTCAGATGCGGGAACGCCGTTAATTAGTGATCCAGGATACCATTTAGTGAACCGTTGTCGTCAAGCGAACGTCAATGTTGTGCCGTTACCTGGTGCATGTGCGGTGATTACGGCACTGTCAGCGGCGGGTTTACCTTCTGACCGTTTCAGTTTTGAAGGCTTTCTGCCTCCGAAAAGTAAAGGGCGCCGCGATAAGTTTGAAGAAATAGCACAAGCAGAACGTACGTGTATTTTTTATGAATCTCCTCATCGTATCATGGATTCTTTAGAAGATATGCTGACGGTTCTTGGGCCAGAAAGACAAGTGGTTTTAGCTCGTGAGCTAACTAAAACCTATGAAACCATTTATGGCGCGCCATTAGGTGAGCTAATTGAATGGATAAAAGAAGACGATAACCGTAAGCGTGGAGAGATGGTTTTATTGATCCATGGCTTCAGAAGTGAAGTTAAAGATGAATTGCCATTTGAGGCAACACGCTCAGTGTCTATTCTTGTAAAAGAACTTCCGCTTAAAAAAGCAGCAGTAATGGCCGCTGAAATTCACGGTGTGAAGAAAAATGCACTGTATAAATGGGGTTTAGAGCATTTAGATTAAGAGAATTGTGAAAAAGGGGTGGTAAGTTATTACTGACTCTTATATCATTCGCCTCAGGAGCTGACTCGGTAATCGCTGCTTCATTGATGTCCTTCGGGAGACTGATGGAGGGGAGGAAAGTCCGGGCTCCATAGAGCAGGGTGCCAGGTAACGCCTGGGGGGCGCAAGCCTACGACAAGTGCAGCAGAGAGAAAACCGCCGATGGCTTAATCTTCTTTATTCTTCGGGATAGGAAGTAAGCACAGGTAAGGGTGAAAGGGTGCGGTAAGAGCGCACCGGGCGTCTAGTAATAGTGCGTTGCAAGGTAAACTCCACCCGGAGCAAGATCAAATAGGCCCTCACATAGCATTGCTCGTGTTTGGGGGCGGGTAGATTGCTTGAGCCTGTGAGCGATTGCAGGCCTAGACGAATGGTTACCACCGCGCAAGCGGGACAGAACCCGGCTTATATGTCGGCTCCTAACTTAGCCCACCATAGTACTATTTCGGTAGTGTTATGGTGGGCTTTGTGCTTTCTGCAACATTGGTTTAGAATTATCACTAATTTGACACACATCCCTGTATTTTTAGTTTACACTTCTAACTAAAATTCAGTCGCTTATTTCATAATCACGGTAGTAAATACTCACTATGTCTGAACAATTCCAACACGTATCCGTTCTTCTTCATGAATCAATTGATGGCTTAGCTATCAAGCCTGATGGTATCTATATCGATGGTACGTTTGGTCGTGGAGGCCATAGCCGTCAAATCTTATCAAAACTGGGTGAGAATGGCCGCTTGTACAGTATTGACCGTGACCCTCAAGCCATCGCAGAAGCAAAAACCATTACGGATCCAAAGTTTACTATTATTCATGGACCTTTCTCTGGCCTGAAACAGTATGCTGAAGAGCTTGATCTTGTTGGAAAAATTGATGGTGTATTGTTGGATTTAGGGGTGTCATCACCGCAATTAGATGATGCCGATCGTGGCTTCAGTTTTATGAAAGATGGCCCTTTAGATATGCGAATGGATCCGACCTCAGGTATGCCAGTATCTGAATGGTTATTGGATGCTGATGTTGAAGATATTACATGGGTTATTCGTGAGTTTGGCGAAGACAAACATGCATGGCGTATTGCTAAAGGTATCGTTGCTTATCGTGAAAACGAAGAAAATGAACCATTAACACGTACGAGTCAATTAGCTAAATTGATCTCAGAGGTTGCGCCTAAGAGTTTCAAAGAGAAAAAACACCCTGCAACACGTACATTCCAAGCGTTCCGAATTTACATCAATAGTGAATTAGATGAGATTGATACTGCGTTAAAAGGGGCATTAGACGTACTCGCTCCAGAAGGACGCTTATCGGTGATCAGTTTCCACTCTCTTGAAGATCGTATGGTGAAGCATTTTATTCGTAAAGAGAGTAAAGGCCCTCAAGTGCCTCATGGTTTGCCACTAACTGAAGAGCAAATTAAAGCATTAGGTAGCGCGAAAATGAAGGCGGTTGGTAAAGCGATTAAACCAACGAAAAGCGAAGTGGATGTAAATGTTCGCTCTCGCAGCTCTGTATTACGTATTGCTGAGCGTTTATGAGTCAATCAACTCCTCCACAATCTAGCTTAACAAAGATGATTGGCCTAGACCTTTTGGGTGTAGGTCGTCTTCATGCAATTCTATTAATCTTTATATTTATTAGTGCGATAGGCGTTGTATTAGCAACACATAATACCCGTCAAATGGCAGTACAAAGAGAGAATTTGCTGCTTGAAAAAGATATTTTAGATGGTGAATGGCGTAATTTGATTTTAGAAGAAAGTGCACTTGCAGAGCACAGTCGAGTTCAGTCTCGCTCTGTAGAGGAGCTGAATATGGAACGCCCTGCGCCAGATAAAGAAGTCATAATAAAACTACGATGAAATTACCAAATAGAAAAAAAAATAATAAACGCATAACCAAAGCGCCGCCGACTCTCATTCAGTGGCGCTTTGGCGTTATTGTTTTCTTTGTTTTTCTTGCTTTAGCAATCTTAATTGCCCGCGCAGCTTATATTCAAGTGATTGAGCCAGATAACCTTATTAAACAAGGGGATATGCGTTCTATTCGTGTTAAAGCCCTTCCTTCTGCTCGTGGCATCATTTCAGATCGTAATGATGAACAGCTTGCTGTAAGTGTTCCTGTTGATGCGGTTTGGGCTGATCCTGTCGCAATTTATAAAGCTGGTGGTTTAGTTGAAGTAGAGCGTTGGTATGCGCTTGCTGATGTCTTAGGGCTAAAACGAAAAGAATTATTATCTAAGATAGAGAAGAACAAAAAACGTCGTTTTATTTATCTTCAACGTCAAATATCTCCAGCGGTTGCAGCTTATATTCGTAAATTAAAATTAGCGGGTATCGGCTTAAAAGCAGAATCACGTCGTTATTACCCAAGTGGTGAGATCAGTGCGCATGTTATTGGTGTAACAGGTATTGATAGCCATGGTTTGGAAGGGGTAGAGCGCAGTTATGATGGCTGGCTAACGGGAGAGCCGGGTCGTAGAACCGTACGTAAAGACCGTTATGGTCGCGTGGTTGAAAATATTTCTCTAAAAGAGAAGCAAGAAGGTAAACCATTAACCCTAAGTATCGATCAGCGTTTACAAGCGATAGCTTATCGCGCAATTAAACAAGCGGTATCTGACTTTAGAGCAATGTCTGGTTCAGTTGTTATGATCGATATTAAGACGGGTGAAGTACTTGCAATGGTAAATGCACCATCTTACAACCCGAATAATCGTGAACAGTTACAAAGCTTTAGAATGCGTAACCGTGTTATTACCGATACGTTAGAACCGGGCTCTACGGTAAAACCTTTTGTAGTATTAGCCGCTTTAGATGGTGGAACAGCGAACTTAGATACGGTCATTGATACCGGCAATGGCATCATGCGTATTGGCGGCAGTCGTGTTCGTGATAGCTCGAAAGTGGGTAAAGCGGATTTAACCACTATTTTGAAGAAATCAAGTAACATCGGTGTTGCGCATTTAGCGTTGGGAATGCCATTACAAGAATTATTAGCCGAGTATGCGGCGGTTGGTCTTGCTGATCCATCAGGCTTAAACCTAATTGGAGAGGCAACGGGTATTTTCCCTGATCGTCGTCGTTGGTCTGATTTTGAAATTGCGACGTTAGCGTTTGGCTATGGTCTTTCTGTTACGCCAATTCAGTTAGCACACGCCTATGCAACATTAGGTGCTTATGGCGAATATAGACCGCTGTCTATTTTGAAAACCACAGGCCCCATTCCAGGTAAACAAGTGGTGGATCGCAATAACGCTAAAGCCGTATTAGAAATGATGGAAACGGTTACTCAGCCCGGCGGTACGGCAACGAGAGCGGCGGTTCCGGGATATCGAGTTGCGGCTAAAACGGGTACGTCACGAAAAGCGGTACGAGGTGGTTACAGTGATGAATACATGACGGTCACCGCGGGTGTTGCTCCTGTAAGTAACCCAAGAATTGCACTGGTTACAATAGTGAACCAACCACAAGGTGATGAGTATTATGCTGGTCAAGTTGCGGCACCGATCTTTGGTCAAGTAATGAAAGATGCACTACAAATTTTAAATGTAGCGCCAGATGAAAGTACCGTAAAACATATCGATGTATTGAATTAGGAAAGTGATGATGCAGTTATCTGAATTACTGTTGCCGTGGTGCGAGTTAAATCAATCTGTGGCAATTTCATCTATGACATTGGACAGTCGCCAAGTATCTCCTGGCTGTTTATTTGTAGCAATTAAAGGCCATGCAGTGGATGGTCGCCAATTTATTTCATCAGCAATTGAACAAGGTGCTGTTGCGGTTATTGCTGACGCTGATGAAGATAATATTACTGGTACAGTAAAGGTTATTGATAACGCTGTTGTTGTCTATATTGATTCTCTTTATACGAAGTTAAGTGCGATTGCAGGAGCTTTTTATCAAGCGAATAAGAGAAGCATGCAACTCGTCGGTATTACTGGTACTAATGGTAAAACGACGATTTCTCAGATCATTGCGCAATGGACGACTTTATTAAATCGACCAGCTGCTGTGATGGGGACTACGGGTAATGGATTATTGTCGGACCTTAAACCTGCCTTGAATACAACGGGTAGTCCAATTGAAATCCAACAAACACTGACTGAGCTTGAAAATATCGGAGCTAAACTGACGGCACTAGAAGTGTCGTCTCATGGTTTAGTTCAAGGGCGTGTTAATGCGTTATCTTTTGATGCTGCCGTATTTACGAACTTAAGCCGTGACCATCTTGATTATCATGGTGATATGGAAAACTATGCTGAAGCTAAAAAGTTACTTTTTACTTCTCATCGCCCAAAAAACTCAATCATCAATGCGGATGATCAAGTGGGCTGCCAATGGCTAAAAGAGATGCCTCATGCCGTCGCCGTTTCTTTAAATGAAGAAAGCCTATCTTTTCATTCTGGTAAGAAGGTATTTGCGACATCGGTTGTTTATTCAACCGAAGGCATTCAACTTTCCGTTTCTTCAGATTGGGGAAATGTTGCTTTTTCAGTGCCTTTAATTGGAGCATTTAACGCAAGCAATATTCTCGTTGCTTTCGCGACACTTCTTTCTCTTGGTTATGACATCAATGCTTTAGCTCAAACTGCACCTCAGTTGAATGCAGTTATTGGCAGAATGGAACTGTTTACTGCTGATAATAAAGCTAAAGTCGTAGTGGATTACGCGCATACACCTGATGCTTTAGATAAAGCGTTGCAAGCATTACGTGTTCACTGCGAAGGTAAGTTGTGGTGTATTTTCGGCTGTGGTGGCGATAGAGATACAGGTAAACGACCAATGATGGCAAGTATTGCTGAGCAACAAGCGGATGTGGTCATTCTTAGTGATGATAACCCTCGTTCAGAAGATCCAAGTTTAATTACTGATGACATGTTAGCTGGGTTAAAAACACCAGAATTAGCACATGTTATTCATGACCGTTTTAAAGCCTGTCAGTTCGCACTATCTCAAGCGAATGAAAGCGATATCATTTTACTCGCAGGTAAAGGGCACGAAGATTATCAGGTGTTAGCCGATAAAACCGTTCATTACTCGGATCGTGAAACGGCACAAAAATTATTAGGGTTACAAGCATGATAACGATGTTACTTAGTGAAATAGCAAAAGCGTGTGACGGTCACTTGGTTGGGACGGATTGTCAAATATCATCAGTATCAACAGACAGCCGACATATTGAGGCTCAAGGGCTTTTTGTTGCTCTTATCGGTGAACGCTTTGATGCTCATGATTTTATTCCCGCAGTACAAGAGCAAGGTGCCACCGCGCTTCTTGTATCAAAAGAAGTTGATACATCACTTCCTCAAGTAATTGTTTCTGATACGCAAAAAGCGCTAGGCTTAATGGCGAAACACGTACATCAGGTTTGTCATACTTTTACGTTTGCCTTAACAGGCAGTTGTGGCAAAACCACAGTAAAAGAGATGCTCGCTTCTATTTTGACTCGCACTGGTGAGGTGTTGGCAACCGCTGGAAACTTTAATAATGAGATCGGCGTTCCGTTAACGTTATTACGCTCTCAACCAAGCAATGATTTTGCCGTTATCGAATTGGGTGCAAATCATCAAAATGAAATCTCATACACAACTCAATTAGCTCAACCCAATGTTGCTCTGGTTAATAATATCGCGGCAGCGCATTTAGAAGGGTTTGGTTCAATTGAAGGGGTAGCGAAAGCAAAGGGTGAGATTTTTGAAGGGCTACAAGAAAACGGAACCGCTATTTATAATTTAGATAGCAATGGCCTACCAAAATGGTCTTCGCTATTTGAAGGTAAACAAGTCGTTAGTTTTGCTATGAGTAACTCTAGTGCCGATTTTTATGCTTCAAATATTGAAATAAATGGCATGGGTGAACCAAGCTTTCAAATCAATACACCTCAAGGAAGTACTCAGGTTTCTTTAGGCATTATTGGCAAGCATAATGTAGTCAATGCAGTTGCTGCTGCGGCTTTAGCTATTCAAGCTAACGTGTCACTAGATGATATTCAACAAGGGCTACAACAGTTGGGTAGCGTAAAAGGACGTGTTGCCGTTGAAACGTTAGGCTCTGGTTTGAAGGTTATTGATGATACTTACAATGCCAGTGTTCCAGCAATGAAGGCTGCAGTGGATTTACTGGGTGGGTTCGAAGGCCAACGCTGGCTTGTTTTAGGTAATATGGCAGAGCTAGGTGAAGAAAGCCTTGCACTTCATCGTGAAGTTGGGGAATATGCTGCCCCATATCAATTTGAGCAAGTCGTGACATTTGGTGATGACACAAAAGTGATCAGTGAGCTATGTAATGGCCGCCATTTTGAAACGCGTTCTGATTTGAACGCCTACTTACTTAAAGAATTACAATCTATTAAACATAATGAGGTTACCGTGCTAGTTAAAGGTGCCAACAGTTCACGAATGAGCGAAGTGGTTTCTGCTCTTAAGGAGTGTCAATAATGATTATTTGGTTATCCAATTTTCTAGAGCAATATTTTCCATTTTTCCGCCTATTTGAATATTTAAGCTTTAGAGCCATTTTAAGTATTATCACAGCATTAACCATTTCTCTTTGGATGGGGCCGAAATTAATTAAATGGTTACAGAACCTACAAATCGGTCAAGTTGTACGTGATGACGGTCCTGAATCGCATTTCAGTAAACGTGGTACACCAACCATGGGCGGTATCATGATTCTTACTGCGATTACGGTGACTGTGTTTTTGTGGGCAGATCTGACAAATCCTTATGTATGGGCAGTGATGTTTGTATTGTTAGGCTATGGCGCGGTTGGTTTTGTTGATGACTATCGTAAAGTTGTTCGTAAAAACACCGATGGTTTGATTGCTCGTTGGAAGTACTTTTGGCAGTCAGCAATTGCGTTAGTGGTTGCTTTTGCTTTATATGCTTACGGTAAAGATACGGCTGCAACACAGTTAGTGGTTCCTTTCTTTAAAGAAATAATGCCTCAACTTGGCCTTGCTTATATCCTTCTTACTTATTTTGTTATTGTGGGTACAAGTAATGCGGTGAACTTAACCGATGGTCTTGATGGTTTAGCTATCATGCCTACGGTATTCGTTGCTGCTGGTTTTGCCTTTATTGCATGGGCTACTGGTAATGTACAGTTTGCGAATTACTTACATATTCCACACATCCCACAAGCAAGTGAATTGGTGGTTGTGTGTGCTGCGATTGTTGGGGCGGGTTTTGGTTTCTTATGGTTTAACACATACCCAGCACAAGTATTTATGGGCGATGTAGGTTCATTAGCGCTTGGTGGTGCATTAGGTACGATTGCGGTGTTAGTTCGTCAAGAGTTCCTATTGGTTATCATGGGTGGTGTATTCGTTGTTGAAACCTTATCGGTAATTCTTCAAGTAGGTTCATATAAACTACGTGGTCAGCGTATCTTCCGTATGGCACCAATCCATCACCATTATGAGTTAAAAGGCTGGCCAGAGCCTCGCGTTATTGTGCGTTTCTGGATTATTTCTATGTTATTGGTTCTTATCGCATTAGCGACATTGAAGGTACGTTAATATGAGTGGTTTTGGTGGTGTGAAAAATGTTGTAGTGGTTGGCTTAGGCATGACAGGTTTGTCTGTTGTTAAGCATTTACTGAGACAGCCTGAAGCGTTAACAATTAAAGTGATTGATACTCGTGATACACCACCAGGCCATGACCAATTGCCTAAAAATGTAGAACTGCATTCAGGAGGGTGGCAACAAGATTGGCTGATTAATGCTGATCTGATTGTTACTAATCCTGGAATCGCCTTAGCTTCACCTCAACTTATACCTGCGATTGATAAAGGGATTCAAATTGTTGGTGACATCGAGTTATTTGCTTGGGCTGTGAATGCACCTGTTATTGCGATTACCGGTTCTAATGGCAAAAGTACGGTGACTGATCTCACCGGAGAAATGGCAAAAGCGGCTGGAGTAAAAACAGCCGTTGGTGGAAATATTGGTTTTGCAGCTCTTGATTTACTAGAGCAAGATGCAGAACTTTATGTTCTTGAGCTTTCGAGCTTCCAACTTGAAACAACCTCTACATTAAAACTGAAAGCGGCTGCATTTTTGAACTTATCTGAAGATCATATGGACCGCTATCAAGGCATGGCTGATTATCGTCAAGCTAAGCTGCGTATCTTTGATCATGCAGAGGTAGGTATTGTTAACCGTGACGATAAACAAACTTACCCTGATGTTGAAAAAACAGTAAAAAGTTTTGGGTTTGATCAAGGTGATTATGGCTGCATTGAAAAAGATGGCATTGAGTATTTAGCTAAAGACTCAGCGCCAATTATTGCAGCGAGTGAATTAGGGTTAGTTGGAAAACATAACATAGCAAACGCCTTAGTCGCTATCGCTTTACTTGATGCCGTGGGCATAGATATTAAATCTACACTCGATACATTAAGAACTTACAATGGATTGACACATAGATGTCAGGTTGTCGCTGATAATGGCGGTATTCGTTGGGTTAATGATTCAAAGGCGACCAATGTGGCAAGTACGTTAGCCGCATTATCTGGTTTAAACATCGATGGAAAGCTGCACCTATTGGTTGGTGGCGTTGGTAAAGGTGCTGATTTTTCAGAGCTCTCTCCGGCATTAAAAGCGCTTGATTTAATGATGTATTGTTTTGGAGAAGATGGTCCCCAATTTATTCCATTAGACCCACGCTCTGGCTTATTCCAAACTATGGATGAAGCATTAGCATCCCTTTTTCCAACACTAAATGCAGGCGATATGGTGATGCTTTCTCCTGCGTGTGCAAGTTTTGATCAGTACGCAAATTTCATGGCTAGAGGTGATGCTTTCACTCAACTAGCAAAACAGTATTCAGCTGAGAGTTAATTTTGATAATTGATCGTATTAAACAATGGGCATCTCCAGTTCAAGACTGGTGTTTAACTCCATCACCTAAAGTCATGTTTGATCGTCAGTTGGTTTGGATTGCACTTGGTTTGATGCTTACTGGATTGGTAATGGTTGGTTCAGCCTCTTTTCCAATTAGTACGCGTTTAACGGATCAGCCATTTCATTTTATGATGCGACATATGCTATTTGTATGTTTAGCGCTTGGTGCCTCATCAGTAGTATTACGAATTAAACTGGATGATTGGTTGAAATACAGTATGTTGCTACTGTTTATTTCATTTGCATTATTGGCCGCTGTTTTAGTGGTGGGTAAATCTGTAAATGGTGCCGCTCGTTGGCTACCTTTAGGAATTTTTAACTTACAACCCGCTGAGGTTGCAAAGCTTTCTTTATTTGTTTTTATCTCTGGTTACTTAGTACGTCGTCACGGTGAAGTTCGCGATAGCTTTAAAGGCTTTGTAAAGCCTTTAGTTGTTCTTATCGGTCTTGCTTTCTTCTTACTATTGCAACCTGATTTAGGAACAACCATTGTAATGTTTGTTACTACCATTGGAATGTTATTTATTGCTGGAGCTAAGTTATGGCAATTTATCGCACTTGTAATGAGTGGTATTTCGTTAGTGATTGTTTTGATCATTGCAGAACCTTATCGTATGCGTCGTGTCACCTCTTTTTTAGACCCGTGGCAAGATCCATTTGGTAGTGGTTATCAGCTGACTCAATCTCTGATGGCTTTTGGGCGAGGAGGTTGGTTTGGGGAAGGTCTTGGTAACTCAATTCAGAAGCTAGAGTACTTACCAGAAGCGCATACTGACTTTGTTTTTGCGGTTATTGCAGAAGAATTAGGGTTTGTAGGTGTTACTCTTGTTTTAGTATTAATTTTTGCGTTAGTACTAAAAGCGTTACTTATTGGACGTAAATGCTTGCAGCATGATCAGCGTTTTGGTGGATTCTTAGCTTTTGGTATTGGTATTTGGTTTGCTTTCCAGACTTTGGTAAACGTAGGTGCAGCGGCGGGTATCGTTCCAACCAAAGGGCTAACGTTGCCACTCATCAGTTATGGTGGTTCCAGTTTAATTATTATGTCGATAGCGGTGTCGCTGCTTATTCGAATTGATCATGAATGTCGGGTCTTTTTAGAAAACGAGCTTCCACGGAGCGAAAATGAAGAATAAAAATAAACGTTTATTAGTGATGGCTGGTGGTACTGGTGGGCACGTGTTTCCTGGTTTAGCCGTAGCGAAGCAACTTCAAAGTGAAGGTTGGGAAATTCGTTGGCTAGGAACAGAAGACAGAATGGAGGCGGATTTAGTCCCAAAACATGGTATTGAAATCGACTTTATTAAAGTAAAAGGGTTGCGTGGGCAAGGTATAAAAAAATTGCTTGCCGCACCGTTTCAGATTTTAGGTGCAATTTCTCAAGCAAAAAAACACATTAAAGCGTGGCAGCCTGATGTTGTTCTTGGTATGGGTGGCTATGTAAGTGGGCCAGGCGGTATTGCTGCATGGTTATCTGGCATTCCAGTGGTATTGCATGAACAAAATGCCGTTGCAGGGTTAACCAATCAATGGTTATCTAAAATTGCAAAACGGGTTTTTCAGGCGTTTCCAGGAGCATTCCCAAATGCTGAGGTCGTCGGAAATCCTGTACGTGAAGATGTATGCCAATTGCCTCACCCAAAAGAAAGATTTGCAGAGCGATCTGGCCCTATTCGTTTGTTAGTGATGGGGGGAAGTCAAGGTGCTCGCATTCTAAATACGACCTTACCAGAAGCGTTACCCCAGCTAAATCATGCTATTGAAATTTGGCATCAAGCAGGTAAAGGTAATCAAGAAACTGTAAATCAAGCTTATAAGGATAGCGGTATTGCAGATGCTAAAGTGACAGAGTTCATTGATGATGTAGCAGAAGCTTACGCATGGGCTGATGTATTAGTTTGTCGTTCGGGTGCATTAACGGTATCTGAAGTTTCGGCAGCTGGGGTTGGTTCTGTATTTATTCCTTTTATGCATAAAGATCGCCAACAAGCATTAAACGCAGATCATCTCGTACAGTGTGGCGCAGCGCAAATGATTGAACAACAAGATTTAACAGTTCAAGGTTTGGTTGATACACTGAACGGTTTAGAACGAAAAGAATTAGTAGAAATGGCATGTAATGCACGTAAGGCTGCGATTATTGACGCTGATGTACGTGTTGCCAATGCGATTAAAGACCTCGCAAAATAAAAGAATTGAGATTTAGAATGATAAAAGATCAGAAACTGCAATTAGCTGAAATTAGAACCATGATCCCTGAAATGCGCCGAGTTGAATGCATTCACTTTGTCGGCATTGGCGGTGCGGGCATGAGTGGTATTGCTGAAGTACTTCTAAACGAAGGCTATAACATTAGCGGTTCAGATATGGCTGAGAATACAGTTACGGTTCGTCTAGCTCAAAAAGGAGCGACGATCTTTTTTGGACATCAAGCAAGTAATGTAGAAAAAGCCAGTGTAGTGGTTGTATCTACAGCAATTGATCCAACGAACCCTGAAATTGTTGCAGCAAAAGAACATCGTATCCCTGTTATCCGTCGTGCTGAAATGTTAGCGGAACTTATGCGCTACCGTCACGGTATTGCGGTTGCAGGTACGCACGGAAAAACGACAACAACAGCATTAACCACGCAGATTTATTCAGAAGCAGGGTTAGATCCAACGTTTGTAAATGGCGGCTTGGTGAAAAATGCAGGTACAAATGCACGCTTAGGTTCTAGTCGATTTTTAATTGCAGAAGCGGATGAGAGTGACGCGTCATTCTTACACTTACAACCTATGGTAAGTATTGTTACCAATATTGAAGCTGACCACATGGATACTTATGGTGGTGACTTTGAAGTATTAAAACAAACGTTTATTGATTTTCTTCATAACTTACCATTCTATGGTCAAGCGGTAATGTGCATTGATGATAATGTGGTTAGAGAGTTATTACCGCGAGTCAGTCGTCAAGTGATTACCTATGGTTTTTCAGAAGATGCTGATGTGCGTTTAATTAATTATCGTCAAGTTGGTCAGCAGAGCTTCTTTACGGTACAGAGAAAAGATCGTACTGATTTAGATATTATTTTAAACATTCCAGGTAAGCATAATGCGTTGAATGCAACCGCAGCTATTGCCGTAGCAACAGAAGAAGAAGTAGAAGATGAAGCGATTCTATCTGCACTTTTAAACTTCGAAGGTGCAGGGCGTCGTTTTGACCAACTTGGAGAGTTTGAAACAGGTAATGGCTCAGCAATGTTAGTGGATGATTATGGTCACCATCCGACAGAAGTTGATGTAACGATTAAAGCAGCGCGTGCTGGCTGGGCTGAAAAGCGCCTTGTTATGATTTTTCAACCGCACCGTTATAGCCGAACCCGTGATTTATATGATGATTTTGCCAATGTATTGGATAATGTTGACGTATTAATCATGCTTGATGTGTATTCTGCTGGTGAAACCCCAATAGCAGGGGCAGATGGAAGATCACTGTGCCGAACCATTCGTGGTCGAGGAAAAATTGATCCTATCTTTGTACCAAATATTGATGCATTACCTCCAGTGTTGGCAAATGTGATCCAAGAAGGTGATCTCGTGCTTACTCAAGGTGCTGGAGATGTAGGTAAATTAGCAAAACAATTAGCTTCAATGAAACTAAATATTGAAACTATGCGTGAGTTTGGGTAATTATTGTTTAATTAGTTAGAACTTCTAATAAAAATACGAATAATGAGATAGAATCCTTATTGTATTAATAATATCCTATTAGAAGTTGGGATAGAGGGACTTTGAGCCCTATACTTATTAGATGAAATTTGTTTTATCGCCATTAAAGTATAATAAATTGGTTTAGTTTATTGTAGATGGCGTTATATATTGGCTCTGTTGTGAAAGAATATGATTAAGACGATCAAAATGAATACTTCATTTGATAAAGAAAAATTAAGAAAACACCTTCCTGGTGGGCTCTTTCTTTCTTTAGTCGTAATTATTTCATTATGGCTTGTTATCTCAACAGTGAGTTGGATGACAGATGAAGACAGATTGCCTTTATCTCATATGATTATTCAAGGTCAATTAAAACACATTACGGCAGATGATATTCGAGAAGCCATTGATTCAATGGATTCTATTGGGACGTTTATGACCCAAGATGTGAATAAATTGCAAGATGCATTATTGTCTTTGCCTTGGATCGCCCAAGTTTCTGTTCGTAAGCAGTGGCCTGAAACGATTAAAGTGTTCGTTGTTGAGCACCAACCTGAAGCAACTTGGAATAACAGCGTTATTGTTAATCCTGAGGGCGTTGTATTTAATGCGCCAATGAGCGATTTATTAGAGCCAAAACCCGCTTTATTTGGACCAGAAACGAGCAGTAAAGAAGTGCTTGCCTTTTGGCATCAGTTACAAAAGCAATTTGCCCCGTTAAATATTACGGTTCGCAGCGTCGCATTGACAGACAGATTGTCTTGGCAAGTTGTTTTAGATAACGGTATACGACTAGAGCTTGGTCGTGATGCCAGAGAAGAAAGAGTCAATCGTTTTGTTGCTCTATATAAGCAATTAACAAATAAAAAGAATTCGATAGATTATATAGATCTTCGTTACGATACAGGTGCCGCCGTTGGGTGGAAGCCTGATGATGTTGAAGATTAAAGAAGAGAATTGACATGAGTAAAACGCCAGAAGGCAGTATTATTGTTGGTTTAGATATCGGTACAAACAAAGTATCAGCGTTAGTTGGTGAAGTTTTACCTGATGGCCAAGTGAGCGTTATTGGCTCTGGTTCATGTCCCTCAAGAGGAATGGATAAAGGTGGTGTGAACGATCTTGAATCGGTAGTCAAATCGGTTCAAAGAGCGATTGATCAAGCCGAATTGATGGCTGAATGCACCATTACCTCCGTGTTTATTTCTTTATCTGGTAAGCATATAGCCAGCCAAATAGAGAAAGGAATGGGGTCTATTTCTGAAGAAGAAGTAACTCAAGATGACATGGACAGTGTTATTCATACAGCAAAATCAGTAAAGATTGGTGATGAACAACGCACCTTGCATGTGATACCTCAAGAGTTCTCCATTGATGTGCAAAAAGGCATTCGAAACCCTATTGGATTATCGGGAATGAGAATGGAAGTAAGTGTTCACCTTATTACTTGTCATAATGATATGGCGCGTAACATCGTAAAAGCAGTAGAGCGTTGTGGCTTGAAAGTTGAGCATGTTATATTCTCAGGATTAGCATCAAGTAATGCTGTTATTACCGAAGATGAGCGTGATCTTGGGGTTTGTGTTGTTGATATTGGTGCAGGTACGATGGATATTGCCATTTGGACTGATGGCTCATTGCGCCATGCTGAAGTACTTCCTTATGCCGGTAACGCAGTAACCAGTGATATTGCTTATGCCTTTGGTACACCTTTTAACGATGCTGAAAAATTAAAAGTTAAATACGGTTGTGCCATTAGTGAGCACATTAATCGTGATGAAACGGTCAATGTTCCAAGTGTTGGTGGTCGACCATCAAGAAGTTTACAGCGAAGAATGCTAGCGGAAGTTATCGAACCGAGGTATTCTGAACTGCTAGGCCTTGTAAACCAGCGTATTCTTGCAATTCAAGATAAATTACGCGCTGAAGGAACAAAGCATCACCTTGCTGCTGGTATCGTATTAACTGGTGGTGGGTCGCAGATTGAAGGTTTGGTAGATTGCGCTGAGCGTGTTTTCCAGACTCAGGTTAGGATAGGTCAACCTTTAGAGGTTGCGGGCCTAACTGATTATGTAAAAGAACCTTATCAAGCAACAGCGGTAGGACTTTTACATTACGGTAAAGAAAGTCAGCTGCATGACGATGAAGATTATGTGCCAAGTAAGCACCAATCTTTCACAACCGTAATAAAGAAATTTAAAAATTGGATACTAAAAGAGTTTTAACCTGAAGCGAACAGGAAGAAACGGAGAGAACAGATGTTTGAGCCGATGATGGAAATGTCCGACGACGCAGTAATTAAAGTTGTTGGTGTAGGTGGCGGTGGCGGTAATGCTATCGAGCACATGGTACGTGAGTCAATTGAAGGGGTTGAATTCATCAGTGTAAATACTGATGCTCAAGCACTTCGCAAGACAAGTGTAAATACAGTAATTCAGATTGGTGGAGACATCACAAAAGGCTTAGGTGCTGGTGCAAACCCGCAAGTAGGTCGTGATGCTGCTCTAGAAGATCGTGAAGCACTTAAAGAAGTACTTGCTGGTGCCGATATGGTATTTATCGCAGCGGGTATGGGTGGCGGTACTGGTACTGGTGCGGCACCAATTATTGCTGAAGTAGCAAAAGAGCTGAACATTCTAACCGTTGCTGTAGTTACAAAACCATTTAGTTTTGAGGGCCGTAAACGTCTTGCTTTTGCTGAGCAAGGCATTGAAGAGCTATCAAAACACGTTGACTCGTTAATTACGATTCCAAACGAAAAGCTATTAAAAGTTTTAGGTCGTGGCATCACTTTACTAGAAGCATTTGCAAAAGCGAATGATGTTCTACGTAATGCGGTTCAGGGTATTGCTGAGCTGATTACTCGTCCTGGTATGATCAACGTCGATTTCGCCGATGTTCGCACTGTTATGTCTGAAATGGGACATGCAATGATGGGTAGTGGTATCGCAGTGGGTGAAGATCGTGCTGAACAAGCAGCGGAAGAAGCGATTTCAAGTCCATTACTTGAAGATATCGATCTTGCTGGTGCGCGTGGCGTTCTTGTAAACATCACTGCTGGTCTAGATATGCGTCTTGATGAATTTGAAACTGTTGGTAATACAGTTAAAGCATTCGCATCAGATAACGCAACGGTAGTTATTGGTACGTCTCTTGACCCTGATATGACTGATGAGATCCGTGTTACCGTTGTTGCTACAGGTATCGGCACTGAAAAAAAGCCTGAAATCACGTTAGTGACAAATAAAGCAGCAGCACCAACTCAACCAGTGGCAACACCGGCACCAGCAGCGCAACCTGTTGTTCAAACACCTGTACAGCCAAAAGCCGCAGTTGTTGAACCAACAGTAGAGAAAGCGGCACAAAATGTGCAAGCGACTAAACCTGCTGCATCATCAACGTCACCAGCAGCTGGTGTGCAAAATGCGGGTGCAGCACAAGCTAAACCAGATCAAAAAGAAGATTATTTGGATATCCCTGCGTTTCTACGACGTCAAGCTGACTAATTAATCATCAAACGATTTGGTTTTATAGAAATTTGTGTGCTAAAATGTCAGACCAGTTCTTAGAATTGGTTTGAAATCAAGCATATTTATAGTTGAGATGAGCATATGATCAGACAACGTACACTGAAAAGTATCGTACAAATGACAGGCGTGGGTTTACACTCAGGCCGTAAAGTTACGCTTACTCTTCGTCCAGCAGCTGCAAATACAGGTGTTATTTATCGTCGTACAGACCTTAATCCACCAGTAGATTTCCCTGCGGACCCAGAGTCAGTACGCGATACTATGTTATGTACAGCGTTAGTTAATGATGAAGGCGTAAGAATCTCAACGGTTGAGCACTTAAATGCTGCACTAGCAGGCATGGGCATTGATAACGTTGTTATTGAAGTTGATGCTCCTGAAATTCCTATTATGGATGGCAGCGCAAGTCCTTTTGTTTATCTTTTACAATCTGCGGGTATTGAAGAACTTAATACAGCGAAGAAATTCATTCGTATTAAGAAACCTGTTCGCATTGAAGATGGTGATAAGTGGGCGGAAATTCGTCCATATAACGGCTTCCGTTTAGATTTCACTATTGACTTCAATCACCCTGCGATTGATTCTGATGACCAAAAGTTAGTGTTTGATTTTTCAAGCCAATCGTTCATCAAAGATATCTCTCGAGCTCGAACTTTCGGGTTTATGCGTGATATTGAGTACTTGCAATCACAAAACCTATGTTTAGGTGGTAGTTTTGATTGTGCAATCGTACTAGATGATTACCGTATTCTAAATGAAGACGGGTTACGTTTTGATAATGAATTTGTAACGCATAAAGTTCTAGATGCTGTAGGCGACCTATATATGTGTGGTCATAGTATCTTGGGTGAATTAAGCGCTTATAAATCAGGTCACGCTCTGAATAATCAGTTACTTCGTGCTGTTCTTGCTGATCAAGAAGCATGGGAGTGGACAACCATTGAAGATGAGCAAGAGTCACCAGTTGCATTTATGCAGCCAGGAATGGTACTTGCCTAGTCCATCATCAAATTAAAAAAGCCAAGCAGTTTGCTTGGCTTTTTTATATCTAATATATTCTTACTTCTTACTTCTTATTCGCTAATGCAGCTAGGCTTTCTAAGCGTTTTTTTAATTTAGGAGAGGCAGTTTCTGCGACCATTTCTAATGCGCTTGCCGCCGCTGCAGATAGCTCGCGTTTTGCTTGTTTCTCTGATTTATAAACGGCCGGTTTTTCACCGACAAAAGATCGAGCGAGATCAGGATTGATCTTTACTTCTAAGTTAGAAAGCCCTGGTAAACCATGTTTTCGAAAAGCGGATAAAATAGAGATTCTTTCATAATTAATCCGAGTTGCCCAAACGCTGCTCGATACCTCGATCACTAAAGATCCTTGGCGATAATTTGCCACACGGCAATGATCTTCACACCCTTTAGGTAGCGCATCTTTTAGTACATGCGACAGCTTAGATAAAATAATCGCTTTTTCTTGCAGATCTTTAAAGCGGGTATTATTAAAAAAATCATTTGCAGGTTGGGGTCTGTGGTCTCGCATCATCAGGAATTCTCACAACAAGGGCGTTATTTAATAGGGTTTTATCAAAGAAAAAGTCATAAATGCCAATTAGATCTGAATTTTTCAGAATTGAAATCAAACTCTACGGATTTAACTTAGGATTGCTTAACGATATCGCTTATACTTTGTTAATTATTACTTATGATGACTAGCAACACAAGAATCAGAGTAGGCCTTGAAAAATCAAGGGCTGATCCCCATAAGATAAGTATATAAAGAAGTATTTTTCTTAGAGTACATTCTCTAGGCGATTGATTCACATTTCAGAATAAACCGATCAGTAATGATCAAGAGATAAAGAGAAGCAACGGAATCATGTTTTCTAAAATTCTAACAAAAGTTATCGGTAGCCGTAATGATCGAACATTACGCAAACTACGTAAAATCGTAGATCAAATTAATAAGCTTGAGCCGCAATTCGAATCATTACAAGACGAAGAATTGAAAGCGAAAACAATCGAGTTCCGTGCACGTCTAGAACAAGGCGAAGAATTAGACAATTTACTACCAGAAGCATTTGCAACGGTTCGTGAAGCATCAAAACGTTTGTATGGCATGCGCCATTTTGATGTTCAAATGATTGGTGGCATGGTGCTAAACAATAGCCAAATCGCAGAGATGCGTACTGGTGAAGGTAAAACATTAACAGCAACACTACCATGTTATTTGAACGCACTGACAGGAAAAGGTGTTCATGTTGTTACTGTAAATGATTATCTTGCAAAGCGTGATGCTGAAACAAACCGTGAGCTTTTTGAATTCTTAGGAATGACGGTTGGTGTTAACGTACCAAACATGGCTCCACCTGAGAAAAAGCAAGCGTATTTATGTGATATTTTATATGGCACAAATAACGAGTTTGGTTTCGATTATCTACGTGACAATATGGCTTTCCGTGCCGAAGACCGTGTTCAACGTGAGCGCTATTTTGCAGTAGTCGATGAAGTGGATTCAATCTTAATCGATGAAGCTCGTACTCCTCTTATCATTTCAGGTCCTGCTGAAGATAGCTCTGAATTATATACACGAATCAACACCCTAATTCCTCAACTTGTAAAACAAGATGAAGAAGATAGCGAAGAATATCGTGGTGAAGGCCACTACACGCTAGATGAAAAGGGAAAACAAACGCACCTAACAGAAAATGGTCAAGAATTTGTTGAGCAACTTCTAAAAGATGCAGGCTTGATGGAGCAAGAAGATACTCTGTACTCTCCAGCAAACATTAGCCTACTTCATCATATTAATGCCGCTTTACGCGCGCATGTGTTATTTGAAAAAGACGTTGATTACATCGTAAAAGACGATGAAGTTATCATTGTAGATGAACATACTGGCCGTACAATGCCGGGTCGTCGTTGGTCTGAAGGTTTACACCAAGCTGTTGAAGCAAAAGAAGGGGTGAAAATTCAGAACGAAAACCAAACATTGGCTTCTATTACGTTCCAAAACTTCTTCCGTCTGTACGATAAACTGTCAGGCATGACAGGTACTGCTGATACCGAAGCATTTGAATTCCAATCTATTTACGGCCTAGATACGGTAGTTATACCAACAAACCGTCCGATGGCACGTAATGATATGGGTGATTTAGTCTACATGACTGAAGCCGAGAAATTTGCTGCAATCATTGAAGATATCAAAGGTTGTTCTGAGCGTGGTCAACCTGTACTTGTTGGTACCGTTTCAATCGAGAAATCAGAACTGCTTTCAAATGCACTGAAAAAAGCAAAAATTAAGCATAATGTACTTAATGCTAAATTCCATGAAAAAGAAGCAGATATCGTTGCAAATGCAGGTACATCAAGTGCGGTAACTATTGCAACTAACATGGCTGGTCGTGGTACAGATATTGTTTTAGGTGGTAGCTGGCAGGCAGAGGTTGCAAAACTGTCTGATCCAACAGAAGAGCAAATCAAAGCATTAAAGGCTGCATGGAAAGAAGCGCATGACGCTGTTCTTGCTGCTGGCGGTCTTCATATTATTGGTACAGAGCGTCATGAATCTCGCCGTATTGATAACCAATTACGTGGTCGTGCTGGTCGTCAAGGTGATGCGGGTTCTTCACGTTTTTATCTATCAATGGAAGATGCTTTAATGCGTATCTTTGCATCGGATCGCGTATCTAGCATGATGAAAAAGCTAGGTATGGAAGAAGGTGAAGCAATTGAGCATCCATGGGTAACAAAAGCAATTGAGAACGCGCAGCGTAAAGTTGAAGGCCGTAACTTTGACATTCGTAAGCAATTACTTGAATACGATGATGTTGCTAACGATCAACGTAAAGTCGTTTACGAACTGCGTGATGAGTTAATGAACGTTGATGATATCAGTGAAATGATCGGTTATAACCGTCAAGAAGTTCTTGAAGGGTTATTTGGTCAATATATTCCACCTCAATCTCTTGAAGAAATGTGGGACGTAGAAGGTTTAACGACTCGTCTACGTGCTGATTTTGATTTAGATCTTCCATTGCAAGAGTGGTTGGATAGCGATGATAAACTTCACGAAGATAACTTACGTGAGAAGATCATTGAAGCTTCAATTCAAGTTTACAAAGAGAAAGAAGAGTCAGTAGGCGAATCGGTTCTGCGTAACTTTGAAAAAGCAGTTATGCTACAAACACTTGATGGGTTATGGAAAGAGCACTTAGCTGCGATGGATCATCTACGCCAAGGTATTCATTTACGTGGTTACGCTCAGAAAAACCCGAAACAAGAGTACAAGCGTGAGTCGTTTGAGTTGTTTGAAGGCCTGCTAGATACGTTAAAATATGATGTTGTCTCTATTTTAAGTAAAGTACGCGTGCAGCAACAAGAAGATGTAGAGCGTATGGAAGAGCAGCGTCGCCAACAAGCAGAAGCAGCAGCTCGTCGCCAGCAACTTCAACACCAGAATGCTGAAAACCAATTAGATGATGGTGAATCGTCAGATGAAAACCACACACCAGTTGTTCGAGATGAGCGCAAAGTGGGTCGAAATGAACCTTGCCCATGCGGCTCTGGTAAGAAATACAAACAATGTCACGGTAAGATCTAGTTAATACTTACTGTTATTGATATTAATTGAAAAATAAAAGCCGCTATCATTTAGCGGCTTTTTTTATAAGCGTGATATAGAGATAGGAAAGGCTATACATGAAGCGATTACATATAGTTGCAGCAATCATTTTAAATGCAGAAAAGAACCAAGTCTTTATTACTAAACGCCCAGATAAAGCGCATAAAGGAGGCTTTTGGGAGTTTCCTGGTGGTAAGGTTGAAGTTGGTGAAAGTGCAGAGCAGGCGCTTATTAGAGAGTTGTATGAAGAGATTGGTATTAACTCAACAGAACTCGATTTATTTGAATCGCTAAATCACGATTACCCTGATAAATCACTCTACTTTGATTTTTTCACTGTGACCCAGTTTGAGGATCTGCCTTATGGAAAAGAAGGGCAAGAAGGGTTATGGGTATCAATTTCTGAGCTTAAAGGCTATGATTTTCCTGAAGCGAATGTACCCGTATTAAATAAAGTCATTGAGCTGTTTAGTTAATCATAAGCCATATCGTTTAAGTCGATATAAAAAAAGCGATCCTGATGATCGCTTTTTTATTGGTATTAGTATTGGTCTTCAGACCAACCATCAGAATCTGACATGTCTGGAGCGCCAGGAATCGATTTTTCTTCATCAGCCCATTCACCAAAATCAATCATTTGGCATTTTTTGCTACAGAAAGGACGAAATTGACTTTCTTCGTTCCAAGTAACGGCAGCTTGGCATGTTGGGCATTTAACAATAGTTGGTTGAATGTTGTTTGATTCTGACATGGGTTCCTCAACAGACAGCAAGCGTAAACTCAATGTCTTTTTCGCAATTCTTATTGGTTTCAAAAGACATAAATCGTAACGCAAAACGGCTCTTATGCCCAGAAATCATTGGATAAACCCCTTGCTCAATAGGTATTTCTAAGCGCAGTAAGTTTGCATTTTCCATCTCACTTTGCATAAAGCCATTACGTGCAATTTGTGGCTCGAAACGTGCGGTTTCTCGTGTTAATCGTAGCCATAATGACAACGCATCAGAGAGAGAAAGTAATTGAGACATCCAGTTATGTGTATTTCGGCAACGAACTTCTAAAGGAAGGTGTAACCAATGGTGAAGTGCAGGTAAATCAAAGCAGCAATCGCCACCTGGAATAAAAAATCGTTGTTTTAATCCAGATAGAAAGCGATCTTCTTTTAAAGAGTGGCCAGGTCGAGTCGTTTGCATTAGGTTATAATGAACCTGACTAATTTGCTCTAAAACAGAAAGTAAAGCTGATTGGTCAACACCTTCGATATCCATCCAAGCGCGATATTGCAGACGAAGTTTTTCTAAATCTTTACCCAGTTCGGCTTTGACTTGCACCTGCTCTAAAATATCAAGCATATTAAAAAGAGAACTAAAGAAAACTTGATACTCAAATGGCTGAGTTAGATCAGCAGAATGCCCAAGTTTACGAAATAGAGATTCAATTCGTAAATAAATTCGAGTCCTTTCATTTAAAGGGTGTTCAAACCTTTGCATAGCTGATCCATTCATAGTTGTTATTAATGTTCTTTATTTATAGATGTTTGAGACAATAACAGATATTTATTATGTAGCAGAGCTATTTCACTGTCTAAATCGTAAATAGTGTGATCATTCTTGATTACATCATCAGCAATGGCTAATCGCTCTTCTCGTGAGGCCTGTGAAGCAAGAACCGCTTTAATTTGTTCTATATTTACTTTATCACGATTTGCCGTTCGATTAATTTGAGTTTGCTCCAAAACATCAACAACAAGCACGCGATTTGCTAAATATTGCAATTGATTTTCAACCAATAGCGGAACAACCAATAAGGTGTAGCAGGAGGTTGATAATGAAAGCTGATGCTGCATTTGCTCTCTTATCAGTGGATGAAGTAAATTATTCAGCCATTCTTTCTCGGTTGGATTTGAAAAAATACGCTGTCTTAGCTCTGCTCGATTTAACTGTCCATTTGGTAATAAAATGGATGGCCCAAAATGCTCTGTGATCGACATTAAGCCTTTGGTATTTGGTTCTACGACTTCACGAGCAATGATATCGGCATCAACAATAGAAATCCCGTGATTGTTTTGAAAAGTATTGGCGACCGTGGTTTTCCCACTGCCAATTCCGCCGGTAATAGCAACTACATAACTCATAATGGAAAGCCTAAGATTGTAGTGAAATACCATTGTCCAATTTGTTGTCCCCACAGTAAGCAAACCCAACCGGCAATGGCTAAGTAAGGGCCAAATGGGATTGCTTTATCTAACCCTTTCTTCTGAGCACTTAACATTGCAATACCAATGATCGCACCGACAACAGAAGAAAGTAAAACAACTAAAGGCAATTGCTGCCAACCGAGCCAAGCGCCAAGTGCAGCGAGTAATTTAAAGTCCCCATACCCCATGCCTTCTTTGCCAGTAAGTAATTTAAAGCCCCAATAAATTGACCATAAAATAAGGTAACCAGCCATCGCACCAATGACTGCATCGGTTAAGCTTACCGGACTCCAACCCACTAAGGCTAAATAAAGACCTGACCATAATAAAGGTAAAGTGATTTGATCCGGCAGTAGCATGGTGTCTATATCGATAAACGTTAGGGCGATAAGCACCAAGGTAAATATAACCGCGGCAATGGCAAAGTAAGAAAAAGGAAATAGATAAGAAACCGTAAAGCACATGGTTCCTGAGAGTAATTCAATTGCAGGATAACGAAAACTGATCGGATTACTGCATTGACGGCACTTACCCCTTAATAATAACCAACTAATGACAGGGATGTTGTCATAAAATTTAATTGGAGTATTGCATTTTGGGCAACGAGAGCGAGGAACACTTAAGTTAAATGTTTCTTCTGTTTTCTCTGGCTTATTCTCTGGCTTATTCTCTGGCTTATTCTTTGGCGTTAAGTCAGGAAAGCAATCAATACACTCTTTTTTCCACTCTCTCTCCATCATGATAGGGAGGCGATAAATCACCACATTGAGAAAGCTACCAACCAATAAACCAAATAGGGTAGCAAAGAGAGGAAAAAGCCAAGGGTAGTAATCAAAAACAGCCATGAAAGGACGTCCAAAATGAGATTAAGTATATAGGGCTGATGGTATCAGAATTCCAAAAAATGAAGTAGTGAAGAGTCTTTATTTACGGTTCTACTCTTTATTTTTTAACCAATCACACTCATTAGATTAAAGATAGGCAAGTACATTGATATAACTAAACCACCGATCATTATCCCTAAGAAGAGAATAATAAAGGGTTCAAGAATTTTTCCTAAATTATCAACGGTATTATCAACATCATCTTCATATACAAATGCCACTTTATTCAACATATCGTCTAATTTTCCCGATTCTTCACCAATCATGACCATTTGCAATACCATTTCAGGAAAGGCTTGGGTGTGGCGCATGGCTAAATAGAGGGGCATTCCTGCCGCGGTATTCTGCTGTACTGATTGTATGGCTTCTTGATAATAAAGGTTTCCAGCGGTTTTACTGGTGGTTTGTAAGCTATGTAAAATAGGCAATCCTGAACTAAAACTGGTGGCTAATGTTCGACTAAATTTAGCGATAGCGGCTTTAGACAGTACCGGGCCGATGATTGGGATCTGCAAACAATGTCGATTGATAAACCGACGAAAGGCATAAGATTTTTTGCTTAATAAACGCAGTGAGGCAGTCAGTAATAGTAAGGTTAAGAGAATCCAAAAACCATAATTTTGCAGAAAATGAGAAGCATTGACAACTTGCTGGGTAAACCAAGGCAGTGCGGCGCCAAACCCTTTAAAAATGGCTTCAAATTCTGGAATAACAAACACCAGCATTAAAACGGTAACCGCAATCGCGATAAAAAAAACCATGGTTGGGTATATCATCGCTTTGACGACTTTTGCTCGTAATGCTTCACTCTTTTCTCGGTATTCTGCTAAACGTGCAAATGCGTGCGATAAACTGCCTGTCTCTTCTCCTGTCGCCACTAAATCAATATAAAAAGAATCAAAATGAGAGCAACTGGTAGAGAGTGCTTTTGAAAGTTGAGTTCCCGCCTCTATTGATAAACAGACTTGATTGAGTATGGATTTCATTTCAGCTTTAATATTGTTTTCAGCGATGAGTTGTAATGATTGAACGATAGGAACACCCGCACTAAGCATTGTCGCTAACTGGCGAGTGAAAAGAGTGATGTCTTTTCGTTTAACGGTGTGTTGCATTTTTTCTAAGCTAGAAATTCTGCGCTTTTTAATTTTCTTTATTTGAATGCTTTGCTCATTGAGCTTTGCCCTGACTTCTATTTCGGTGAGGGCAAGTAATTTCCCTGATACTTTTTTCCCCGTGTTATTAATGCCACGCCATTGGAAATTATGTAGGGTTTGCGTTTTTATTTTTATTTTTGTTTTTTGTTTTAGCATGAGAAATGACTTACTTAAGAATTAAAAGTAAAGAACACGAGTAAGCTCTTGTAAGCTTGTCGTGCCATCTTCAAGACGTTTTATGCCTGAGGTTGCAAGATTATCCATGCCTTGGTTAACTGCGATTTGTTCTATTTGTCTTACCGTTGCTCCTTTCAGGATCGCAATAGACAGTTCTCGAGTGAAAGGCATAACTTCATAAATACCAATACGGCCTGAGTACCCATGAGTACATTCATTACAGCCCTCAAGCCGAGCTTTAAAAACAGTACTTAATAAATCGATTCCGTACTCTTCCCTTGTTTCTGAGCTGAGGTTGTCAATCTCTTTACAGTGGGGACAAAGTCTTCTTGCTAAGCGTTGGGCGATAATTAAGCTAAGAGAAGAGGCAAGGTTGAAGTTCTCTATTCCCATATTGCCTAAGCGAACGACGGTTTCTGCTGCAGAATTAGTGTGTAAGGTAGACAGCACTAAGTGTCCTGTTTGGGCTGCTTTTACTGCGATTTCTGCTGTTTCAAGATCTCGAATTTCCCCTACCATAACGATGTCTGGATCTTGTCGTAAAAAAGAGCGTAAGGCATGGGCAAAAGTAAAACCGATTTTAGGTGCGACTTGTACTTGGTTTACTCCATTAAGATTAATCTCAACCGGATCTTCAGCGGTGGATATGTTTTTTTCGGTGGTATTTAAAATGTTTAAACCAGAGTAGAGAGAGACGGTTTTGCCGCTGCCTGTAGGACCAGTCATTAATATCATCCCTTGAGGGCGTTTTAATGCGTTAAGATAAAGTTCTTTTTGTTTGTCGCTGTAGCCTAATTTATCAATATCCAAACTTGCTGCGCTGCTATCTAGCAGACGTAAAACAATTTTTTCTCCCCATAGCGTGGGAAGTGAAGAGACGCGCATATCGATGGATATGTCATTATTCAATTTGAGCTTTATACGACCATCTTGTGGTAAGCGGCGCTCTGCAATATCAAGTTTAGCCATGATTTTTAAGCGAGCAGAAAGACGGCGACTTAAATGTGAAGAGGGCGAACTGTTCTCTACTAAGATCCCATCGCAACGAAAACGCACACGGTAGCTTTCTTCGTAGGGCTCAAAATGAATATCTGAAACCCCTTTTCGGACCGCTTCTAATAAAATTTGGTTAATAAATCGAGTGACAGGGGCATCGTCTTGGCTGAGATCTTCTGTGGCGCTTATCTCATCAAGTGACACATCAACCAGTGAAGCTAGCTCATCTTGAGTTATCTCTTTATGTTGGCTATTGCTTGCTGATAATCCTACACCGTAGACACGACGAATGGCTGCTTGGATCTGTCCTTGATCGGCAAGCATTAATTCAATTTGCTTTCCGCTGGTAAAGCGAAAATCATCTTCTATTTGCGCAATACTAGGATCGGCAACAGCAAGACGAATGGTGCAATTGTCATAACTGACAGGAAGGGCTTGGTAACGAGTAATGAGATCGCGAAGCCCCAACTTTTGACAGGTAGCAACGTAATCAAATTGAGTTACATTGATCACCTCAAGCCCAAAGATTTGAGCAAGGTGACTGACCAGTTCATCAGGAGTAAAGATCCCCTGAGCTAAAAGAGCAGAAGGCACGGTGTGCGCTTCTGCTTGAACTGACTCTATGATGCTGCTTTCTTGCGTCGCGCTGATTAACTCAGCTTGACGCAAGATAGAGGCGAGGTTGGTGTGCATTTATTATGAGCAGCCTTTAGGATGAGCTTTAGTATTAGTTGAATCTGTAGTACAAGTCCATTCACCACCATTAGATCTATTTATTTGTATTGTTTCAGTATTAGCGATGCCTTCGTCAAATGTAACAACAATAGAGCCGGCTGTTGAGGTGGCTCCACTTACAGAAAAACTAATGTCACCGTTAGCGAAACCTGAAGCACCTAAATCTGTTGGACTAGCGCCAGAGGTACCGCTAGGAAAGTTTCCATTTGTAGCAATATAATCTTCAACATTAATTTTTAATGCGCTTACTGTTGCTAAACCTGCACCTAATTCCGCTTTATGTACATAATTTTGATATTGAGGGATCGCAATCGCTGATAACACTCCAATTACTGCAACTACAATCATTAACTCGATTAAGGTAAAGCCTTTCTGTCCTTGACGCTTTTTCATATTTCTCTCCAAGATGAATCAGGGATGATTCGTGATTTATTTAATGGGTAAAATAGTAAAACGAATAGGGATATATGATAGAAAGAAAAGAGAGGCTTTCGAGTGAGTAACAAGTTTGTAATGTGATGAATGTAAAAGTAAAAATCAAATACGATTCACTTCAAAAAGTTATAAATTAAACCTTGTTGCCGATCGCAAGTCTTAATTTAAATACATTCGTTTAACTTATTGGGTAAGCTGTTAATTATGTGAATAATATCAAAGATATAAGAGGGGAATTGTGTAATAAAAAAAGCCAGCAAGTTGCTGACTTTTTGTTTATTGATAATGTGACGATTTACTTAAAACGCATCGATAAATCCATGGCTTTAAGATGTTTTGTTAGTGCGCCAACAGAGATGTAATCAACCCCTGTCTCTGCAAACTCAGCAATCGTATCTAAAGTGACATTACCAGAGTTTTCTAGTGCGGCACGACCAGCGTTAATTTTTACTGCTTCACGCATCATGTCAGTGGTGAAGTTATCGAGCATGATAATGTCAGCCCCTGCATCAATCGCTTGTTGCAGCTCTTCTAAACTTTCAGTTTCAACTTCTACAGGCTTACCAGGGTTAAGTTCTTTTGCTGTTGAAATCGCTTTTTCAATTCCGCCACACGCGATAATGTGATTCTCTTTAATTAAGTAGGCATCAAATACGCCAATACGGTGATTGAAACCACCACCACAAGCGACAGCATATTTTAATGCACTGCGTAAACCTGGAATGGTTTTACGAGTATCAAGCAGGCGACATTTGGTGTGGGCAATTTTTTCAGCGTAGGTTGCTGTTACGGTTGAGCACCCAGATAGGGTTTGAATAAAGTTCATTGCATTACGCTCACCGGTTAATAGTGTGCGAGCAGGGCCTGTTAACGTACAAAGCGTTTGGTTTGGCTCTACGTTATCACCATCTTCTACATGCCATTCAATAGAAACGGTACCGCCTAGTTGTTTAAAGACTTCATCGGCCCACATTTTTCCACAAAACACACCATGTTCACGAGTGATGATGGTTGCTACAGACTGCGTATCTTCAGCAATTAAACTTGCTGTGATATCTGTACTTACCTCTAATGTACCGCCTAAATCCTCACGTAATGTGTCAGAAACCGCACGAGTGATTTCTGCGGGAAGCTGTTGTTTTAAATACTCAAGGCGAGAGGCGCTATCATGGGTTTTGATCATGGTAAGGTCCATTGAATGTGTGAAATAGGATTATGGCGACAATAATACTCGCGCTAGAGCAGAATTTCATCATAAGATACAAAGATTAGTTTAATTTGAACGGGAATAAATGATGATATTCACTTTATCAACAGATCATTGGCTTAATGAAGCAAATCATGTCGTCTCACCATTTTATGACGAGCGTCCTGATGATAAAGATATTTCATTATTGGTTGTCCATAATATCAGTTTGCCACCAGGGCAATTTGGCGGGCCGTATATAGAGCAGTTATTTACAGGAACGTTAGATCCTAATGAACACCCATTCTTTAGCGTTATTTATCAGTTTAGAGTATCAGCTCATTGCCTAATTAGACGAGATGGTAGCGTCATTCAATTTGTCCCATTTAATGCAAGGGCTTGGCATGCAGGGGCATCTTCATTTGCAGGTCGTTCACGTTGTAATGATTTTAGTATTGGTATTGAGTTAGAAGGCACTGATTTTACGGCATACACGCAAGAACAATATGAAAGCCTGGCAGCCGTAACAAACGTGCTACAAGGCGCTTACCCATTGATAAGAGATGAAAGAATTACAGGTCACCAGTATATTGCCCCGTTTAGAAAGAGTGATCCTGGTCTTTCATTTAATTGGAATAAATACCATAAGTTAAGGAAATTGAAGGAGTTAGCGGTATGATTTTTTATTGTTTTTCTTAATTTTGAAGCGGTTTTATTTATTGTGAAAAACTAATTGGTCATACCAATTATAAATATCATGTTTTCTTAATGTTAACTAAAGGTGTAAATCAACTCTGTTCCATGATTCAAATCAACTTTTATCTAGACAAATTCCCTTTTTTAATGATAAATTGCCTCTCAAATTAAATTGGTAATACCAATTATTTAAAGTGACGAATGACTCACGGTAATGTGAGAAGTAATCAACTTAAATTAGGTCGAGCTACGATGACATATCAAAGGATACGTCAGCCAAAGCTGTCTGATGTAATCGAGCAAGAGCTTGAACGGCTGATTTTAGAAGGAACTCTTTCCCCAGGTCAGAAATTACCAGCAGAAAGAGAGTTAGCGAAACAGTTTGATGTCTCTCGCCCCTCAGTTAGGGAGGCGATACAACGTTTAGAAGCGAAGCATTTATTAACTCGTCGCCAAGGTGGTGGCACTTTTGTTAATAAGGGCTTATGGCAAAGTTTTTCAGAGCCGTTGTTAGATTTATTAGCGACGCATCCTGAAACACAATTTGATTTACTCGAATCGCGCCATGCGCTGGAAGGTATTTCAGCTTATTACGCTGCTTTACGTGGTAATGACGAAGATTTTAAGCGGATTAAAGAGTCACATTATTTAATCCAACAAGCACAACAAGATGGGGATATTAAAGCGGAAGCTTCCGCTGTTATGAACTATCTTATAACGGTGACAGAATCAGCGCACAATGTGGTATTACTTCACATGGTACGTAGCCTGGAGCCTTTGCTTGAACAAAATGTATTACAAAATTTTACCCTATTAAATCGTCGTGAATCGGTGGTAGAGAAGGTAAGAGAGCATAGAGCGGAGATTGTAGAAGCGATAGTGTCAGGGAAGCCTGAAGAGGCTCGTTTGGCGTCGCACTCACATCTTGCTTATATTGAAGAAACATTGTTGGAATTGACAAAAGAGGAGAGCCGTAGAGAGTGCTCACTTCGTCGAATTCAACAAAGTAATGATATGGATTAATTCGGTCCATTTCATTGTCACCCTATTTGAACCAACAAATAAAAGGATAGCTCGCATGTCTGACATGAAGCATGACGTTGATGCACTAGAAACTCAAGATTGGTTAGAAGCACTTGAGTCAGTTGTACGTGAAGAGGGTGTTGAACGCGCCCAGTATCTATTAGAGCAAGTTCTTGATAAAGCTCGTTTAGATGGTGTTGATATGGCTACAGGTATCAATACTAACTACATCAATACCATCCCTGCAACGCAAGAACCTGCGTACCCAGGTGATGTTACTCTTGAGCGTCGTATCCGTTCAATTATTCGTTGGAACGCTATCATGATCGTTCTACGTGCTTCTAAGAAAGATTTGGATCTAGGTGGCCACATGGCATCTTACCAATCTGCTGCTGCATTCTACGAAGTATGTTTCAACCACTTCTTCCGTGCTCCTAACGAGAAAGATGGTGGTGATTTAGTTTATTACCAAGGTCATATCTCTCCAGGTATCTACTCTCGTGCATTCGTTGAAGGCCGCTTAACTGAAGAGCAACTGGATAACTTCCGTCAAGAAGTTGATGGTAAAGGTATTCCTTCATACCCGCACCCTAAACTAATGCCTGAATTCTGGCAGTTCCCTACGGTATCTATGGGTCTTGGTCCAATTTCTGCTATCTATCAAGCGCGTTTCCTTAAGTACCTTGATGGTCGTGGTCTTAAAGACACTTCAGCTCAACGTGTATACGCTTTCTTAGGTGATGGTGAGATGGATGAGCCAGAATCTCGTGGTGCAATTTCTTTCGCTGCGCGTGAAAAACTGGACAACCTATGTTTCCTAATCAACTGTAACCTACAGCGTCTAGACGGCCCAGTAATGGGTAACGGTAGCATCATCCAAGAACTTGAAGGTCTATTTAAAGGCGCAGGTTGGAACGTTGTTAAAGTTATCTGGGGTAGCAACTGGGATTCTCTACTAGCTAAAGACACGACTGGTAAGCTTCTTCAACTAATGAATGAAACTATCGATGGTGACTACCAAACATTTAAATCTAAAGATGGCGCATACGTACGTGAGCACTTCTTTGGTAAATACCCAGAAACAGCTGCATTAGTAGCTGACATGACTGACGACCAAATTTTCGAATTGAAGCGTGGTGGTCACGATTCTTCTAAACTGTTTGCTGCATTTAATAATGCAAAAGAAACAGGTGGTAAACCTACAGTAATCCTAGCTAAAACAGTTAAAGGTTACGGCATGGGTGATGCTGCAGAAGGCAAAAACATCGCACACGGTGTTAAGAAAATGGACATGACTCACGTACAATACCTACGTGATCGTCTAGGTCTACAAGACATTCTTTCTGATGAGAAAGTAGCTGAACTTCCTTACTTGACACTGGAAGAAGGTTCTGCTGAATACGAATACTTGCACGCTCGTCGTAAAGCACTACAAGGTTACACGCCTAAGCGTCTACCTAAGTTCACTCAAGAATTTAAAGTGCCTGAACTTGAAGAATTTGCTCCTCTACTAGGTGAGCAAAAGCGTGACATCTCTACAACGATGGCTTACGTTCGTACGTTAAATATCTTACTTAAAGATAAGAACATCGGTAAAAACATTGTTCCTATCATCTGTGATGAAGCGCGTACATTCGGTATGGAAGGTCTGTTCCGTCAGATTGGTATCTACAATCCACACGGTCAGGCATACACTCCTGAAGATAAAGGCATTGTTTCTTACTACAAAGAAGCAACATCAGGCCAAGTGCTTCAAGAAGGTATCAATGAATTAGGTTCAATGGCGTCTTGGGTTGCTGCTGCAACATCATACAGCACTAACGATCTTCCAATGATCCCATTCTACATCTACTACTCAATGTTCGGTTTCCAACGTATTGGTGACATGGCATGGCTAGCGGGTGACCAACAAGCACGTGGTTTCCTATTAGGTGCTACTGCTGGTCGTACAACGCTAAACGGTGAAGGTCTACAACACGAAGATGGTCACTCACACATCATGGCAAACACAGTTCCTAACTGTATTTCTTATGACCCAACGTTTGCTTACGAGCTAGCGGTAATCATGCAAGACGGTATCCGTCGTATGTATGGTGAGAACCAAGAAAACATTTACTACTACCTAACAGTAATGAATGAAAACTACGCAATGCCAGCAATGCCAGAAGGCGCTGAAGAAGGCATCCGTAAAGGTATCTACAAGCTTGAATCTCACGCTGGTGCTAAAGCTAAAGTTCAGTTAATGAGCTCTGGTACTATCATGAACGAAGTACGTAAAGCGGCACAAATCCTAAGTGAAGAGTACGGCGTAGCGTCTGATATATTCTCTGTAACATCGTTCAACGAATTAACTCGTGACGGTCAAGATGCAGAGCGTTACAACATGCTACACCCAGAAGCAGAAGCGAAAGTACCGTACATCACAACCGTTCTTGGTAACGAACCAGCAATCGCTGCGACAGATTACATGAAGAACTACGCTGAACAAGTACGTGCATTTATGCCAACTGAATCTTACAAAGTACTTGGTACTGATGGTTTTGGTCGTTCAGACAGCCGTGAGAACCTACGTCGTCACTTCGAAGTTAACGCAGGCTACGTAGTTGTTGCTGCTCTAACTGAATTAGTGAAACGTGGTGATATTGAGAAATCTGTTGTTACAGAAGCTATTGCTAAATTCAATATCGACACAGAAAAAACTAACCCGCAATACGCATAAGACGTCCATTAATTAAGGAAACAAACAATGACAATCGAAATTAATGTACCTGACATCGGTGCAGATGAGGTTGAAGTAACTGAGATTCTAGTTAAGGTCGGTGACCGAGTTGAAGAAGAGCAGTCACTAATCACTGTTGAAGGCGATAAAGCTTCAATGGAAGTTCCTGCGTCTCAAGCGGGTATCGTTAAAGAGATCAAAATCTCTGAAGGCGATTCAGTAACAACAGGTTCTCTTATCATGATCTTTGAAGCAGAGGGTGCTGCGGCACCTGCTGCTCCAGTAGTTGAAGCGGCTCCAGTAGCTGAAGCGGCTCCAGTAGCTGCTCCTGCTGCTGCATCAGTTGCCGAGCTTAAAGAAGTTCACGTTCCAGATATCGGCGGTGATGAAGTTGAAGTAACTGAAATCATGGTTGCTGTTGGCGATACAGTAGAAGAAGAGCAATCTCTTTTAACTGTTGAAGGCGACAAAGCATCGATGGAAGTACCTGCGCCATTCGCTGGTACAGTGAAAGAAATCAAAATCGCTTCTGGTGATTCAGTATCTACTGGTTCTCTTGTGATGATCTTTGAAGTTGCAGGTTCAGCACCTGCTGCAGCTCCTCAAGCGGTAGCAGCACCAGTTGCAGCGGCTCCAGCAGTATCTGCTGAGAAAGAAGTAAACGTTCCAGATATCGGCGGTGATGAAGTTGAAGTAACTGAAATCATGGTTGCTGTTGGCGATACAGTAGAAGAAGAGCAATCTTTAATTACTGTTGAAGGCGACAAAGCATCAATGGAAGTTCCTGCTCCGTTCGCTGGTACTATCAAAGAGATTAAGATTGCTGCAGGCGATAAAGTATCGACTGGCTCTCTAATCATGACGTTTGTTGTTGAAGGCGCAGCACCTGCAGCACCTCAAGCTGCGGCGGCCCCTGTTGCACAAGCTGCACCAGCACCAGTAGCTGCGGCTTCTGCTCCTGCAACTACGAGCGAATTTGAAGCGAACAACGATTACGCTCATGCGTCTCCAGTTGTACGTCGTCTTGCTCGTGAATTTGGCGTAAACCTAGCTAAAGTTAAAGGTACAGGTCGTAAGAACCGTATCCTTAAAGAAGATGTTCAAGGTTTCGTTAAAGATGCACTTAAACGTCTTGAATCTGGTGCAGCAGCATCTGGTAAAGGTGGTGACGGTTCAGCGCTTGGTTTACTTCCTTGGCCAAAAGTTGATTTCAGCAAGTTTGGTGAAACTGAAGTTCAGAAGCTTTCTAAGATCAAGAAGATTTCTGGTGCAAACCTACACCGTAACTGGGTGATGATCCCTCACGTTACACAGTGGGATAACGCAGACATCACTGAGCTAGAAGCATTCCGTAAAGAGCAGAATGCAATCGAAGCGAAAAACGACACAGGCATGAAGATCACGCCACTTGTGTTTATCATGAAAGCGGTTGCGAAAGCACTTGAAGCGTTCCCATCGTTTAACTCTTCTTTATCTGAAGATGGCGAAAGCATCATTCTGAAGAAGTACGTAAACGTAGGTATCGCTGTTGATACGCCAAACGGTCTTGTTGTTCCTGTATTTAAAGACGTGAACAAGAAAGGTATTTACGAGCTATCTGAAGAGCTTATGGCTATTTCGAAGAAAGCGCGTGCTGGTAAGCTAACGGCGTCTGATATGCAGGGTGGTTGTTTCACAATCTCAAGCCTTGGTGGTATCGGTGGCACAGCATTTACACCAATCGTAAATGCACCAGAAGTAGGTATCCTAGGGGTATCTAAGTCTGAGATTAAACCTGTATGGAATGGCAAAGAGTTCGCTCCACGCCTACAGCTTCCACTGTCTCTGTCTTATGACCACCGTGTTATTGATGGCGCAGAAGGTGCTCGTTTCATTACGTTCTTAAACAGTGCCTTATCTGACATTCGTCGCCTAGTACTGTAATTAGCGGTTATTGAAACAAACAATAAGGTGGCTAATGAGCCACCTTATTGCTTAATAAATTAGGGGATTAACCTCTTAATTTGAATTTATTAAAGCAATTTGCGGTGATTTCAATGTTCCTATCTTTGAACATACAAACGTGAATTGTTGTCTAGCTCACAGGCTAACTTAATCTTGCTTTCACACTGTTAACATCTATGTAAAATAGACGCAGTCTGAAAACAATAATAGAACATTTGTCAGCCTGTTAGGGAAATGACTATAACGAGGTCAAAATGAGCAAACAAGTTAAAGCCCAAGTAGTTGTACTTGGTTCAGGTCCTGCTGGTTACTCTGCTGCTTTCCGTTGCGCGGATTTAGGTCTAGAAACAGTATTAATCGAGCGTTATAACACGCTTGGTGGTGTATGTTTAAACGTGGGTTGTATCCCATCAAAAGCACTTCTTCACGTATCTAAAGTTATCGAAGAAGCAAAAGCAATGGCAGATCACGGCGTTGTTTTTGGTGCTCCACAAACAGACATTAATAAGATCCGTATCTGGAAAGATAAAGTAGTTACTCAGTTAACTGGCGGTCTTGGCGGCATGGCTAAAATGCGTGACGTTAAAGTTATTAACGGTTTTGGTAAGTTTACTGGCCCTAATACGATTGAAGTTGAAGGCGAAGAAAACACAACAGTTACGTTTGATAACGCTATCATTGCTGCTGGTTCTCGTCCGATTAAACTTCCGTTCATCCCGCATGAAGACCCACGTATTTGGGATTCAACTGACGCGCTAGAACTGAAAGAAGTTCCAGAAAAACTATTGATCATGGGCGGTGGTATCATCGGTCTTGAAATGGGTACGGTTTACCACTCTTTAGGTTCTAAAGTTGAAGTGGTTGAGATGTTTGATCAAGTTATCCCAGCGGCGGATAAAGACATCGTTAAAGTGTACACAAAACGTATTAAAGATAAGTTCAAGCTAATGCTTGAGACTAAAGTAACGGCTGTTGAAGCAAAAGAAGACGGTATCTACGTTTCAATGGAAGGTAAAAAAGCACCTTCAGAAGCTGAGCGTTACGATGCGGTTCTTGTTGCTATCGGTCGTGTACCAAATGGTAAACTTATCGATGCTGAAAAAGCAGGTATCGAAGTTGATGAGCGTGGTTTCATCAATGTTGATAAGCAAATGCGTACCAATGTTGCTCACATTCATGCAATCGGTGATGTTGTTGGCCAACCAATGCTTGCTCACAAAGGTGTGCATGAAGGTCACGTAGCTGCTGAAGTTATTTCTGGTAAGAAGCACTACTTCGACCCTAAAGTAATTCCTTCAATTGCTTACACTGAGCCAGAAGTTGCTTGGGTTGGTAAAACAGAGAAAGAAGCAAAAGAAGAAGGTCTGAACTTTGAAGTTGCTACTTTCCCATGGGCAGCATCAGGCCGTGCAATCGCATCTGATTGTGCAGATGGTATGACTAAGCTTATCTTTGATAAAGAAACTCACCGTGTTATTGGTGGTGCTATCGTTGGTACAAACGGTGGTGAACTACTTGGTGAAATCGGCCTTGCAATCGAAATGGGTTGTGATGCAGAAGATATCGCTCTTACTATCCACGCTCACCCAACTCTACATGAGTCTGTTGGTCTAGCTGCGGAAGTATTTGAAGGTTCAATCACTGACCTTCCAAACAAAAAAGCAGTTAAAAAGAAAAAATAATTCTATACCATTCTGGATAAGTAGTTGTTCAGATAATTGCGTAGGAAAAATCGATTATAGCAAGGCATAAATTACAGTAACTAGTGGATCTAATTACAAAATTTATAACGCTGATATAATCGATTTTAACAAGCAAGAATGATCAAATACTTATGTAGATTGGTATTATTTAACAACGCGTTTGTTAAGACATAAAAAAACCGCTGAGAAATCAGCGGTTTTTTATTATCATTTCCTGAATCCTGAATCCTGAATCCTGAATTTATTTATAAATACACAGCATATTTAAGAAACAGGTAGCCGTATCTTCAAGTTCTTCAATTGAAGAACTGCGATTCGCTTGAATGAAAACAGAGTAGCAAATGCCATGCAGCATTTTAGCTAAGTTTTCAGGCGTATGATCGTTACACACTTCGTTACGCTCAATACCTTCTTCAAACATCGTACGGATGATCTTCTGATTATTCACATGCGTGCTTAAGAATAAAGGCCATACTTCTTCGCGAGTAGACGTACTCCATTCAAACCAGACTTTGATCCACTTTTCACCAGATTGAACGGTATCAATAATGTTTATTAAGAGGGTATGAAGGTTAGTACGTACATCAAGTTCAAGAGAAATTGAGTTCTGTACGAATTGGTGGAATTGTTCTTCTACTTTATTCAATACATCATCAACAAGATCTTCTCTCGTTGGGAAATAGTTGAAAACGGTAGCGACAGATACTTGTGCTATTTCGGCAACATCAGCATGGCCGCCACGGCCAATACCACGTTGTGAAAATACCTCGATAGCTATATCTAGTAGTTGTTCTTTACGCTTTTCTGGGGATAGCCTTGTTCTAGGCCTTTTTTGGATCGTATCCATTTTAATATATCCTTGCCAACAAATTATTATTTTATATAGGGTTTTATTATTATTATTCTCAATAACTTTACATAAGGCTGATTATATATTCAACAATTATTCAGCTTATCAATTAAAAATATGACGAAGTTAAAGGTTATTTTTTCAAGTTGCAGCGATTTACCGTATAAATCTATTTTTGTTGAATTTTCCTTATAAAGTGGCAAGGTTAATATTAGAGACATAAAAAACTTTTGTAATTGGATCTACGTCAACGGCCGTTTTATTGTAAACTGTAGAGGTCTAAATCTTGCCTTAGGTAAGTTCAACGAATTAAGTGAGATAGTATGAAACATACAGTAGAAGTGATGATCTCTGAAAAAGAGGTTGCTCAACGTGTTAAAGAACTAGGCCAACAAATATCTGAACACTATAAAGAGTCAGAAGGATTGGTGATGATAGGTTTGTTACGTGGTTCATTTGTTTTCATGGCTGATTTAGCACGAGCGATTGATACGCCAATGACGGTGGACTTTATGACAGCATCAAGCTATGGCAATAGCATGGAGAGTACACGTGATGTACGCATCCTAAAAGATCTTGATGATGATATTAAAGGCAAAGATATTCTGCTCGTTGAAGATATTATTGATACAGGTAATACGTTAAGTAAGGTATGCGAGATATTGTCTATTCGTGAGCCTAACTCAATCACTATTTGTACGTTGCTTGATAAACCTTCTCGCCGTGAAGTTGAAGTAAAAGTAGATTGGATTGGTTTTTCAATCCCAGATGAATTTGTTGTTGGTGTGGGTATTGATTACGCTCAAAAATACCGTAACTTACCTTATATTGGTAAAGTCGTACCACAAGAATAATACGCTTCATTATTGTCGTATTGGTATTATTTAAATTAAGCCGAAGATACATTTGTTTCTTCGGCTTTTTTATTGATATATCTATATTTTATATAATATAGCGGAAAGTATGGTCAAACAGGGCAAAATAAACAATGTTTAGAATGAATATATAGTTACCAGTAAACTAATAGTGCATTCATTTTGTTTTAATTATGTTGCTAATTTGTGCTTGATTATTAATCACAATTGATTACAATTTAACCGTAAATCTAATTTACAACTTACCCATTTATAGAATTAATTTTACGTTTTAGGAGGTCAACATGACAGTTATTCATTCATACAAAATGTGTTGCGCCACCACTATGTCGTTTACACCCGTTAACGATCAAAACGATTAATTAATTCGTAACCTTCTTTGGCTGCGAATATTGCGGCTATCTTATCTAAGAAGGGAACTGCCTACCTTATGATGCCAGTCGCACTATATTCTCAGCTTACTATTGGAGAAATATTATGCGTCATTCACTATACCTACGTTTAGCTACTTTATTAATTAAAGCCGATCTTGCTCAAGAAGAGCGTAAATGGAAACGAAAAGTTCGTAAAGTTCAATATGAGATCCCTTGGGGAAATGAATATCTATTAAGAGATATTGGTTTGCATATTGATGGTCGAACAATCAGTGATCTTGAGGTTCCAGCAATAAAAACTGAACGCCAAATCCGCCATCTTCGTCGACTCGTGCGTTTGAGAATAGCAACGTAAAATAAAGCCAGAGAAATTAAGGTGATGTTTTCTCTGGCTATTGTCTAATGTAATAAAAGGGGAGTTGTTGCCCTTTTATTTTTCACCGCTAGTCTGTGTTATAACAGACATAGCTGCTTGGTAGGATATTTCTAATGATTCTCGACTGTGGCCTTTTACACCCAGATCATTCAAAACGCCATCTCCCATACCGTAAACAACGCCGTGAACTTGAACGTCTTGTCCTCGTTCCCAAGCGGTTTGCATTACGGTTGAATTACCAACGTTATAAACTTGTTCTGCGACATTTATCTCACACAACTTATCTCCCCATTTCTCACGAGGTAAACTGCCAAATACAGTTCTGTGTTTTAGATAAAGATCTCTAATATGAAGTAACCAGTTATTAATAAGGCCTAGTGGGGGGTTATCAATGGCTGCATTCACACCACCACATCCATAATGCCCACAAACAATGATGTGTTTAATTTTTAAAACATCGACGGCATATTGCAAAACAGACAGGCAATTTAAATCAGTATGAATTACTTGGTTGGCTACATTACGGTGAACAAATAGTTCGCCTGAATGAAGTCCAGTTAAACGTTCAGCAGGAACTCGACTGTCAGAGCAACCAATCCATAAAAAACCAGGGTTCTGTCCTTCCTCAAGCTGAGTAAAGTATTCAGGGCGTCCCGCTTTAATTGATTTTGCCCATTTAGAATTATTTTCAAAAAGCTCTTTAATTTCTGGCATTTTAAATCTCTCATCCCTTAAATACATAAGAAGCAAGGGGGTTCCTTACACTTCTTTCTGTTAAAAACGTCAACAGGTCTATTTACTATACACAATGTTACAATTTCAATCTGCTAAAAACTTGCATGAAAAGTACTCATCTGACGAGTAGAGGCGTTAAAAGAAGCGGCTGGAGTATTAATTAGATAAATAGGACATAAGCTGAAGTCATTAGTTCTAATTAATAGTTATGAGAGATGAATAACTTTTGTTAAATTAATGGCGATACGAGTTTATAAACAGGGAGCTAACGGTGTTTGGGCAACGATTTGAGAGTGTAAACTTTAAAGGTGATTTATTTGGTGGCGTAACGACGGCCATTATATCACTGCCTTTGGCATTGGCCTTTGGTGTTGCTTCAGGAGCAGGGGCTGAAGCAGGGCTTTGGGGAGCCATTATGGTGGGGCTTTTTGCTTCTCTATTTGGTGGTTCTTCAACATTAATCTCCGAACCAACGGGACCAATGACGGTCATTATGACCGCGGTCTTAACCAGTATGGTCGCTAAATACCCTGAGACTGGAATTGCAATGACGTTTACCGTTGTGATGATGGCCGGTGCATTTCAGATCCTCCTTGGTACTTTAAAGTTGGGTAAATACATCACTTTAATGCCATACAGTGTTATTTCAGGCTTTATGTCAGGCATAGGCGTAATTCTCATTATCTTACAGCTTTCCCCACTGCTTGGTCATGCAGCACCAGCAGGTGGTGTTATAGGAACGCTGAAAGCTTTACCTGATACATTGGCGCATTTAGATATTAAAGAACTCTTTCTTGGTGTATTGACGCTTGGTGTTTTGTTCCTTTTTCCTCAACAGTATCGTAAATATGTTCCTGCTCAATTAGTTGCTTTAGTTGCTGTTACACTTATTTCAGTCATTATTTTTGATACAGATTCTATTCGTCGAATTGGAGAGATCCCCGCAGGTTTACCCTCCATTGTCATTCCTACCATTAACAGTGATATGTTTATGACCATGGTCATTGATGCTTTAGTGCTAGGTACATTAGGGTGTATTGATACGCTATTAACCGCTGTTATTGGTGATTCATTAACACGTAAAGAGCATGACTCAGATAAAGAGTTACGAGGCCAAGGCTTAGCAAATATGATCTCTGGCTTATTTGGTGCGCTGCCTGGCGCTGGTGCAACAATGGGGACGGTTACTAATATTCAAGTGGGTGCTCGTTCACCACTATCTGGGGTATTTAGGGCTGCGGTGCTTGCTTTAGTGGTATTGGTTGCGGGTGGATTAACAGAGCCGATCCCAATGGCTGTTCTTGCGGGTATTGCCGTTTATGTCGGCTTTAATATTCTTGATTGGAGCTTTATCCAGCGAGCACATAAAGTCAGTTTTGCCGGCATGGCCATTATGTACGGTGTAATGCTACTGACGGTATTTGTCGATTTAATTGTCGCCGTTGGTCTTGGTGTTTTTATTTCTAATATCATTATCATTGAACGCTTAAGCCGTGAGCAAGCTCGCCAAGTAAAAGCAATTAGTGATGCCGATGAAGATGATGTCCCTCTCACTGATAGCGAAAGACGTTTATTGGATAAAGCGAATGGAAAGGTGTTGTTCTTTTATTTATCAGGGCCAATGATTTTCAGTGTATCTAAAGCGATTGCACGTCAACACTCCAGTATTTCTGATTATGAAGTGATGATTTTAGATTTAACCGATGTCCCGATGATAGATGTAACCGTTGGTTTGGCGTTAGAGAATGCGATTAATGATGCGCTAGATGCAAATTGCAAAGTGTATTTATTGTGTCCGAATGAAAAAACCAGAGAGCAATTAGAGAAGTTTCATGTAACAGACTTAGTTCCTGATGAAAATACGTTTAAATTTCGTTATGAGGCACTTAAGTCAGCGATTAGATACGTTTCACCTGATGAAATCTAAGTGATTAATTTAGTTATTTTTAATCAAGCCGTAGAGTGGTTTTCTCTGCGGCTTTTTATTATCTAATCGTTTTCAAATTTGCATTCATCGTCATTCAACGATAAGCTAACTTGAATAATAGATGCTTAATCTAGGTGATGAATAAACATATGTATGCATTAGAGATAGAACAATTACGAAAAACATATGCCGGTGGTTTTGAAGCGCTCAAAGGCGTGGATTTAACCGTAGAGCAAGGTGATTTTTACGCACTACTGGGACCTAATGGGGCCGGTAAATCAACAACCATTGGGGTAATTAGTTCACTTGTTAATAAAACCTCTGGCCGAGTTAAAGTGTTTGGTTATGATATAGATACTCATCTTGTTCAGGCTAAACAGCAAATCGGTTTGGTTCCTCAGGAGTTTAATTTTAACCCATTTGAAACCGTGCTGCAGATAGTAATACAACAAGCAGGCTATTATGGTGTTTCTCGCTCATTGGCAAAAGAGAGAGCACAAAAATACCTAACTCAGTTAGATCTGTGGGAAAAGAGAAATGATCGCGCACGTAATTTATCAGGTGGTATGAAACGCCGTTTGATGATCGCTAGAGCCTTAATGCATGAACCTAAGTTATTGATCCTTGATGAACCTACAGCCGGTGTTGATATTGAACTACGTCGCTCAATGTGGGAGTTCTTAAAGCAAATTAATGAGCAAGGTGTGACGATTATTCTTACTACACATTATCTTGAAGAAGCTGAGATGCTGTGTCGAAATATTGGAATTATTAATAAAGGTGAAGTCATCGAAAATACATCGATGAAACGATTATTAAATAAACTTCAGGTTGAAACTTTTATCTTAGATTTGGCAGAAAATAGCCCAACACCTCAGTTGGAAGGCGCTAAAATCACAAGCAGTAAAGAAGGTTCGATTGAGGTTGAAATAGATAAATCACAAGGGCTTAATTACCTTTTTGAACAATTAAACCATCAAGGGGTAAATGTACTTTCTATGCGAAATAAAGCGAATCGATTAGAAGAGTTATTTGTCAGTATTGTTCGTTCAGGGGAAGCTAAATAATGATGAACTTATATTGGACAGCATTTAAAAGCCTTATATCTAAAGAGATAAACCGATTCACACGTATTTGGGTGCAAACACTGGTTCCACCAGCCATTACCATGACGTTATATTTTATCATTTTTGGTAATTTGATTGGTTCACGTATTGGTGAAATGAGTGGCTTTAGTTATATGGAATATATTGTTCCAGGTTTGATAATGATGTCTGTTATCACTAACTCTTACTCGAATGTGGCTTCTTCGTTCTTTAGTGCTAAGTTCCAAAAAAACATAGAGGAGTTACTTGTCGCTCCTGTACCTAATTACATTATTATCGCTGGTTTTGTTGGTGGTGGTGTTGTTCGAGGTTTATTGGTTGGTGCGTTAGTGACTTGCGTGTCTCTGTTTTTTGTTGATATTCAAATTGCGCATTTTGGTGTGATTATACTGACAGTATTAATGACATCGATTGTATTCTCTTTAGGTGGATTGATTAATGCGGTTTTTGCTAGAACCTTTGATGATATCAGTATTATTCCGACGTTTATTTTAACGCCATTAACGTATTTAGGTGGGGTATTTTATTCGATTAGTTTGTTGCCTGAATTCTGGCAAGGGGTCTCTAAATTAAACCCGATTGTTTATATGGTAAATGCATTTCGTTATGGTTTTTTAGGTGTATCTGATGTCGGTATTGGTACTGCATTTGCGGTATTAGCGGCATTTATTGTGGTGCTTTATGCCGTGGCTCTGCACTTAATCTCTAAAGGTACTGGCCTTAGAAGCTAATATTAGTGTCAGGACAGGACAATAAAAAAGGGCAGACGATCAGCGATCATCTGCCCTTTTGTTTAGTCGTTAATCATACTAATGCTATTAATGAACATCTAATTCGTTACATTGGTATTATTCTTCAGTGTCTTCTTCGCTTGCTGCAATATGAAGTTCAACCACTAAGTTATCAATCAAGCGGACTTGACCAAGGAAGGCTGCCATAAGGATAACAGCTTGAGTTGTCTCTTCTGTCGGCTCTTGCAGCGTTCTTGCATCACGAATGAAGATTTCATCAGGCTGTAAATCTGCTGCACGTAGTTGATCACTAGCGTCTTCAATTAGGGATAGATAATCATTACGACCACCACGCATTTGGCTGCTGATCCAACGCATAGTGCGAGCTAAAACAGGCGCTCGCTGACGCTCATTTAATGTCAGCAGGTTATTGCGAGAGCTCATTGCTAAGCTATCAGCTTCACGTACTGTTGCAACACCAACAATCTCGATATCTAAGGCCATATCAATGACCATTTGACGAATAAGCGCAAGTTGCTGGAAATCTTTCTCACCAAAGCAAGCAACATCAGGCTGAACAATGTTGAAGAGCTTATTAACAACCGTTGATACGCCTCTAAAGTGACCAGGGCGAGAAGCGCCTTCCAAAATGGTAGAGATAACCGGGACATCAACAGTCGTTTGTTTATCTAACCCTTCTGGGTACATGATCTCTGGCGTTGGAGTAAAGACAAGATCAACCTTTTCAGATGTGAGTTTTTCAACGTCTTCATCTAATGTTCTTGGGTAATTTGTTAGATCATCAGCATTGTTAAATTGCATCGGGTTAACAAAAATACTAGCAACAACAATATCAGCATGCTCGCGAGCAGTGCGGATCAGTGTTAAATGACCTTCGTGCAGGTTTCCCATTGTTGGAACGAAAGCGATACGCTTGCCTTCGCGTTTCCAAGCTTTGATCTGCTCGCGTAATGGTAAAATTTCAGAAAAAATGTCCATTACGTTTCCTTAATTAAATGTATGTTCAGCAGCAGGGAAGACACCTTGCTCAACATCTTGAATATACTTGGTGACCGCTTCACGCATATCACCGGTTTCCGCTAAAAAGTTTTTAGAGAATTTAGGCATATAGTTAGCAGAAATACCAAACATGTCATGCATTACTAGGATTTGACCATCCGTAACATTACCTGCACCAATACCAATAACAGGAACAGTACATGCTTTTGTAATGCGTTCAGCAAGAGAAGCAGGAACACATTCTAGTAGAATAATTTGAGCGCCAGCGGCTTCAAGTGTTAGTGCGTCTTTTACCATTTGTTCAGCTTTTGCTTCATCACGGCCTTGAATGCGGAACCCACCAAAAATATTAACCGATTGAGGAGTTAAACCAAGGTGTGCACAAACTGGTACTGCGCGTTCAGCAAGGATACGAATGGTTTCAGCGATCCAAGCGTCACCTTCAATCTTCACCATGTTAGCGCCCGCTTGCATTAGCTTGCCTGCATTTTCACACGCTTGCTCAGGAGTAGCGTAGCTCATGAATGGCATGTCAGCCATTAATAGACTGTTTGGACTACCTGCACGCACACAACGAGTATGGTAAGCGATCTCTTCAGTTGTTACAGGCAAAGTATCACTCTTGCCTTGTAAAACCATACCTAATGAATCACCGACTAATAGAACAGGGACTTCTTGCTGTTCAAATAGTTGTGCGAAGCTAGCATCATATGCTGTAACAGTGGCAAATTTTTTGCCTTCTTGCTTCCACTTCATTAAGTCATGAATAGAGATTTTTTTCATAAAACATCCTTACTAGAAGCGATTAATCTTCCCAAATGGACAAACCATTTCTATCTACAGTGTTTAATAACTGAGAGAGGGTTGTGCCATCAGGTAAAGTTAAATCATTATAAAGTTCAGCGAGCGGATAAAGAACAAATTCACGTTCTTTCATGCCATAGTGAGGCACAGTTAATCGCTCATTGTCGATCGTTTGATCGCCAAATAAAATAATATCAAGATCTAAAGTTCTTGGTCCCCAGCGCTCTTCTTTACGCACACGGCCTTGCTCAAGCTCAATCTTTTGAGTGAGTTCCAATAATTCCATTGGAGCAAGGTTGGTCTCAATCTCAACAACCGCATTAATGTAATCTGGTTGATCTTGAGGGCCCATTGGTGAACTGCTGTAAAGTGAGGATACGGCTGTTACGTTGGAGTCCGGAAGCTGATGCAATGCATTGATTGCCACTTTAGCTTGAGCTACGGGGTCTCCAAGATTACTCCCAATCGCAATAATTACTTTGATCATGAATCGTTATTCGCACGTTTTTTCTTACGATATGGGCTACGACGCTTACGAGTCCCTGTAGAGCGGCCACCATGAAGGTTTTGGACCATATTATTACGGTGCGGTGCAGGTGCATCTTGGAACTCTGTCCACCAATCCGAAAGTGTTTTTATTTCACCACCTTCTACTTTTCCGCGCATTTCAAGGAAATCATAAGCAGCACGGAATTTTTGTTGTTCGATAAGTACGAACGCGCGCTTGCCATTTCGACGAGGTAAGCGAAGCTGAAGTTGCCAAATATCACGGATAGTCGCCGTTAATCGACGAGGGATTGCGGTACTTTTAACTTGAATATCAAGCATGATATTAGCCGCTTCCATAATGGATTCGTAGTGATCATACTTTGGATTTTCATCCTGAATTTCTTGGGCTTTAGCCGTGAGGGGGTACCAAAGCATTGCCGCAAACATAAAGGCTGGGTTTACACGCTTACCGCTATTAATACGTTTGTCTGTTGAGTGCAGAACTAATTCAATCATTTGCTCAGTAGGGCTATTACCTTCTTCTGTTAAGAAAGGCGTCAGTGCTGGAAACAATTGTTGAAATAAATTCAATTCACGTAATAAATAGTAAGTATTTAATCCTTTACCGGCTTGCAGCAGTTTTAATGACTCTTCAAACAGTCGAGCGGCAGGAATATCTCTTAAAAGCGGAGATAACTCTACAATTGGCTCTACCGTTTTATCACAAATAGTCATGTCTAACTTAGCAGCAAAACGCACAGCTCGAAGCATACGAACAGGGTCTTCACGATAACGCGTTTCAGGATCACCAATTAAACGTACCAGATTATTATTTAAATCTTCAATACCATTGGCGTAATCATGAATCGAATAATCGGCAATATTATAATACATGGCATTAATGGTGAAGTCGCGGCGTTGAGCGTCTTCTTCTACTGTGCCATAAACATTATCACGCAGCAGCATGCCTTCTTTAGACTGAGCTGAGATATTTTTCTTCTCGGACTCTTCTTCTTTGTGGTGACCACGGAAGGTTGCCACTTCAATGACATCTCTACCAAATAGAATATGAGCGAGACGGAATCGACGACCAATTAAGCGACAATTACGAAATAATTTTTTGATCTGCTCTGGCGTTGCGTTAGTGGCGATATCAAAGTCTTTAGGTTCTTGACCTAGAAGAATGTCGCGCACCCCTCCACCTACGAGATAAGCGTCGTATCCCGCATTACTTAAGCGGTAAAGAACTTTTAGTGCATTATCACTAAGATCTTTACGTGAAATATTATGTTCTTGGCGTGTGATAACGTTCAGTTTCAAATCCTCTGTAGAGCAAATATCACTGTTGTTTTTGAGTAAATTACGGCAAAAACGGGCAACTTGATTAAAGATAATAACCTCGATATTCAAGTGAGCAGTCAAAAATAGGCGCACATCATAGCTTAAATTGTGGGTTTTGAGAATGGGGTAGTGATCTCGAGCCCAGTTGGGAGCTGTTTTAGTTGCCAATTTTTGATTGCCCATTGAAAAATTTCATTCAATGTGGCGGTTTCTATGTCCTTTGGTAAGACAAACCCTAAAAAACACAACGCTTCAAGTAAGGTTGGAATTGGATTTGTGTTATCAATTGCAGGAGCATAGTTTTGTTTTGATAATTTGTTTCCTAGCTCATCAACAGCAAGGGGTAAGTGAAGGTAGCTAACTTCTTTTACTCCTAATTGGCGATAAAGCGAAATTTGGCGTCCTGTGGGCTCTATTAAATCAGCGCCACGAACCACTTCAGTCACACCTTGGTCAATATCATCTAAGACCACTGCAAGATTATAGGCAAATAATCCATCTCTGCGTTTAATAATAAAGTCTTCTTGAGCCAATTGTGCTGGTATTTGAATCATCCCGTGCTTTATATCATAAAATGACTCAACAGGATGCTGCATTACTAAGCGTACAGACGCGTTATTTTCTGAAAGGTGTTTATATCTACAGTGGCCTAAATAAAATCCGCCAGCTTCTTTTATTTGTTTTCGAGTACACTGGCAAGAATACGCATCACCGTTATCAATCCATTGGTTAATTTGATATTGATACATAGCGTGACGTTGGCTTTGATACACAATCTCATCATCCCATTCAAAACCGTAATCTTCTAAGGTTTGAATGATCAAAGAGGAGGCACCAGGTATCTCACGCGGTGGGTCTAAATCCTCAATGCGAACCAGCCATTTTCCTTGCTGTGATTTCGCTTGTAAGTAGCTCCCTAAAGCTGCAACAAGGGAACCAAAATGCAGTGGACCAGATGGGGATGGAGCAAAGCGACCTATGTATTGAGTAGTCATAGACATTCACTGTATAAACGTAAAAAAGGGAGCCAGTGCTCCCTTTTTATTATATTGATTGGTATTAGCCAGCCATTTGCTTTTCTTTGATTTCTGCAAGTGTTTTACAGTCAATACAAAGATCTGCGGTTGGACGCGCTTCTAAGCGACGAATACCGATTTCAACACCACAAGAATCACAGAATCCGAAGTCTTCGTCTTCAATCTTGTTTAGTGTTTTTTCAATTTTTTTAATTAGACGGCGTTCACGGTCACGGTTACGCAGTTCTAAACTAAATTCTTCTTCTTGAGCAGCGCGATCCACAGGATCTGGGAAATTCGCAGCTTCGTCTTTCATGTGATTTACTGTGCGTTCAACTTCTTCTCTAAGTTGATTGCGCCAAGCTGCTAGAATCTTCGTAAAGTGCTCAATTTGGGCTGGGCCCATGTACTCTTCACCTGCTTTTTCCTGGTAAGGTTCAACACCAGCGATAGCTAGAATACCTAGCGTTCTTTTTGTATTGCTCTCTGGCATTACAGCTTCTCCTAAACGTCTTTGACTCTCACTAGCCAAATGAGGGCGCTATCTATAACAGAAAGAAAAGAGGCAATCAAATATTGATTTCATCAATTGAGATCCAGTAGCAAGAACGTAGCACTTTTTTTAAAAAGAATGTAAGCATTGCTAAATAAAGCAGCTAAATATAAAAAGGTAGCTTGCGTACGATCTTCATCTCTTTTGATGACATCTCTGCTTGGTAGCAGAGAACGGTAACCCCACTTTCAATCGCATCTAATAATAAAGAATAATATTGATGGTCTATATGGTGTGCGATTGAGACTTTTTCAATGCCTGAATGTAAAACAGCGAAAAATAATACTGCTTTTTTTCCATTTAGGGCGATTTCACTCAGCTCTCGTAAGTGTTTTTGACCTCGGGTTGTGACGGCATCAGGAAAGAATCCTTGGCCTTGGTCTCCCAATAACGTAACGCTCTTTACTTCAATATAGCAGTCAGGCAGTGAATCTTCACTAAGTAGGATATCAATTCGGCTATTTTCTGAGCCGTATTTCACTTCCGTTTTAAGTGTAGTGTACTCATTTAACTCATCAATGCTTTTATTGTTAATGGCTTCAACCACCAATTGATTTGCTCGAATAGTATTAACGCATATTATGTGATTACTTTCTGTGACGCTGAGCTCCCAACTATTAGGGTATTTACGTTTTAGGTTACTAGATGTTGAAAAAAACACCGTATTGCCAGGCGTTGCACAGCCAGTCATTGCTCCTGTGTTGGCGCAATGGATAGTTCGTTCACTTTTATCTGGTAATTCTATGTCTGTTAAAAAGCGTTTATAGCGTTTTATTAATATTCCAGATTCTAATTTAGGTTCAAATTTCATTTAACTACTGTTTTTTTGTACAATGGTTTAATTCAAGATAATGCCATAAGGCGAACCCATTGTCACAGTTACCGATTGAAAGAGTGATCCCATCACTGATTGAGAAATTACAGAACCATTCTCAACTCATTTTAAAAGCATCGACAGGCGCAGGTAAGTCGACACATCTGCCTTTAATGCTATTAAAAGAACAAGTGATTAATGGCAAAATAATAATGTTAGAGCCAAGACGGTTGGCAGCTCGTAATATCGCGAGTTACTTAGCATCTCAATTAGGTGAGAAAGTCGGTGAGCAAGTTGGGTTTCGAATCAAAGGTGAAACTAAAGTTAGCCCTCAAACTCGATTGGAAATTGTGACGGAAGGTGTGATGACTCGAATGATCCAATCAGATCCTGAATTGTCAGGTGTTGGATTATTGATTTTTGATGAATATCACGAGCGAAGTATTCATGCTGATACTTCATTAGCTTTTGCCTTGGAAGTGCAAGAAGCGCTAAGAGATGATCTTAAGTTATTAATTATGTCTGCCACCTTAGATCAATTGGCATTACAGACGTTATTGCCAAGAGCTGCGTATGTAGAGTCAGATGGACGAATGTTTCCGGTGACAACGTCTTATACCCCTCTTAAAACAAACCAACGAATTGTTGAGGCAACTGAGCAAGCCATTCGCAAAACATTATTAAATGAAACAGGTTCAATACTGGTATTTTTGTCTGGAGTAGGTGAAATAAAACAGTTGGAAGAGAGATTAAATGATCTTTCTTCTGATATTGTCATTAGGCCTTTATATGGTCAGCTCGATACAAAAAAGCAGCAATTAGCATTAAAACCAGCATTGAAAGGCGAGCGAAAAATAGTTCTCGCAACCAACGTTGCTGAAACCAGTTTAACTATTGAAGGGATCCGCATTGTTATTGATAGTGGCTATGAACAAAAAGCAACGTTTGATGCAAAAACAGGGATCACTAAGCTAGAGAAAAAACGAATAGCTCAATCATCTGCTGAGCAAAGAAAAGGACGAGCAGGACGATTGGAACCCGGGGTATGTATTCGTTTATACACTGAAGCTCAATATCAACAGCAGCCCCAAGTCCAAATACCTGAGATAGAATCTTCTGATCTTTCATCTTTGGTTTTGGAGTTAACAAAGTGGGGAGTTATCAACCCGTTGGATCTGCAATGGTTAACCCCGCCACCTGATGGCAATATTCAACAAGCTCGGTCTTTATTATCTCAATTAGACTTGATTGATAAGCAAGGTCAGCTTTCTATATTGGGGGAAAAATCACAGCAATTGAATATAGAGCCTCGCCTTGCTGCTGCATTATTACAAGCTAGCACTCAATCAGCTTCACATCTGCAAACAGCCTTATTTATGTTACCAATCATAGAAGAGCCTGCTAAATCAGTACAATCAAAAGATCTTAGCTTTCATCTTTCCTTATTTCTTGAAGGTCGCTACCCAAAACAGACAGAGTATCAACAAAGAGTTCAGCGACTGGCTCGCACTTTATCTGTAAAGGCAGACATAACTCAGGTTTCAATTGATTTTATTGGTGAGGTATTAGCATTAGGTTTTCCTGATAGATTAGCGGTAGCAAAAGGAACTCTAGGTCAATTTCAATTATCGAATGGCCATGGTGTGCAAGTTGATGAAATTGAATCGATAGCACAAAGCGATTATTTAGTAGTGGTGGACTTACTAAAAGGCAGTCAAAATCGCAGTTATGTTTTTCTTGCGGCATCCTTATCTAAATCATCTTTGTTCAGTGCTGTTTCTCATTTAATTATAGAAAAAGAGTATGTGGATTGGGATGAGAAGTCGGGAAGGATAGTCGCTGAAAAACGTACGTATTTAGGGCGAGTCATTCTGCAAAAAGAGCGAATGAGTTCACCAGACCCTGACAAAATTTCGTTGGCATTGCTTAATATGCTCAAGGGAAAAGGAATAGAGAACCTAGATTGGAATAAAGAAGTACAGGCTTTGCATTCTCGCTTGTTGTGCTGTGAAGAATGGTTACCAGAGATACCTCTTCCTGCGATGAGTGAAGCGCAGTTACTTGAGAGTGCAGAACTGTGGTTATTGCCATTTATGAATGGTATTAAAAATGATAAGCAACTTAAGAGCATTAACCTTACTAACGCATTAGAAGCCTATGTGGGGTGGGATGCGATGAAACTTATTAATGAATATTTGCCAGCGTATTATTTGTTACCAACAGGCACAAAAGCAAAGATCAATTATCAATTGCAATCGGAACCTAAGATTTCAGTAAGAATGCAAGAGGTGTATGGTGAAGCGCAAACGCCATTATTAGCGCAAGGAACAAAAAAATTGGTAATGGAATTATTATCCCCAGCTCAAAGGCCATTACAAACAACCAGTGACTTAGCTGGTTTTTGGAAAGGGTCGTACAAAGAAGTACAAAAAGAAATGAAAGGACGTTACCCAAAACATATTTGGCCGGATGACCCTGCGAATCATCAAGCAACGAAAAAAACAAAGCGTCACTTTAATTAATTCTCTAACTTGAAAAGAACTCTCATGGCTGAAAAGAAAAAAGCACCAGCGAAAACCGCACCTAAAAAAACGGTGACAAAGAAAAAAACACCAGCAAAAAGAAAATCGGCAAGTAAGAAAAAAGCCAAGTCGCCTCGTTCTTTTTGGAAGGGGTTAATGATACTAGGTTTTAAACTAAGCCTTGTTGTATTAGCGATTCTTGTTATTGCTGGGATTTATTTGGATACCGTGGTTAAGAATCGCTTTGATGGTCAATTATTTACTTTGCCCACCGTAGTATATAGCCGGGTTCTGACATTGGCTCCAGGGCAAAATATCAGTTTGGAAACAGTTAAAAAAGAACTGGATTTATTAAAGTACCAGAAAGTTCGTCAGCCCCAACGTTCAGGAGAGTACTCTTCATCATCAACTAAAATAGAGTTGATCCGTCGTCCATTTGAATTCCAACAAGGACCCGAGCCAGATCGCCATGTCATGCTTTATTTTAATTCAGATGGACTACAGAAGATTGAAAATCGTACGGCAAAAAAACAAATGGGCTTTTTGCAAATAGAACCTCAATTTTTAGGAATGTTAGATGCGGACGATGATCAGCAGCGTCTATTTTTACGCAGAGAACAATTTCCAGAGGTGATGGTCGATGCATTATTAGCGACGGAAGACAGAGACTTTTATCAGCATGATGGTGTATCACCACTAGCGATAGCTCGTGCAATGGTGGTTAATGCCAAAGCAGGTAGAACGGTTCAAGGGGGGAGTACATTAACTCAGCAGTTGGCAAAGAACTTATTCTTATCTCGTGAAAGAACATTATGGCGCAAGGTTCGTGAGGCTTATATTGCGTTGATTTTAGATTATCGCTATAGCAAAGATAGAATATTAGAAGCGTATTTAAATGAAGTTTATTTAGGGCAAACAGGTGGAGAGGCTATTCATGGTTTTGGGTTAGCAGCGCAAGTGTATTTTGGCCGCCCAATAGAAGAATTAAGAATTGATCAGTTAGCCATGTTAGTTGGTATGGTTAAAGGGCCATCCTATTACAATCCAATGCGCTTTCCTGAACGCGTAAAAGAGCGCCGTGATTTAGTATTACGTTTGATGATGCAAGAAGAAATCCTTTCTCCTCGTCAATATGAAATGGCAGCAAGCCGTCCATTGGATGTGAAAAAGCGTGCAAGTATCTCAACAAGACAACCTGCTTATTTCCAACAATTAAAATGGGAGTTAAAAGAAAAAGCAGGAGAGGCTTATCAAAGAGGTGAGGGATTACGGGTATTTACAACGCTTGATCCATTATCGCAGCAGAAAGCAGAAAAAGCAGTGGAACGAATTGTTCCTCAATTAGAAAAACGAGCAGGTAAAGGCTTAGAGTCAGCTATGGTTATCGTCGATCGTCAAAGCGGAGAGATCCGAGCTATGATTGGTGGCAGCAGAACGGGATTTGATGGCTTTAATAGAGCGATCAATGCAAAACGCCCAATTGGCTCTTTAGTTAAACCGGCTATTTATTTATCAGCATTAGAAAGCCCAGAGAAATATTCACTAGCGACCACATTAGATGATAAACCAATTTCATTAAAAGGCAGCAAAGGGACAACATGGACGCCTAGAAACTATGACCGAAAGTTTAGAGGTCAAGTTCCTTTGTATTATGCACTTTCTCGCTCATTAAATGTTCCAACCGTTAATTTAGGTTTAATGGTTGGCCTTAATAAGGTGACAGATACATTAGTTAAACTTGGTGTGAATGCTCAAGAGATTAATCAAGTACCATCAATGTTACTTGGTTCAATTAGTTTATCTCCGTATCAAGTGGCTCAAATGTACCAAACGTTAGGCAATGGTGGACGAAAAGCGCCTCTTACGGCATTAAAAGCGGTGGTGAATACAGATGGGGTATTACTTTATGAGAACTTTCCTCGTTCGTCACGAGTCGTTCCAGAGCAAGCGACTTGGCTGACTATTTATGGAATGAAAAAAACGGTGAGTGAAGGAACGGCAAGATTTTTAAATAGTAAATACAGCTGGGCAGCATTGGCTGGAAAAACAGGAACAAGTAATGACTCAAGAGATAGCTGGTATGCAGGTATTGATGGGAGAGAAGTTGCGATTACTTGGCTTGGTCGAGACGATAATAAACCAATGAAATTAACAGGTTCGAGTGGTGCGTTAAGAGTTTATGCTGATTATTTAAGTATGAGACCACCTGAAGCTTTTAATTTACCGTGGCCAAATGAAGTAACGACAGCTCATTTTGACTTACAAGAAAATAAAACGCTAAAACCGGATTGTTCTGGCAAGGAAAACATACCAATTTGGGATATTAAAGGCCAATATAAAGCGGAGTGTGAAAGGAGAAATACACCAGCCGCTTGGTTAACTGACATTTTTGGTTTTTGATTTTGATAAATTGCTGACTCCTCTTTAGTATGCAGATTTTAAAGAGGACGGCCTTTATTTAGATTAGGGCTTATTTGCGTAAAAAACTAATAAACGTTTCTTAAGCCATTAAAAGTAGCGTTATTTTTTAATCAAAATGTTATAAAAACAAGCATTGCGAATATATTTCAACCAAAAGGTGTTTTTTTTAAAATTATTAGTTGACCAGAGAAGCAAAAAGCCGTTTAATACACCTCGTTGCCCGGATAGCTCAGTCGGTAGAGCAGAGGATTGAAAATCCTCGTGTCGGTGGTTCGATTCCGCCTCCGGGCACCATATTAAATTGTTGGTGCTTAATATTCGTTAACACGAGCAATAAAAAATTAGTGTGCCGACTTAGCTCAGTAGGTAGAGCAACTGACTTGTAATCAGTAGGTCACCAGTTCGACTCCGGTAGTCGGCACCATTAATTCTCTTAATGAGACGTAAGACCTGTTCCCTTTTAGTTCAGTCGGTAGAACGGCGGACTGTTAATCCGTATGTCGCTGGTTCAAGTCCAGCAAAGGGAGCCACATTTAAAAGCCTCGTCAGAAATGACGAGGCTTTTTTTATGCTTTTCTGTAATCAAGTACGTAATACCAATCGTAGTAAATAACTGATCATCCTAACTAGTTAAAATTTTTGATTGTAGAATAACTACTTATCATAAAATTTCGCCTTGTTCTCAAGCATTTTTCCTGCGTTATTTCTGATCACTTACTTACTGTGATTGGTATAATTAGTAATTTACTACGATTAGTATTATCCAAATTACGGTTAGAGGTTTTGTTATAAAAAAAGCAGACAATCAATGTCTGCTTTCTTATTGCTTCTAGTAATCTTACATTATCACTATTTGTCTAGGTTGCTATTTACTCGAAATTTGTTTAACCAAGTCTCTAAATCATCAGCTAATTCAGTTAGGATATGAGTACTTTGTTTACTCTCTGCGACAACACTTGCTAACTGCTGTCCACTTTCTTCTATCATATTAACTCGTTGAGTGATGTCTTCACTTACGTGTTTCTGTTCTTCAGATGCACTTGCAATTTGATGACTCATACTTGAAATTGACTCAAGGGCAGTAACAATTTGCTGTAGAGCATCGGAGGCATTTTGAGATTCAGATACGGTGCTTTTGCTGGTTTCGGCACAGATCTCCATACTAGCTATTGCGTTACGAGAGCCTTGTTGTAAGTTTGAAATCATTAACTGTATTTCTTTTGTACTACCTTGAGTTCTTCCCGCTAAATTACGAACTTCATCAGCAACAACAGCGAAACCTCGACCTTGTTCACCAGCTCGAGCGGCTTCAATTGCAGCATTTAAGGCGAGTAAGTTGGTTTGCTCTGCAATATCACCAATGACATCAAGAACCTTAACAATGTTGTTCACATTGCTATCTAATTCAGAAACCGCAGTACTTGCTGTATTTAATTGTTCAGCAAGTCCTTCTATATTAGACACGGTCGCAGTAATTAATTTTTGAGTTCGAACACTTCGCTTATCGGCTTCGTCTGTAGTAATGGCTGTTTCTTGTGCTGAATCTGCTACATTATTAGCAGAAGAAGCCATCTCAGTAATCGCCGCTGCTATCATCTCTGTTGATTGGTGCTGGTTTTCAGTCAATTCACTTGCAGTCCCTGCTCTAGAGTGAACATCAGATAACTCAGCTTTTAACGCAAGCATTGCTTGAGTTAGATGTTCAACTAACTCTGCTAATGATAAATTCATTGTTTGAACTGCGTGATAAATACTGCCTTCAGGTGCTTTTTCTGTAAATTGAGTAACAATCTCACCAGCAGCAACAGTTTGGATTGCAGAGTGGACATCTTTAGGTTCGCCACCTAATAATGAAATCATACGTTTCATAGAAATCATTAGAATGCTAAAAATTAAACTCGCAATGATAAAGGTTAAACCAAATTGCCATTGAGCTGTAGACCAGAATCGAGAATTAACTTCTGTTTCTCCAATACCAGTGCCTACAATCCAATTCCAATCTTGTGTTTTTTCTGCAATAGAAAGCTTTTTATCAATACTTCCATCTGGCATTTTTAAAGACCATGTATATTCAGCCATGCCTGATGGATTTTGATTTATGGCATTTTCTAAAATTTGGCCAACACTTTTTCCTTCACTATCACGGAACTCATGAAAGCTAGTACCATGAAGTTGAGGATCTAAAGGAGCAGCTAAGAACATTAGGTCTTTATCTGCAACATATACGTATTCATTATCTTTATAGATATTGTTTCGTAAAATTGTAATTGTGAGCTCTTTGGCTTTATCCTCTTCTATTTTTCCTTGCCTTACCATTTCTTCCATATTGGTAATTAGGTTATAGGTTGTTTGGAATAATTCAGTAACTCGAGATTTATTATCCATAGAGCTAGCAATACGTAATGTCCATAGCCCTGTTGCTGTCATTAATATAAGAGAGCATAAAATAATAGCTGCGAGGACGTAAGATTGTGTTTTTAACTTCATGCTTATTTGCTCCGAGAAAATATAAGCGACATTTAACCTATGTATCGACCGATAAAAGTATAAGTTTAATGAATTATACGAGTGCCGATATATAAGAGGGAGTCTTATGTTGTGCTTTGTATGATTATCACCTTCTAAATGAATGATTTTAAATTATTAGTTATTGATTCTATTTTTTAGGTCATGATTTGCAGTGCTATAGATAGAATTAGACCTTAAGTGGTCTATTTTTAGCGTTAAAGTGAACTATAACTAAGCATATTGATGCCTATTTATGCAATTGAATCAAATTTTAAGAATAAATAGATAAAGTACTTGCTAATGTGATCGAACTCTCTATAATGCGACCTCACTGATACGGAGAGCCCGTCCCGTAAGGGGTTGGAAGGAAAGGTTAGTGTGATGAGTTATCAACATTCATTTCAAATAAGTGCTTGACACTTTATCTGAAATGAATAAAATGACCGTCCTCTTCGCTGATAAGATTGAATGCTTTGAAAGTAGAAGAAATGCTCTTTAACAATTTAACCAAATCAATCTGTGTGGGCACTTGTGAGTTGATAATCACTATTTGCGAAAGCAAGCTGTTTGTTTTCATTTTTAAAAATGAAAGTAAATGGAATCAATGAACTGAGTGACT